>PKYZ01000728.1 GCA_003132865.1 Bryobacterales bacterium
GGACGCGGATTTCTGTACGATGCCAAGCTTTCCGGCAACGGCACGGGGGCCTGCGCCTCCTGTCACGTGGATGGAGACATGGACCACCTGGCGTGGAACCTGGGCGATCCGACTGGCAGCATGACCAGCGCCAAGCAGAACGGCACGACCATCCAATTCCACCCCATGAAGGGGCCCATGACCACACAGACTCTGCGCGGTTTGCTGAACCTCTCGCCCTATCACTGGAGGGGGGACAAGGCCAACTTCGCGGCTTTCAACCCGGCCTTCGATTTGTTGATGGGCGGCTCCCAGATTTCCACCACCGACATGGGGGGTTACACCAACTTCGCCAACAGCATCCTGTTCCAGCCGAACCCTTATCAGAACCTGGATCGCACTCTGCCCAGCTCGTTGAGTGGCGGGAATCCCGCCGCTGGACAGTCCGATTTCCTCACGGTCAACGGTACAGGCTTTTCGCAGAAAGGGCCCTGCAACGACTGCCATACCTCCAATCCCGGCCCGGGTTCGAACCGGCTCATTGTAAAGCAGTTCCCCCCGCAGCCGCTGAAGGTGCCGGAACTGAGGAACATCTATCAGAAGCTGCTGTACGACAGGTTCGGCGCGACCTCCATCGATGGTTTTGGGCTGGCGCATGACGGCATCGACTCCGGGCTTGCGGAGTTTTTGAGCCACAAGCTCTTCAACGGCTACACCGCGGCTGAGAAAAACGATATAGCCGCATACAGTCTGTGCTTCGATACGGGAACAGCTCCCGCGGTGGGGTACACGCTCACGTTGACGGCGGCAACTGTGGGCAGTTCTTCGGCCCAGACCGATTGGACGACGCTGCAGTTGCAAGCAAGTGCGGGCAACATCGATCTGATCGCCAGAGGCACGCTCCAGGGCCAGGTACACGGGCTGCTGTACCAACCCTCGGCAAGCAACTATATCGACGATACCAACGCGGTGCACACGCAGGCCCAATTACAAGCCCTGATCGCGGCCGGCGACACTCTGAGCTTCATGGGTGTGTATCCGGGAACGGGTAGCGCCTCCAGCCAGCCGTAAAGTTCACCGGCGCGCGTCCGCGCCAAAGGCCGCATATGCGCGCCTCGCGAACTACCTCCGGAGACGAGGGTCGCGTCAGTCGCGCCAGCCCGTCCTGGAAAGGCCGCATATGCGCGCCTCCAACCGCCTCCGGACAGCAGATTGTCGACACCGCGAAATCCGCTTACGGCGGCAACCTCGACCCGGCGATCCGGTCACCGCAGATTCGCGATCTGATCCAGTTGTACGCGATGATGACGGGCCAGAAGCCGACGGCGATGCCGGGCAACGTGACACCGCTCTCGCTCGTCGAAACCGGCGGTTCGATTCCAGTCAACCACGTACCAAAACGGCACGCCGCTGCCGGGCTTGGCCGGCCTTCCCTCGCTCGACCGGATCGGCGGCGGAACGCCGTCTGGCGCCGGCCTCGTGATTCAACTCGACGGTCCGGCCACAACGGCTCTGTTGCGGGCGAGGCGGTCAATGCCATCGTGAGCAATCCGCGCGCGGTGCAGAGTGCGGTGATGAACGCCACCACGTCGAACGCTGGGCGGCGGGAGATGACGGCGCTCCAGTTGCCCTGGGAACGCGGACGAGTTAAATGAAAAGGTCTGCCGTGACTTTGAAAAACGTGGCGAGCTTCTTTGCCTGCTCCTTGCTGATGGAACGCTTGCCGTTCAAGACCTCGGAAAAACGGCCACGCATGGCAAAGATTGGCAGCAGGTCCTTGGTTGTCCGGCCGCTGGTTTCCATCAGGTATCCCAGCATCTCGTGAGGAGGCACAGGTGGCAACGGGTGGTGGCGGTCGTCATGGGCCTGGACCAGAATAGCCATGGTTTCCAACAGTGCCGATTCCTCCGGAGCTGGGCTGCCAACGACCCCATTCGGCTTTGGAAATAGCACAGGCGTTCGCGGTTTCTTCCCAGGTGATCGCAGGTATCCTGGGTGCGGCGGAGAGAAGGCTGGCGCGCATAGGGTTGACTCCTATCCAAATGCGCGAAGCCGCCCGACGCGAAGCCGAATTCCACCACCAAACCGGCGCGCGGTCGTTGCCGGCATCAAAGAAGAAGTCCTGCTCTGGTTACCGCGCGAATCGCTGGTTTTGATCCGCTCACGCCGCGCGCGCGGGCACCACGCCTGGTTCCGGGAGAGTTACCTTTCCGCACCGCGCAGCCACGGAAAACTGGGTGTCCAGAAGGTGGATGGCTTCGGCGGCCGTTTGCCGTGACACCGCGGGTGGCGGCACGGCTTCCGGCGGTGCCGCCACCAGGGCGCGGCGGGCGCTCTGGTTGCGGCCGTAGGCCCTTCCGCCGCAGGCGCCCAGGTGGCGCAGTTGTTCTGGGGATTTGTTGAACAGGATATAGGGATATTCGGTCATGGTATGTTCTCGGCACCACATTCATTGCTCAGGTGGAGGGGGCAACGCAAGCTGAAAGTGGGTATTCAACGCAGATTGGAGGCGCTGCTGCCAGGCGTGCCGCCGGTGGAGACCACCGCCCGAGCCATGGCGGTGCTGGGATACGCAGTTCGATTGGTTGCGCAGTGCCGAGAAGCCATCCGCCTGGCGCCGATCCAGGCTGCCCAACACGGCCCACCGCTAGTCTGGCGGAGTAGGCAGGTGCCGTAGAATTCCGACGGCCAGTTCCGGTGCCAGCCGGTTATCGGTCGCCGGCGCCACCAGATCTGCGGATGACCGACAGGCGGAGGTGCTGGACGGGGCGCGCCCCTTGCGCCGCAACGCCAGTCTGGTAGGGCGGGATGGAACGCCGCGTCCGGGCGGAACGTGGGCCAAGTGCGCGCGAACGGTGCGGCAACGACTGGCATTCACCTCCGGTTTTCATGGGTCGCGTTAACCAAATGCCGATTTTCCGAGATGTACCTGAGGAGGCAAGTATTCGTTACGGAAAGCTGTTAACCAGGTTAACAGGCTCACGAAAAGCGCGAAAATTGGCCATAATACAGGCTTTTTGCGCCTCGCGAGACTCAGGCAACGACGGCCAAAGACGTGGCGCTGAGGCGAAAACGTGTAGCCGGGCGGCTCCGGCTCTCCGTTTGTCTCTTCCGCACAGGCATTTGGTTAACAGCAGGTCAGACTGGGGTTGCGCGCGGCTCCGCTCTTCCGCCATGCCGTTTGCAGTCGGAGCCTACATCACGTTTTCTTCTTCGGCCTGCCCTTTGGCANNTTTGGCAGGCTGATTCCGATTTCGGCCTTGAGGGCCGTCACTACATTCTTGACCGTTGCGAGCGCGACTCCCGATTGCTTGGGTTAAGTTGTCCAGGAAAGCACGGTGGCCGGCGCCGGCGAATTCGAAGGACAGGTGGAGCAGCGCCTGCAACTTAATGGCGGCCAGGCTTCGACGACGGCTGGGAGTGGAAGCGCGACGAGAGCGGGAACATTCTCCCCGATCCGAACTTTCCGGACATGAAAGCCCTGGCCGATTACGTCCATTCCAAAGGCCTGAAGGCTCCAGCGCGCGACATCCTGCAGACCGGGCCCACCATGTTTCAACTGCATGTCGAACTGTTTGAGCCTGCCGTCTACAAGGAGCCCAATACGGTTTTCGTAAAACTTGGAAATGGAACTTTCGCCGACGTCTCCGCGGATGCGGCCTTGTATGGGAGGGTCGCGAAAGCTACAATCAGTCAATGGTGTTCCGGACGTTCACATGGGCTGCGGCTGCGCTGGTGGCCGCCATTCTCGCATGTTGCGTCGCCGGCGTCGGAGAGCCCCTTGCGCCCATTCGTTTTGAGGACGTGGTCCAGAAGTCAGGTATCGACTTTGTTCTGCACAACTGCCCCACGCCCCAGAAGCACATGATCGAGACCATGGCTGGCGGTCTCGCCGCCTTTGACTACGATGGCGATGGACGTCCGGACATCTTCTTCACAAACGGTGCGGCACTGCCTTCGCTTCAGAAGACAGGACCACTATACTGGAACCGCCTCTATCACAACGAAGGCAACATGAAATTCCGCGACGTAACCGAGGAAGCGGGCGTCGCGGGCGAAGGCTATTCCATGGGCGCCGCGGCAGGAGATTATGACAACGACGGTCACGCCGACCTTTTCGTGGCAGGCGTGAACCGCAATATTCTGTATCACAACCTTGGCAATGGGAGGTTCGAAGACGTGACGGCAAAGGCCGGCATTCGCAGCGGCGGGTGGGCAGTTGCCGCCGGGTGGTTCGACTATGACAACGACGGATTTCTCGACCTATGGATTGTCCATTATGCCGACTGGTATCCAGGGTCTCCAGTCGACAATCGTTTTTGCGGCGACCCCGAACGGGGAATCCGGATCTACTGCCACCCCAAGTATTTCGAAGGTCTGGCGAGCACCCTATATCACAATCGTGGCGACGGCACGTTTGAGGATGTCTCCGAAAAGTCCGGCATCGCGGCGTTTCGGGGCCGCGGCATGAGCGTCGCTTTTGCCGACTACGACCACGATGGTTACCCGGACGTCTTTGTAACAAACGACAATATGCCCAATTTCCTTTTCCACAACCGCGGCAACGGCACATTTGAAGAAGTGGCGCTGCGGGCCGGTGTCGCGCTGCGCGGCGACGGCAAGCCCATCGCCAGCATGGGCACGGACTTCCGGGATTACGATAACGACGGCTGGCCCGATATCTCCGTGGTAGCGCTGGCACGCGAAACCTTTCCGCTGTTTCGCAACCATGGAAAGGGAAGCTTCGATGATGCCACCTACGCGAGCCGCTTGGGGGGACTCACTCTGCATCACAGCGGCTGGGGCACGGGTTTCTTCGATTTCAACAACGATGGCTGGAAAGATCTGTTTACTGCGAACTCGCACGTCAACGACCGTGTCGAACTGTTTGAGCCTGCCGTCTACAAGGAGCCCAATACGGTTTTCGTAAACCTTGGAAATGGAACTTTCGCCGACGTCTCCGCGGATGCGGCCTTGACCGAAGTGAAGGCGCATCGAGGTAGCGCCTTCGCCGATTTTGACGGCGACGGAAAGATCGATGTTGTCGTTTCGTCACTCGAAGGGGCAGTTGAGCTATGGCACAACGTCAGCCCGGAGCCGAATCACTGGATCGACATAAAGCTCACGGGAACACACGCCAACCGTGACGGCATCGGAGCTCGGATACGTATGGGGAATCAACACAACGACATGACCAGCGCGGTGAGCTACGCTTCGTCGAGTCTGGTCCCGGTACATTTTGGACTGGGCAAGTTAAGCACGGTGGATCGGATAGAGATTATCTGGCCCGGCGGCAAGCGTCAGACCCTTGAAAACGTTAAGGCCGATCGAGTGCTAGCGGTTCGCGAGCCGGGATAGAATGTGCGGCTTCGGCCGGGATGTATACTTATTGTTTTGAGATCCTGTTTTCGGCGTGCCTAGAACATCATGAAGCGGCGCTGTGAATCGAAGGCCTACCTTTTCCCTTTCGGCTTCGGGCTGCTGGCCGTGGTTCCCGCGGTCGCGGCGAACGCTGCTCCTGCGGCGTCCAAAGTCACCTTCTACCGGAACATCGCGCCCATCGTTTACCGGGAGTGCGCTCCCTGCCACCGGCCGGGCGAGTCGGCGCCATTTTCGCTCCTCACATACGACGACGTCAAACGGCGCGCCTCGCAAATCGCCGATTTGACCAAGCGGCGTTATATGCCGCCCTGGCAGCCGGAAAAAGGTTATGGCGATTTTGCGGAGGAGCGCCGGCTGAGCGATGCTCAGATCCAACTGATCCGGGAGTGGGTGGAGGAGGGAGCCCCGGCGGGATCCGTCGCGCACGCGCCAGTCGCTCCGAAATTCAAATCGGAATGGCAGTTGGGGCCGCCCGACCTGGTGCTCCGCGTAGCCCAGCCCTATCAGCTCAGCGCCGATGGACCCGAGGTGTTCTGGAACTTTGTCGTTCCGGTGCCCATCACGGCCACGCGATGGGTGAAGTCAATGGAAGTGCGACCAGGCAATCCCCGTGTTTTCCATCACGCGAACGTGATCATCGACCGTTCGCGTTCGTCGCGGCGGCGCGAGGAAAAACCAGGCGCAGGCTTTCCCGGAATGGATCTGACGGTCCAGGAAGACACTTTCGATCCCGACAGCCATTTCCTCTCCTGGAAGCCCGGCAGCGAACCAGTGGTCGAACCTGACGGCATGGCGTGGCGGGCCGATCCTGGCATGGATCTCGTGCTGAACGTGCACCTGCGGCCTTCCGGAAAGCCCGAGATCATCAACCCCACGATTGGTCTCTACTTTACCGACAAGCCCCAAACGAAATTCCCGATGCTGGTGCAACTCGAGCATGACGGCGCCATCGACATTCCGCCGGGCGATCCCGATTTCCTGGTGACAGACGATTTCCGCTGTCCAATGGATCTGGCCGTGCTTGCCGTGTACCCGCACGCTCACTACCTGGCTACCCTCATGGAGGGCTATGCTACGCTGCCGGACGGCACTCGCAAGTGGCTGGTTCGCATTCCCACATGGGACTTAAATTGGCAGGGCGTATACCGCGCCAGGGAGCCGATCTTTCTGCCTCGGGGGACTGTAATCTCGATGCGTTATCACTACGACAACTCGAGCGGAAACGTGCGGAACCCCAGCAATCCGCCCAGGCGCGTCACCGCCGGCAACGCCGCCACCGACGAGATGGGCCATCTCTGGCTGCAGGTGCTGCCGGTGGGACAGGGCGACCAGCGGGCGGTGTTGCAAGAAGCGCTGATGCGGCAGCGGCTTCAGAAGTACCCGGGGGACTTTTCCGCTAACTTCAGTCTGGGAGCTCTGTTGCTGGACCGCGGCGATGCCGGCGGCGCCATCCCTTACTTTCAACTGGCGTCAAAAGCGCAGCCTGATAGCGCACTCGCCGTAAGCGAATTGGGAGTTGCGCTGTTAACCGCGTCAAAACCCCTCGAAGCGGGACAACTCTTCCGGCAAGCGCTCAAGCTCGATCCAAAATTCACCGACGCGCGCTACAACCTGGCAAGCGTGGAAGCTGCCGCTGGCGAATGGCAACCTGCCGCAACCGATTTCAAGCAGGTGGTTGCCGAAGATCCAGCCAATGCGAAAGCGCGGCAGCACCTGGGTGAGGTGCTGTTGCTCTGGGGGGATCAACTTGCCGAATCCGGCAACTTCGATCAGGCGGCTCTGCGCTATCGTGAGTGTCTCGCATATCGCCCCGACGATGCCGAACTACACACGAGCCTGGGTATGGCGCTCGCGAAGCTGGCGCGGCTGAATGAAGCACGGTCGGAGTTCGAAGCGGCGTTGCGCATCGATTCCACGTTTCAACCGGCCCGGCAAGCGCTGGCGGCCATCCAAGGCAGATGACTGGGAGCCGGAATCACCCGGCGCGCGGCGTGGCCTTTAATTTAACTACCAAAGGAGGCCAGTGTCCGGTCGCCGGCGTGCTACGGCGGTCTTCCTCAAGGCCGGTGTGACGATTCAGAAGTTCGAGGTTTGGGTGCGCCGGCAAACTGCGATGTAGGCTGCCGCGGCAATGTAAGCGGCGCCGCGGAAGCTGTTTGCGAGTTTCCCCGATCGCCGCCTTCTCTGCGAAACACCCTTGTGCCTTTGGCTCGTTTGTATGAAATCACACAATGACGGCGAAGTTCCTAAAAAATATCTTGCTGCCAAGTACTGGTTGTTATATACTAGCCCCCAAAGAAGCTTTGCTGATCGTTCCAAGCGGGTAGTCGTACCAAGCGATGGAACTAAATGTTGGTTTTTGGGGGGGCGATTCGAGGGGTGGGCTCATAGATACGTACAATGCGGTTAGCCGCATGTGACAGCCTTTGAGCCTGACCGAGTGGTTACTGCGTCCGGTTTCTGCCGGTGCAACTTCATCCCGCGCCCACGACGTACGGAGTTCGCAGAAAAAAGCATTCAGGGGGGATTGCTAATGACCTTGCGTATTCGTTCCAAGCTGGAGATGTATCTCTCGCTCCTCGGCGCGCTGCTCATCGTGGTTGCCGGCTCGATCCATTCGCCGGCTTATGGCCAAGTTCTTTACGGCTCGCTGCTCGGTACAGTCTCGGATCAGAGCGACGCTGTCGTTCCTGGCACCATCATCAGTGTTGTCGACACTCAGACCGGTCAGACACGCCAGGAGACGTCGGACTCAGGCGGGCGGTATAGCCTCGTCAACCTCCTTCCCGGTACCTACTCGGTTAAAGCCATTGCCAAGGGTTTTCGAACCGTAGAGCAGGCGAGTTTCACGATCACACCAAACACCGTTAGCCGTCTCGATTTTCACCTTGAGATCGGCGAAGCAAGCCAAACGGTAACAGTCTCCGCGGAAGCGGTTCAACTCCAGACGGATAAAGCGGACACGCACACCGAGCTTACCTCTGCGGGCATCGTGAACATGCCGTTGGGCGGCTTCCGGAACTATCAGGCTCTGATCGATCTGGTACCCGGCGCGACGCCCTCGACATTCCAGAATTCGATCACCGACACGCCCGGGCGCGCCCTGCGCACCAACATCAACGGCGGCAACGCGCAAACCAATATCACACAAATCGACGGCGCGGAAAGCATTAACGTCTGGCTGCCTCATCACGTGGGCTATGTAGTGCCGGCGGAAGACGTGGAAGTTGTAAACATCACAACGAGCGCGGCCGATGCGGACCAAGGGCTGGCTGGCTCTTCGTCCATCACGCTGGTGACCAAGTCGGGAGACAACCAGATCCATGGTAGCGCTTTCGAATTCGACAACAACCAGCACTTCAATGCGCGGAACTTTTTCGCGACGGACAAGCCGGTGGCCATCTATAACAACTACGGCGGCACCGTGGGCGGGCCGATTCGCAAGAATAAGTTATTCTACTTCGTGAGTTTCGACGGAACCAATCAGAAGGTAGCCGCAAACGGATTCAACACGGTGCCCACCGACGATCAGCGCAGCGGCAATTTCAGCGCGTACTCGACGGGCGCAAACGCAAGCACGATCTACAATCCGTTCACCGGAAACCCTGACGGCACGAACCGGGTGCCCTTCCCCAATAACATTATTCCGCAGAATTTGATCAGCCCGATCGCGCAGAAGCTCCAGGCCTATTATCCGGAGCCGAACCTTCCAGGCATTGCCAACAACTATTACGCCTCCGGCGGGCCGATTCTGAACCGCTATCAGGAGGATGCTAAACTCAACTGGAATCGCACGGAGAAACATAGCATCTTCCTTAAGTACGGCAGGATGGACGCGACCTCGGGCGGTCAGGGCATCTTCGGAGTGGCGGGGGGGCCCGCGCCAGGCGCGGATCCGGGTTTGGGCAACACCACCGTCCAAGTGGCGACGATCGGACATACCTATACGTTTACGCCCAACCTCGTGCTGACCGGAAACTTCGGTTTGAACCGCCTGGATCAAACCGTCATCTCGAACGATTATGGAAAGAACTACGGCTCTATTCTCGGAATTCCCGGTCTCAACGGCAATGACATCCGGGACAGCGGTTTCCCTGACGTCAGCATCGGCGGTTACACAGGATTCGGCGTTCCGAACTGGATGCCGTTGTTCCGTCACGATGAAACGTTCACCCAGAGCGACAGCTTGACCTGGACCAAGGGCGCACACGAGTTTCGCTTCGGCTTCGACCTGGTAAGGCATCACTTGAACCATTGGCAGCCCGAGTTGAGCGCCGGCGGCCCGCGCGGTCTGCTGGACTTCAGCGGTCAGACCACTGCGCTCAATACTGGTGGCGGCAATGCCTCGTCCACCAACCAGTTCAACGCTTATGCCCAGATGCTGCTGGGCCTCTCGGACGATGTGCAGAAGGGCGTGCAGTACATCCTGATGACCGGCCGCGAATGGCAGTTCGGTTGGTACGGGCAGGACCGCTGGCAGGTTTCGAGGAAACTGACAGTCACGGTCGGCTTACGGTATGAGCTCTACCCGCTAATGACCCGCAGCAACGGATATGGTATCGAGCAGTATTTCCCTGCGACGAATAATGTCGAGATGGGTGGCAGAGGCAGCGTTCCAGAGAACGCCGGCATACAGGTTAGCCACACGCTGTTCTCGCCACGTGTGGGCCTAGCGTACCGCTTGGGCGAGAACACCGTCATACGCAGCGGCTATGGACTGAATTACGATCCCATTCCATTTTCCCGCCCATTACGCGGTTTCTATCCGTTGACCATCAATGCCGAGACGAAGTCGCCCAACAGCTTCTCCTATGCCAGTACGCTGGCTGACGGCATTCCGCCGGTCCCGCTGCCGGATATCTCCACTGGTATCGTACCGCTTCCCGGGGACGCCAGCGAACGCAGCCCGTGGGGATACATTCACCGCGGTTACGTACAATCGTGGAACTTCACGCTCGAGCACAAGATGCTGAGCGGCATCCTTCTCTCCGTCGGTTACGTCGGTTCGCATACGGTGCACCTGCTGGCGGACCGCGACATCAATACGGGTTATCCAGGTTCGACTCTGGCAAACCTCCCGTACAATCTGCTCTATGGACGCACCCAGCCGACCGATATGTGGGACGGCTATCTGAGCTCATCGTACAATTCGATGCAGGTGGCTTTCAGCCGTTCGTTCTCGTCGGGCCTGATGTTCAAGGGCGCCTACACCTGGTCTCACGCCATCGACTATGCGGACGACGATGGATGGACAGGAGTCAACTTCAACTATGCACCGATGTTCCAGCGCAACCGTGCGACAGCCGGATTCGACGTCCCGCAGAACTTCCAGATCGGCTGGGTCTACGAGCTGCCGTTCGGTAAGAACAAGCGGTTCGTGAGCTCCGGTATAGGTGCCAAGGTCCTGGGCGACTGGCAGTTGAGCGGCAGAGAGGCCTGCTACAGCGGCACTCCGTTCACCGTGGGGGCGCCCGATACGTCTCTCAACGATGGTGGCACCAACACCCAGACGGCAAATCAGGTGCTCCCATCCGTCGCCTTTCTCGGCGGCGTGGGTCCGGGGGCGCACTACTATAATCCGGCGGCATTCGCTCCGGTAACCACCGTCGGTTTTGGAAACTCCGGCCTTAACATTCTCCGGAATCCTGGAATGTGGAATACGGACTTCGGAGTCGCGCGTAAGTTCCCAATCAAGGAGCGTCTGACTGTGCAATTCCGCGCGGAGTTCAACAACCTGCCCAACACATCGCACTTCACAGGCGCGGCCACCGGCAATGGCTTCGGTGCCGGCGGCGGCGGCGTGGATAACTATGTAACCGATAGCACGTTCATGCAGGTGACGAGTGCGTCCGGCGAGAGAAACATCCGTTTCGGACTTCGTGTGCAGTGGTAATGTTCTAGTTGATGAGGCTGTTGGTTTCAAACAGAGGGCGACCCGCGTTGCGGGCCGCTTTCTTTCTTGCCCTGGCCGTTTTCTGCGCCGGTCTCTCAATGGCGCAGAACCAAGATCTAGCCGCGCTTTCCCGCACGGTGAGGCAGCTCATGGCCGGCGGACATTTTGAAGAGGCCATACCGATTTGCGAACAGCTCGTCAAGGCGATGCCCGGAAATCCCGGCTTGGTTCTAAATCTGGGGCTGGCCGAAGAAATGGCCGGACATCCCGGCAAGGCAGTCCCCCGGTTCGAAGAAGTTCTGAAAGTCGAGCCGGAAAATACGCCGGCGCTAACCTCCTTGGCTACGGTGCAGCTCCAATTGAATCACCCGCAGCTCGCTTTGCCCCCGCTCAAGAAGCTATTGACTCTGGAACCATCGAATCATAAGGCGCGTGGAATGCTCGCCGGCGCCCTGATGGGCGTGGAGTTATTCGACGAGGCCGCCGCGCAGTATCGCAAGCTTACCGCCGAGGATGCGACTGACGCGAAGGCATGGTACGGACTGGGTACGGCCTATGAATCTCTGGCAGCGCATTCGTTCGAACGGATCTCGCAGCATGCTCCCGATTCACCATACGCCGCTGCGCTGATTGCGTACTCGCGCCTTGATCGGCAACAATATCGCAGCGCTTTCTTCTTCTTTCGTCTAGCGGAAGAGAAGCTGCCCAAGTTGCGCGGGCTGCACGCCGGGTTGGCAAAGGTCTATCAAGAGACGGGCCACGCCGAATGGGCCGCAATCGAGGAGAAAGAAGAAGAGAGCTTGCCCCCGCCGAGTTGTTCCGCAGGTCCCGCCGAGTGTTATTTCGTGCAGAATCGATATCTCGAAAGCGCCAAAGCCGCCGCCATGGACCCGACAGCCCCATCGTTGTTTTGGGGCGCGAAAGCATACCACCAGCTTGCCCTGGAGGCGTTTGCCCGCTTGGGCGGCCTGCCGGAATCTGTGGAATTGCACGCGGTGAAGGCGAAAATCCTTCACGGCCACAATCAAGACATTGAGGCGGCTAATGAGTGGCGCGCCGCGTTGCGTCTGGCTCCGGGAAACAGAGGGCTGGAAAGCGAATTGGCCACGTCGCTTTTTCTGGCTCACGATTACAAACCCGCGATGGCCTTGATTGAGGAATTGCTGCCGCGTGACGGCAGTTCCCCAGACCTGAACTTCATGATGGGCGAGAGCCTGCTTCGCACGGAGCAGCCCGAGAAGGCCGTAACGTATTTGGAAACGGCGCTTCGCGCGGATAGCAAGATGCTGCCGGCGCATGCATCCCTGGGACTCGCCTTGGCCAAGCTGGACCGTGGCGGCGACGCCATCCCGCACATCGAGAAGGCGTTGGCGCTGGATGACGACGGCAGCCTGCATTACACATTGGCGCGCGCCTACCAGCAGGCAGGCAACCTACAGCGTTCTCGCGAGTTGATGGAGGAGTATCAGCGGATTCAGAAGCAGAACCTGGAACAGAAGGACGAACTCGCAAAAGACACGCAAATCGCCGCGCCGGCGGGAAATTAGTTGCGCTGGCTGTGGGCGGATCGCTCGCGGTATGATGATGTGGTGTTTGGACGGCAACTTGGCGCCGTGGCAATCATCGCAATTGCTGCCTGTGCGTCGGCGCCAGGCCAGTCGTCGGATATAAAACCGTGGACCGGCGCTCTGCGCGACGAGGGAGGCAAAGCCATTGCGGGTGCCATCGTGCGTCTGCAATCGGACCATGCGCTCCAGACTGCGAAGACTGCAGCGGACGGTCGATTCACGTTTCCAACGATAACGGCGGGCAAGTACTCGATTTCGGTCGAGCACAAGGGCAAGACGGCGACTTACATCCGCAAAATACAACTGCCCGGCGCGGGCATGGAGGCGGTGCTTCAGTTATCCAGTGACGGAAGTCTATCTCTTCTACCGTCTCCCGGCTCGCGCGAGGGCACGGGCGGCGAGCAATTGTTGGGCAAAGCCGTTTCTTCGCTGCCCTTGAACAAGCGCGACTTCAGCCAGTTGCTCCTGCTCGCGGCGGGCACCATGACGGACACCAATGGAGCGGCGAATTTTACGCAGCAGTTCGCTGTGAACGGCCAGCGGGGCACCGCAGCCGTGTTCGCCATGGACGGCGCCGATAGTACCGACCCTGAGATCGGCGGTGCGACCTTCACGAATTTCAATGTCGATGCTGTGCAGGAGATCCGGTCCAGTTCGGGTTGGATGCCAGCCGAGATCGGGCGCGGCGCCGCGGGCTTTACCGATATCATCACAAGGTCGGGAACCAACGCCGAACACGGATCGGTTTTCGAGTTTCTTCGCAATTCGGCCCTCGATGCTCGCAATTTCTTCGACCAGCGCTCGTTCGCGGATCCGCACCGGATTCCGCCATTCATCCGTAATGAGTTCGGCCTGACAAACGGCGGACCCGTCGTCATACCAAGGCTGTATAACGGCCGCAACAAGACTTACTACTTCGTGGAGTATCAAGGCTTCCGGCAGCTCCTGAGCGTCACCGAAGTGATCCCCGTTCCGACTGTTGGCGAGCGCGCCGGCCTGGACACGACAGCTTTTCCAGGCGACACGCTGATCGTTCCGGTGAATCCGCAAATTGCGAAGGTTCTGGCCCGCTATCCGCTGCCGAACGATCCGCAGGGTCCATATGGCCCGCGCACGTATGCCACATCGTCAAAAGTGACCACCGTCTCGGATCAGTTTTCGGCGCGCATCGATCACCGGATTTCGGACAAGTCGCAATTGTCTGCCCGGTTCACGATGGAGAACACCACGGGGCCAACAACGAACCCAAGTCAGACGGCTATCGACCCGAATTTCGCGGTGCAGTTCACCGATCAGCAGCGCAACGCGGTAATCGCCTATACGCGGACACCTTCGCCAAACTTCACTCTGCAGTCTTCCATAAGTTTCACGCGCGCCACGCCGTCGTTTCCGACGCTCGATCACCAAGACCCGGCGTTGACATTCGGTAACGGCCTTTATGAGGCGTTTAACGCCGCTGGCGGATCCGTGCAGGCATGGTACGGCAACCTGTTCCAAGTCCAGCAGAGCTTCACGTGGAATCGCGGAAAGCACACCTTCAAGGCGGGTGCAGAGGTGCGGTCAAACCGCGATACTTCACTCTTCGGGATCAACCCCAATGGCCAATTCCAGTTTGGCGGCGGCGCGGCGTATTCGCCGGTTGCCATCCGTTCCCTCAGCGGCGCACACAACATTCAGGTGGGCGATCCTCTGCCAGACGCGCTGACCGGGCTCCTCACGGCCAGCGCGTTCACATACACAACGGCCGTCGCGCCGTTGCTGTTTGCGCAAGGCGACCGTATCGGCGACGCCGCCATCCACCGCGATGCTTACAACGCGTACTTCCAGGATAGTTGGAAGGTGTCTGATCGACTGCTCCTGAACTATGGCCTGCGATATGAGATCGATTCTCCCATACGCGAGCCAGCAAAACGTACTTCAGCACCGGTGCTGAACAGCTCCCTGCCGGGATCGGAGTTGCTCATCAATCCCGAACCGCCGTACAAACTCAATAAGAACGGGTGGGGGCCGCGTCTGTCGGTGGAATGGCGCGCAACTAAGAGCACCCTGCTGCACGCAGGCGGGGGCATCACCACGCTTCTGACCAACCTATACCAAGACAACGTCCTGACGGGAGGTACGCCGTTCGTTGTATATCCGCGCCTCACCGCTGCGCCTGGCCAGTTCATCCCTTTCGGCCGGACTATCACGCCCGAGCAGTTGCCGCCAGTGTATACACCAAGCGGATCGCTAGTATTTGCATCTGGCGATTCGAAGCAGGTGCCGGGGAATACTGTGATGGATGTGCTGCGCTTCGAGCAGGATCTTGCGGCGCTTTCACCCGATCACCAGATTACGCCTTTGTCCGTCTTCGGTATGGCGCAGAATTTCCAGAACGGATACATCGGCACCTGGACGGCCGGCGTGGAACAGAAACTCGGAGGCGCGACGCTAAATGCGGCGTATGTAGGCACGGCCGGAATCAAGCTGCCTGTCATGGACTACCCAAACGGTTACATCGGCGCAGATCCCACATCCGCTCCGTACACGCAGTTCGATTCGTCTGGCGCTATTGTCGGCGGCTATGGATCGGTCGTCTTAATGACCAATCGCTCACACTCTACTTATCACTCCTTACAGGTATCTGCGCAAAGGGACCTGACAGCATCCGGGCTCGGCTTTCAGGCTAGTTACACGTTTTCGAAGTCGATCGACGACACTAGCGCGGTGTTCGGCGGATTCGTCTCGGGATTTTCCGGCGCCGTAAACCAGACGGCATCCCAGAACCCATTCGACACGCGCGCAGACAAGGGACCGTCGAACTTCGACATCCAGCATGCGCTCACGTTCAGCCTCTTCCAGGATCTGCATACCGACCGCGTTGCGTTTCTTCGGTTTCTTGGCAAAACCCTGACAGGCGGCTGGCAACTACTGGGCATCGGGACTCTCACGAGCGGCCTTCCGTTCACGATCTATTCGGGTGTGCAGCAGACCGGAGCCGGTTCGATTGGCGCGGACAGGCCGGATCAGATTGGCACGCCAGACCTTTCCACCAGCCGCAATGTGCGCGAAGATTACTTCGGGCTGGGGGCCAATAACGCTTCGTTGTTCCACATTCCGATTGATGTGCCAGGCGGGACGGGGCCGAATAGCGGGGTATTCGGCACACTGGGCAGGAATACCTTCCGCGGGCCGGCGCTCCGGAATTTCGATATGGCCCTAATCAAAGATACCCGCATCGGAAACCAGGCGAAGGGTGAACTGGCATCGCTTCAATTCCGCGCCGAATTCTTCAACGTATTCAATATAGTAAACTTTGGTCTACCTTCGAATATTCTCCTCGGGCCCGGCTTCGGAGAGATCAGCCATACCGCCGGCAACTCGCGTCAGATCCAGTTTTCATTAAAGCTGATCTACTAAAAGACCCCTCCGTGCCAACATGGATGAGACTGTTCTCCTGGTCGTAATTACTGAGCAGGGCGAGAATAGGAATCAATATGAAAAGCAACGGAATATCTTCGGCTTCCCCCACGGTTTGGCCTGCCGCGGAACGTAGGGAGGCCGAGCAGAGCGAGGCCGACCGGAGTGTAGCAGCAGGCAGAACCGTCGCGCCCGCCACGACCGGACCCGGAGGTGGTCGCCGACGCCAAGCGCCGAACCTTCACCGCCGAATACAAACTGCGCATGCTGGCTGAGGCCGACGCCGCCACCGCTCAACCCGGCGCCATCGGTGCCTTGCTGCGGCGCGATGATCGCCATGACGTCGTGAAGGTCGTCTGCCTTTGGCGGAACGGCACGTGCCACCGCATCGAAGTCGTCGGATACACCGTAAAACCAGGGAGAGCACGAGTCGTATGCAGCGCTTCTGTGGATTGAAGAGGAGCACGGGGCAGGCCGCCGGATTATTGTTCGGGATGTCACCTTTCCCTGGGTGCATCACGAGAGCGCGGAATTGGCTTTGGATTACGCCATCGCGTTTCTAGAGGCGAAGCTGAAGCCGGGGATAGGCCTGGAAGCGAAGGCTGAATCATCCTGAAGGTCTCCGAGCGGCTGCTCGCAGAATCGCTCAGCAGGTTACGTGCAAGATCGCGTTGACTCCGTCCGGGTTCTCCTGCAGTACCTGGATTGCCTGAGCCGTCGGCAACACGAGCAGTTGGATGCGGCGGCGCTTGGCTTCCTGTTTCACTTCTTCCATGACCGGCAGGGCGCCGGTTCCGGTGCCGATCACCAGCTTCCGGCATTTCCAGGGGATCTCTTCTTCGATCGAGAGCGGTGTGTGGCCGAAGGCGTCGCCAAACTTTTTGGATGCCTTCTTCTTGCGCTTCCGGACTTGGCCGCGGTCGATGAGCACGTCATGTTCGTAGGTGACGCCATCGATGCAGATCGAACCGAATGAGAACGCCTCGAAGCGCATGGAATCCTCCGTGTGTATTATACCTTTCGCCACTGCTGTCCGGTTAGAAGT
>PKYZ01000554.1 GCA_003132865.1 Bryobacterales bacterium
AGTCCGGCCTTGGCGTCACCCTGACTCGAACGTCGCGATCATGGAAGACACTCGCATTCGAGCTCAATGATGCGCACTTGAAGCAAAACAAACCTGTTGTCAACGCCGGAACTGCTGCCGCGTACGTCGCCATTATTGTCGCCTTTCCCAAACCCGATGCATTTTCTTCGTTGTCATCTCGGCGAACGACCTCACGATCCATTCCCGTCCTAAATCGAGGAACTCTGTGGACCGGCCCAGGTAACCACGTGCTGTCAGGTTAAAAACGAACATCGGCTTGCCATCTGAGTTCCGCAGGGCCGCCTGGACATCAGTGTGCAACCGCCCGACCGGATGCCCCGATCCATCCCGTATTGGAAATCGGGCATGAAACACGGCGTCTTCCGCCTTGCCGGGGATCGTGGCTGCGGGATGTCTCCACACCGTGAACACCTTGTCGAGGTCTTCATGGCCGCCCCAACCTTCGCCGGCCACGATGTGGTTGACGTATGTGACCTCACACTGGTTCACTTCTATCGAGCCAAGCTTCTCCTTCTTCACGAACTCCTGGAACTCCCGAAAGTCCTGTTCGAACCAATCTCTTACCTTCTCGTATCGCGGGTAGGCGTCGCCTTCGCCGCTCTTCCGCCAGTTCTTGATGAACCGGTCCGCCTGCAGCTGAATCAGTTCGTTCTCGTTCCCGTGTATGAACCAGAAACGAGGCAAGGGCGGAACCTCAAGAACCGGAAACTGGAGGCCTAAACGCGGGCGAGCGGGTTCCGGAAACCGTTCGATCGCCGAATCGAGAGATGGACGCTCCTCTGTTTTCGGATACCGTCCCCTAATCTGCCCCCAAAAGAGGCCAAAGTGAGCCGCCCTCATCTGGCTGAGGGGCTCAAACTGGACCGATAGTACCGTCTCGACCACAGGAGGGTTCGCAAAATCGGGCAGATCGCCGGGCCGCGTCGCTACCATAGGTTGCCCGCCCAGTACAAGTTCATCTTGAAATGTTTTATCTTCGCATAAAATTGTATACCCAGGGCTCGGTTGAACACAAGCCCGCCTTTGGCAGATATGCTCCTCAACGGCCGCTCCCCCTTCAGGATACCGTCTTTCCAGAAGCGACTGCATCTACGGCCCTTATCGGTCGAAATCGACTATCAGAAGAGGGCTGGTCTTGTCCGCCGCCGTTCCACATTTTACGTAGGCTTAACACAGACCGCGAAACCGGTTCCGGCGCGGGCGCGCCTCACATACTTGCCTGAAACTCTACAAGCAGTTGCCGGGGCGCAGTCTGTCTCCATACGAAGCGACGCCGAGTCCCTGCCGGCGCGCGTGAAGAGGTACTTTGGCGCGCTGGACACCTTGGATGCCGACGCGGTGGCCTCCTTCTTTGCCGTGGACGCGACGGTCAGGCTGCCGGGCTTGGCGCCGATTTTGGGAAGAGCCGCCATCCGCCGGGCGCTGGTGCAGTTTTCGCTGGATGTGGACGATCTGCGGCACGCACCCGTGCAACTTTGGACCGCCGGCAACCTTTCGGTATTCGAAGCCGACATGACGCTGACGTTTGCCGGACGGACAGCGCTGGCCTTTCCCGTCACCCATATCATCCGGTGGGTGGATGGCCTGATCGACGAAGCGCGCGTGAACGTCTATCTGGAATCCCGCATGGCGGTGGCGTTGTCCGCCTTCGATCGCCAGCGGACCGCCGGGTGCGAGGTGCGGCGGCCGGCGTGAAGGGGACAAAGGGCGAGCTTCGCTCGCCGATGCCGGCTACGCCAGCAAAATGCGGGTCCTCCAGGACCCGCGCAGACCTGGAGGTCTGCCCCACTTAGTTCAGCAGGCGGCCCTGGCGTAAATAGGCCGGCGTATCCAGATCCTCCGGATCGAAGGCCGGCTCCGGTTCCCCATTCACGACCGGCTCCGGCTCGGGCTCTGGTGGCGCTGCCGCGGCGGGCTCGGACCAAATTACCTGCGGCTGCGCGGGCGGCTCTTCCGCGGCGGGCGCGTACTGGGGCTGAAAGCCGGTGGCGATCACCGTGATCTTCACGGCATCGGCCATGGATTCATCCATGGTCACGCCGAAGTTGATCTGCACGTCCTCGCAATCGGCGGCTTCGCGGATGATGGAGCAGGCCTCGTTCACCTCGTGCAGGCCCAGGCGGCTGGATCCCGTGATATTGATCAGCACACCGCGCGCGCCGTTGATACGCGAGTCTTCGAGCAGCGGCGAATTGATGGCCTGGCGGGCAGCGTCCACGGCGGCATTCTCGCCGCGTCCCACGGCGGTGCCCATCATGGCGTAGCCCATACCGAGCATGGTGGCCTTCACGTCGGCGAAATCGCGGTTGATGATGCCGGGCGTGTTGATGATGTCGTTGATGCCTTGCACGGCCTGGCGCAGCAGATCGTCGGCCAGCTTGAAAGCTTCGAAGAAACTGGTGCCGCGCGGCACCAGTTTCAGCAGCCGGTCGTTGGGAATGGCGATGACGGTGTCCACCGTGGAGGCGAGCTTGGTCAGGCCATGGTCGGCCAGGCGCATGCGGCGGGCGCCTTCGAAGGTGAACGGCTTGGTGACCACGGCGATGGTGAGCGCCTCCAGTTCTTTGGCCAGCGAGGCGATGACAGGGGCCGCGCCGGTACCGGTGCCGCCGCCCAGTCCGGCGCTCACGAATACCATGTCGGCGCCCTGCAGCAGCTCGACAATCTTGTCGGTGTTCTCCAAGGCGGCCTGGCGGCCGATCTCCGCGTTGCAGCCCGCGCCGAGCCCGTTGGTGATCTTGGGGCCAAGCTGCAGCTTGCTGGGCACTTCGCAAGCGGCCAGCGCCTGGGCGTCGGTGTTCATGGCGCAGAACTCCACGCCCGGCATGCCTTCGCGATACAGCCGCGCCACGGCGTTGCAGCCGCCGCCGCCCACGCCAATGACCTTAATGCGCGCACCGCCGCTGGCTTCTTCTTGAATCTCGTATTTCAAATCGTCGTTTTCGGAATCGATCAACCCCATGCCTGCCCTCCTTCAAGAAAACCACACATGGAACCACAGATGGACACAGATGAACACAGATAAAAGCAAAGACAAGAGCAGCCGCAGGGCGGTTTGGTTTTGTCTTTATCTGTGTGCATCTGTGNNTGTGTCCATCTGTGGTTCCATGCAGTTCCGTTCATTTCAGAATCTTTCCCAGCAGCCCGTAGGACTGCCGCTGCAGCTCGTGCTGCGATTTCAGCTTGGCCGAGTACATGGCCAGCCCTGCCACGGTGGTCCAGGCAGGGTCGCAGAGATCGTCCGGCCAATCCTGGATGCCTACGGGCAGCGCATTGCAGACCCGGCATTTGAGAACCTCCTCGGCGATTTCGCACATGCCTTCGAGGCGCGCGCCGCCGCCGCACAAGTACATGCCACCCATGAGCGCGCCTTCCATGCTCACGCGGGCCAACTCGCGCTGCACCATCTGGAATAGATCCAGTGCGCGGGATTCCAAAATGCAATTCATGGTTCGCCGCGCCACGTCGCGATCCTCGCGCGATGGCACTTCGACGAAAGAATTTTCCGCCGTGACATCGGCCTTTGCGCAGCCGAATTCGTGCTTGAGGGCGGCCGCGTCCTCGAAGCCGATGGACAGCCCGCGCGCCACATCGCGTGTGAAATGGTCGCCGGAGATGGGCAGGCTGGCAGCCAATTGCAACGCGTCCCCGTAGTAGACCACCAGCTCGGCGGATTGCGCGCCAATGTCCAGCACGGCGGCGCCTTCACGGCGGTCGTCCGGCAGCACGCCGGCGTAGCAGGCGGCCAGCGCCTCGAAAACGGTTTCCTCCACGGCCAGATGCGCCTGGTTCACCGCGGTGACCAGGCATTCGTGCTCCCTTTGCGAGGTCATCACCAGGTGCACGTTGGCTTCAATCTGGCCGGCGATCATTTTGCGCGGATCGCGGTGGCCGGGATGGCCATCCACCACGAAGTCCTGCGGGAACATCTGCAGGATCATGAGGCCTTCCGGGAGAAGCACGCGCCTTGCGCGCTCCACGGCGCGGTTGACGTCGCGCTGCTCGACGGTGCGGACACGCCCGAGATCGTGCAGGCCGCCGCAGTTGGCTCCGCGGACAGTCGCGCCGACTCCCACCACGGCGCCCTCCACGGAGACCTGCGCGTTTCGCTCGGCCTCCCGCAACGCGGCCAGCATGCATTCCGAGACCGCGGTCTGGTCGGCGATCCGTGCTTTCGCCCAGCCCTGGGACGGGACCGATCCGCAGCCCATAAAGCGCAGGCGATTATCTTCCAGGCGGCAAATGACGCACCGTGTACAGGCGCTCCCAGCGTCCAGGCCCACGGCGTCCAATGTTTTCGGCGTGCTCATTGTTGTTTCGACGGCTCCTTCCCGGTAATGCGGTCGTCCAGACGCAAATCGAACGTCGTGCCGTTGGCCGCGTGCTTGCGAATCTCCGGGTAGTGGAGCAGGAAATTCTGCAAGCGTTTCGCATAATTACCGTCGCCGAGCTTGAGTTCGAGCGGGCGGCCCTCCACCTGGGCAACTACCGTGAGGTCGTCGGGAACGGCGGCGTTGATTTCGGAAATGTTTTGTCCCGCAGGCCCCAGGTCGTCCATGAGGCTCTGCATGGCGCGCACGCGGACGCGGCGCTCGGGGTCGGTCTGATCGTCGGTCAGCCCGGTCAGCACGGGAAAAGCGAACTGCGCGCGTAGCGGCGGATCCAGCAGGACGCCCTGCGCGTCCACCAACAGGAAGCGCGCGGCCGATCCGGAGCCGCCGTGCAGCGGCAGGCTGACGAAGGCCACCGGCTGGCGCTCGGTAATGCGCACCAGCAGGCGGTTCGGCCAGATGCGCGAGACGGCGGCGTCTTCCACCCAATCCACCGCCAACAGCCGGCGGCGGCGCTCGTCGAGCGGCACGGCGAAGATGCTGCGGCCGTAGTCGCCGGCGAAAACGCGCAAGAGCTTGGCGCGCGCGGCATAAGTAACGCCCTGGAGGGTCAGCGCGTTGCGGTCTTCGCTGGAGAGCATGAACTGCGGATCGCGCAGCACGTAGCGATGCGCGTGGCGAGCCGCCACCGCGCTGGAGACGAAGATCGCGCACCAGGCGAAGACGGTCAGCCACAACCGCCAGCGAAATGGAGGACGTGCTTTTTCGCGCGGCATCAGTTTCGCCTGCCCTCCTGCTTCGGCTGTTTCAGGCGGGCCAGCACCAGATCGCCGGCCTGCCAGACGTTACCTGCGCCCAGCGTCAGCACCAGGTCGCCTTCCTGCGCCACTGCCAGCAGCGCCTCAACGCCACGCTCGATGGTGCCCACGTATTCCACCCCATGGTGTCCAAACTGCCGGATGCGCTCGGCCAGGGCCTCGGCATTCACTCCCTCGATGGGGCGTTCCGAGGCGGCGTAGATGTCCAGGATCAGCACCGTGTCGGCCTGATGGAACGCGGTGCCAAATTCGTCGAGCAGGTGGAACGTGCGCGTATACCGGTGCGGCTGGAACAGCACGTGGACGCGCCGGAAGCCGCACAACCGCGCGGCCGCCAATGTGGCGCGGATCTCGGTGGGGTGATGTCCGTAATCGTCGATTACGGTGATGCCGCGCTCCTGGCCGCGCGTCTGGAAACGGCGGTCCACACCGCTGAAACTGGCCAGGGCTTCGCGAATTTTATCGGGCGCGACTTCCAGTTCCAGCGCCACGGCCGCCGCCGCGGTGGCATTCAGCACGTTGTGCCGGCCGGGGATGCGCAGGTGAAAGCGGCCCAGCGCGGTTTGGCGGTAGCGCAAGCGGAAATCGCTGGCGAACGGGCCGCAGCAGATTTCGCCGGCTTCCAGATCGGCCTGCGTGCTGGCGCCGTATGTGATGGTGCGCCGGCGGATGGAGGGCAGGATAGTCTTCACGTTATCGTCGTCCACGCAGACGATGGCCGCGCCGTAAAACGGAACTTTATTCACGAACTCGATGAACGCGGCCCGGATGTCGTCGAGCGAGGCGTAGTGGTCCAGGTGCTCGCGATCGATGTTGGTGACGATCGCCAGTATGGGTGCGAGCTTCAGGAAGGAGCCGTCGCTTTCGTCCGATTCGACCACCAGAAAATCGCTGTGGCCCACGCGCG
>PKYZ01000838.1:0-5782 GCA_003132865.1 Bryobacterales bacterium
TGCATGAACTGCTCGGTCACCCTCACCTTTCACCGCCGCGACCGCCGCCTGCTTTGCCATTACTGCAACTATGCCGAACGCGTCCCCACGCACTGCCCCAAGTGCCAGAGCGAGCACATCTACTTTCTAGGCGTCGGTTCGGAGAAGGTCGAAGAAGAGCTGCACCGCGAGTTTCCCAAAGCGCGCATCGCGCGCCTGGATCGCGACACGGCCACCGCCAAGCGCCAGTATGAATCCATCTTGCAAGGGTTTCGCGAGGCGTCCTACGACATTCTGGTGGGCACCCAGATGATCGCCAAGGGCCACGATATTCCCAACGTCACGCTGGTCGGCGTGGTCTCGGCCGACGTAGGCCTCGGGCTGCCCGACTTCCGCGCCGCCGAGCGCACCTTTCAACTCCTGACGCAGGTCGCCGGACGCGCCGGACGCGGCAGCCTCCCCGGCATCGTCCTGATACAAACCATCAACCCGGACCACTACGCCGTCCGCTTGGCCGCCGCGCAGGATTACCAGACTTTCTATGAGAAGGAATTGCAGTTCCGCCGCATGATGCACTACCCGCCGTTCAGCGCCATGGCCAATATCCTGGTGCGCAGCGAGCGGCAGGAGCAAGCCATGCGGCTGAGCACCGAACTGGGCCATTTTCTGACGCCGGCGCCGGAAAAGATCAAGATCCTCGGGCCGGCCGAAGCGCCGGTGACGCGCCTGAAGAACGAATACCGGTACCAGTTCCTTATCAAGGCCGCCAGCCGCATCGCGCTCAACGAGCTGTTGCGCCGCGCGCAGTCGTTTGCGCGGGAGCAGAAGTGGAGCGCCACGGCGCTGGTGATCGATGTGGACCCGTTGACATTGCTGTAGGGGTGGCCAAGTTCCACATTTCCCGACTGCCAGCCCTGATATTGCTAGAATAATGCTGTGGGCAATATCGAGTTTGCCTGGGATCGAAACAAGGCCCGATCCAACCTTGTAAAGCATGGCGTCTCCTTCGAGGAGGCACAAACCGTTTTCCTGGACGAGAGCGCCCGCTTGATCGACGACCCGGATCACTCTGAGGACGAAGATCGGTTCCTGCTGCTGGGCTACAGCTTTCAGGCACGTTGCCTGATCGTCAGTCATTGTTACCGGCAATCCGATTCCGTCATCCGATTGATCTCCGCCAGGCGGGCGACCGCGCAGGAAGAAGAAGTGTACTGGAGGCTCAGATGAGAAAAGAATACGATTTTTCCAAATCCCGCAAGAATCCCTACGCCAAGCAACTCAAGCGTCAGATCACCATTCGGCTTGACGCCGCGGCGGTCGACTACTTCAAGAAAATGGCTGCCGAGTTGGGGATGCCTTATCAGAACCTCATCAACTTGTTCTTGCGAGACTGCGCCATGCAGAAACGGCGCCCCACCATTCAATGGCCGGAGGATGAGGCGAAGCGGCCGGTTAGGAAGTAGCCCGGCCATTCCGGTCACGCGCCGTATGGAAACTGGCGCGGCAAGGAGACCATGGCGTGAACTATTGCGTGGTCGATTTGCATGGGTCGGTTATTCTGACCCACTACAGCTTTACCGAAGCGACCGGCTCTCCGTGCAGCCAGCCCGCCGCCTCTAATAGGGCGGCGCGAGGCGGCTGAACTCAAACCGTAGCGGGTCGAGGCCGCGGGCGACCAGTTGCCGCGCGCATTCCAGCACGCTGTCGCCGATGGCTTCGATGCGCCGCAGTGGAAGATCTTCGGGCGTATAGATCTCCATCGCGACGTACTTCCCAATCAGGGCGCGGCGCTCATCGAGCGAAAGGCGGTCGGGCGAACGGCCGATCGCCTGTTGCGGATCTTTGGCGGCGGATGCAATCACGGTGCTGTGGCTCTAGAACGACAAGTGTAGCGCGACTTGAAGGATACGCGGCCCTCCCCCGAGGTTCTGATTGCCGTTGTTTGCGGTGTTGGTGATCTGGCCAAACGTCAGGTCCGATATGCTCGTATCGGGACTCGCGAACTGCGTGTGGTTGAAAACGTTGAACGCGTCACCGCGCAATTCGAGTGTGGCCCGCTCCCGGAACTTGAATTTCTTGGCCAGCGCTATATCCACATTCGTCGCGCCCGGTCCCCGGAAGGAGTTGCGCGGCAAGCTACCGTAGGTGTAGCCCGGTAGCTGCGAAGCGTCCTGCTGCGCGATGGAATCCAAGCTCAGCAGGCGTGCGTTGGAGAAATTGCCGGGGTTGAAGTAGTAGTTGCCGGAGTTGCCATTGATGGTCTGAAACGACTGCGGGTTCAGGATACCCACTGAGTTGCCCACCAAGTCGGCCCTGACATAGCCCGCATCGCCCGCGCCGGAGGGTCCCGGATCGTTGTGCGTCGTGTTCAGACCAGCGTAAACATCCAAGGGAAACCCGGTGTGCCAGGTAACGATGGGATACAGACTCCATCCCGAGGTGAGCGCCTTGGGGCCGCTTTCCCAGAGACGATCGAAGGGCAGATCCCAGCCCCCCGACAGGACCAGCGCATTGCGGACGTCGGTATCGCCGGAAGCATAAAACTCATTCGGGTTGTAATACGGCACGTTGCTGTTGCGCTGGCGGAATCCGGAAACATTGTCCAGTTCGTGAGACCAGGTGTAGCCCAAGGTAAAGAAACTGGAACCCCAGCCGTGCATGTTGCTGACGGTCTTCCGCAGGTTGACCGTCATCCCGTTATAGTTGGCGTGGGTGATGTTCCGGAACTCATCCAGGTAGCTGTAATCGCTGTAGAGCCGCGAATTGGTGCCCACCGGAAAGGGGTTCACGTCCACCAGGCCGGTGAGCCCGTGTGCCTGGTAGCCCAGGTAGGAAGCCTCCAGCACCATGTTTCCGGCCAACTGTTGCTGCAGCGAAAGATTGTACTGGTAGACGTAGGGCGTACGCAGGTGCGGATCCACGAAGTACACGCCGCCGCCACCGAACGGGAGGAACCCGGCGGCGCCGAAATCGATGTTGCTGGCGGGCGGTTTGGATGGAAAGGGATTGATGGCGCCCGCTGCCCCGTAGGGGTCCGACAGTCCCGCCGACGCGCCGCCGCTACTCCCCGCCGGGAAAATATCGGCAAACCCGGAGAAGGGCGCCTGCCCGTTGAACTGCAGGTTGTCTTCGCCTTTAAGAATGTCGTAGAACACGCCAAAGCCGCCGCGCAGGCTGGTTTTGGCGTTGCCGAAAACGTCCCAGGCAAAACCGGCCCGTGGCGCCCAATCCTTGCGGTCGGGGAAATTGGAGCCTCTAGGCGCGCCCGGATCGAAGGGAAATACCAGCCCCTGCGGCGCGTTCGGGAAGCGCGTCGACTGCGCGCCGGGAATGAATGAGAAAGACCGGCCCTGGATATCGTACTTTGGCTGAGCGTACTCGTAGCGGAGGCCCAGCGTCAGTGTAAGGCGAGGGGTGACCTTCCAGGTATCCTGCCCGTATCCCGCATACTGGTCGGAGCGAATGTTGGAGGGCGCTTTGCCGAACTCGAGAAACTCATCCGGCAAACCCATCAGGAAATCCGCCAGATCGAACCCGGAGCCGACGCCCGTGCTGGGTCCGTAGAAGAAAAACTCCCCATCCACATAAAAGTCGTACACGGTGTTGTTTTGATAGGGCGAAAAATAGAAGCCGAATTTCAAGTTATGCCGGCCCTTGGTCCACGAAACGTTGTCGTACACAGCATAGGTGTTATCGACTTCCCGCGTGGGGCCCTGCGGACTGAAGCCTGCCTGCATCCCGGTTCCCAGGAAGCCCAAAATGGGCGGTCCGGTATTCTGATCGGGCGTTATGTTGATGCCAAGCTGACTAGCGTCGGGCTGCTTGCCCGCGGGGATAGCCTGTGTGTGATCCAGCCGTTGGGCGGTCAGCCGCAGTTCGTTCAATAACGCGGGCGTGAAGGTATGGGTGTAGTTCAGCGTCCCGGAAAAGACGTCGTTCCCGCTAGTGACCGGGTAGCCGGGCACGTTGCTGGCCGAGAACGGAGTGTATTGCGGATAGAGCTGGTGGGTGAAAGTGAAGCCGAAAATGTCCCGGGTAGTGATGTTGTAGTCCAGCTTGCCGAGATATTCATTGTAGTTGGCAACGGCCGGCGCCTGCGGAAACAGGAATCCGGAGGACGTGATGGGGATCAGGTTGTTGGCAAAATAGGCCTTGGCCACCGGATCGATGCGGCTTGGGTCGATGATGCCCTGCGCGGCCCGGTTAGGATCGGACTGGAAGTACGGGTTGTTCGCCAGGAAATTCGCCACCTGAGTCTGCCCCGCGCTCCCCAAAAAATTGCCCTGCGCTTCCAGGGGCGTATAAACCGTGGTCTCGGACAAGGCCTCGAGGGAAGTTTGCCTCTGGCCCTCGTACGAGAAGAAGAAGAAAACCTTGTTGCGGCCATTCACGATCTTGGGGATCACGATCGGGCCGCCGATGGTGCCCCCGAACTGGTTGCGCTTCAGCACCCCCAGCGGCAGGCCCTGTTCGTTATTGAAGAAGCTATTGGCGTCAAAGGCCGTATTGCGCACGTAGTCGTATGCCGTGCCATGCAGGGTATTGGTGCCGCTCTTCGTGACGATGCTCACGATACCGCCCGCATTGCGCCCGTATTCCGCCCCATAGTTGTTTTCCAGCACTTTGAACTCCGCCACGGCGTCCGGGTTCGGATTGGCCACCACCGCGTTTCCCAGCAGGCTGTTGTTGTTGCCGCCATCGAGCAGATAGGTGACCGAGTCCGTACGCTGTCCGCCAATACTGTACTCCCCAGCCGCACCTGAGTCGGGGTTGGTGGGAGTTACGCCGGGTTGCGTCTTGAGAAGGTCCAAGGTGTTGCGTCCGTTTAGCGGCAACTCGAAGATTGCCTCACCCGTCACGGTCGCGCCCACAGTGGCGTTTTCCGTCTCCACCTGGCTGCCCGTGCTTTCCACTACCACCGTGTCGGTCAGCTTGCCGACGGGAAGCTGGATATCCACACGCATGGTCTGGTTGATCTCCAGGGCATTCTGGGGCACCATCGTCACCTTCTCAAATCCGGTGGCGCTGGCAGTGATTTTATATTTGCCGATAGGCAGCAGAAGGGCCTGGTACACGCCCGAGGAGTCCGTCTTGGCCGCCTTGCTGAAATTGGTTTCGAGGTTGGTCACGGTGACGTTGGCGCTTGTCACGACAGCGCCGGAGGGGTCCGTTACCACCCCGGTAATCTTTCCCGTGGCGTCTTGCGCCAGCAGGCAGGCCGGGAGCAGAATGGCCCCCAAAATGGATGCACATATAGCGCGAGCGGCGTTAATCATAAGCTACCCCTTTGAAAACTCCGTTTTCTGAAAATTGGACGTAGCTTAGCACGGGCCGGGGCCAACTAGCAAGCGCGTTGGGGCGGCTGGGCGGCTGGGGCGGCTGCGCTGTCCCGGTTCCCGCAGTCCGCCCGATGCCGGCTGAAACCGGTGCCGTGCGGACGGCCGGCAGCACTCCGTCGCTCTTTGACAACTCGACCGCTTTCCGTGGAGTGATACCCCGCCGAGACCCGCCGCCGCTCAAACGGCCAGCAGGAACGCTGCCTCCCCCACGACTCAAATCCGCTCCACTGCACCGACCCCTGCTTTGCGGAACTTCCGAAACAGCTGCCAGCCGCCCGTCGGCTGGGGCGGCTGAGTGGCCTGGCAGCCCGAACATTTCGCGATTTTAGCACTATAAAGCCCGGTGCGCGCGCCGCCGATAGGCATGGTAATGGCGGATTCTGCGAAATTGTGCGCGCGCTTCTCAGGGCTGTCACGCGCGGCGACACCCCTGGTGATACTCCTGGCCGGCGCTTGCTGGGCGA
>PKYZ01000838.1:5839-8982 GCA_003132865.1 Bryobacterales bacterium
TGGTCGGTAACCGCGCGCGGTTTCGGTGGGCGCTTCGCGGACAAGATGTTGGTGTTGATCGATGGGCGCAGCATCTATAACCACCTGTATTCGGGCGTGTACTGGGAGCAGAACGGCGTGCCGCTCGACGATATCGAGCGTATCGAGGTGATTCGCGGTCCGGNNCGTCATCAACATCATCACCAAGCCGGCGCGGGAGACCCAAGGTCTCACGATCTCGACCGGCGGCGGCAACGAAGAACGCGGATTTGGATCCGTCCGCTACGGCGGCAGCGCCGGCGATCGTATCTCGTATCGCGCATACACGGAGTACTCCCAGGATGGGCCGCTGTCTACCGCCACGGGACAGGAAGCCCACGATCATTGGGACTCGGCGCAAGGAGGCGGACGGCTGGACTGGCAGATATCGGAGCGGGATACGCTCACCGTCGAGGGGGATGTGTACAGCGTCGGCGCGCAACAGACCGTCTATCCGAACTATCCGGCGATCAGCCTCAGTCCGGCGGTTCCGGATTCAGTGGCGCTCTCCGGAGAGTACGCGCTGGGGCACTGGACACACCAGTTTTCGGATCGATCCGATCTCGCGATGCGGCTCTCGCTGAGCGAGGAGGACCGCCTGGAGGGCTTTGGGCGGCTGAACGCCCGGACTACGGAATTTGATTTTCAGCACCATTTCGCGCTTTCGCCAAGGCATGACTTGATGTGGGGTCTTGGTTTTCAGATCTACCAGGACGACACAAGGACCCGGCAGATCTTCCCGGCGCCCAGTTCCTACGTGCAGTTCGTCCCGGCGGGCAGCGTTGAAACGATGGCCAGTTTCTTCGTACAGGACCAGATCGCGGTGTTGGCCGATCGCGTGACACTCACGCTGGGCGCCAAAATCGAGCGCAACGGATACACCGGCTTCGATACCCAGCCTAGCGCGCGGCTACTGTGGAACGCGGCGCCGCGGCAAGGCCTGTGGGCCTCCGTGTCGCGCAGCGTGCGCACCCCGGCGCTGGCGGATCGCGACGCGATCATCCAGTTTCAGCTCACCGAGAGTCCCGGTGTGGTGGGCGTTTTGAGCGGGAACCCGAATTTCCAGCCGGAAACCGCCCTGGCATACGAAGCTGGCTACCGCAACCAGCCGGCGCGCTGGGTCACTCTGGATCTGGCCACCTTCTTCTGCGATTACCACGACTTGGGGACCATCGACATGGGCGCGCCCTTCCTCGAGACCGGGCCGCCGCCGGTGCTGGTGGTGCCCATGCAATTCGGGAACAGCGCGGCCGGCCACACCTACGGAATCGAGATGGCCACCAACTGGAGCCTGACCCAGAAATGGCGCTTGACTGGGAACTACAGTTGGTTCCGCTACGGGCAGGACCGCGCGCATCTGGGACCACAAAGCGTCCCGTCGGACGCGGAAGGCATCTCTCCCGCTCACCAGGTGCAGTTCCGATCGCAATTGGATATTGGCCGGAAGCTCACCCTGGACACTGGAATTTACTTCGTGTCCGCTCTCACCGGAATCGACGTTCCGGGTTACGTGCGCACGGACGCGCGCCTGGGTTGGCGGCTGACCCGCGCAACCGAGATCAGCCTGGCGGGCCAGAATCTGCTCAACGGCCGGCATCTGGAATTCGCGACCACGGATTACGTCCTGTGCAGCCAGGTGGGGCGCGCCGTTCAACTGAAGGTTACATGGGCGTTCTAACACGGCGCTGCGGCGCGGGATGCCTGACGCCGTTGCTCATGGCCGGGATATCGCTGGGGGCCGAGCCAACGCCCGAGTCGCCGCTCGCCGCTGCGCACTCCGAGTACGAAATCCAAAGCGCCATGTTGTACAACTTCACCAAATTCGTCGAGTGGCCGGACAGCGCTTTAGGCGAGAGCGGCGAGTCCTTGGTGGTGGGCGTCTTGGGAGACGATCCCATGGCCCCCGTGCTCGCAGCCGCGCTGCGGGACAAAACGATTTACGGACATCCGATCGTGGTGCGGCGGCTCAATTCCGGCGCGGACGTAAAAAGTTGCGTGGTGCTCCTGGTGGGCGCCGCCGATCGGAAAGAGATTGCACGGATCGTGCAGTCCGTGGGGCGGTGGCCTGTTCTGACCATCGGCGAGCGCGTTCAGTTTTCCCGGCTGGGAGGCGTCATCGCCTTCATTCGCGACGGCAGCCGGATCCGGTTCGAAATCAACCTGGACGCCGCGGAGCGTGCCGGTCTCCAGGTGAGCTCCAAGCTGCTGCGGCTGGCGGCCGTATGGCGCGAGGCTCCCCCGCAGGCGCGGAATTAATATGCAGACTTTTCGGGACATCTCCATTAAGCGGAAGCTGATCGGCATCATCATGGTGACGAGCACCGTGGCGCTGATGCTGGCCTGCTCCACGTTCCTGGCCTATGAGCTGGTCACGTATCGAAAGACGGTCACGCAACAACTGACGACGCTGGCGCAGATTGTCGCCCAGAGCAGCACGGCGGCGCTGGCTTTTGACGACCGCCGGTCGGCCAGCGAGACCTTGGCCGCGCTGCGCGCCGAGCCGAATTTGGTGGCCGCCTGTATCTACACGAAAGACGGGCGGCCCTTCGCCGCATTCGTGCGGGGCGAATCGCGGCGGGATTTGCCGCGCCGCCCGGGCAAGCAGGGCGCCGAGTTTCAGGATCGTCATCTGGCGCTGTTTCAGCGCGTGGTCTTCAATGGAGACTGGATCGGCACCGTCTACCTGAAAAGAGATCTCCAGGATATGTATACGCGCCTGGAGCGCTATGCCGGTATCGTGTTGGGAGTGTTGCTGCTCTCCTCTCTGGCGGCGCTGCTGGTGTCGTCCAAGCTGCAACGGGTGATCTCGGAACCCACGCTGCGGCTGGCTGAAATGGCCAGCCGCGTTTCCGCCGAGCGGGATTACTCCCTGCGCGCGGCCAAGCGCGGCAATGACGAGATCGGCGTCCTGGTAGACAGCTTCAACGAGATGATGGGGCGAATCCAGGCCCGCACTCTGGATCTGCACGAGGCCCAGAGCGCGCTCGAGCGGCATGTCCGCGAACTGTGCGATGAGATCGAACGGCGGCAGCGCGCGCAGGAAGAGACGCTGGCCGCCAAGCAGGCCGCCGAAGAGTCCAGCCGCGCCAAGAGCGCATTCCTGGCCAACATGAGCCACGAACTGC
>PKYZ01000699.1 GCA_003132865.1 Bryobacterales bacterium
CCCGACCCTAACCTCCACCACCGGAGCGAGCGCTATACCCTTCGCCGTGGATATGATTGTGACTTTCCAATCCACGACAGTATCACAGGCTCAATATGCCTATTGGCAGACCGGCGCCAGTGGATTGACGAACACTGCGACGGTCATTGGCAGCCCAAACCAAGTCACTGGGTTGACTACGACCGGAAACAATTACCTTCAGCTTAGCTATTATTCTTCGGCAGCTACGACGGGGGCTAACATTTACCTGGCAACGATAGAGTTGGTGAAACCATGAGACTGCTTGCGCATCGGCTTGCTGGCCTTCCTCGCCAGAGGAGCGGGCGATGCGGGCAGGCTGTCTGCTAGTGATATGGGGCGTTATCAGGCAACTAAAAGAAAGGAAAGGGATTAACCACGCACGCCCTAAACGTAGACAAGCATGGGAGCTTCGCGCCAAGGACTTGCGTCGCGGCAGCAACCGGACCGTGGGCGGCGCGAAACACCATGCGCCTGAGGCGCTGGACGGCCAGTAGAACTGGCATGTTTGTGATCGACGAGCACGGGAGCGGCCGGTCTGCAAGGAGTGTCGGAAGCCATTTGTGGCGACGACCAAGCAGATTCGGGCGTTTCGTCGAGAGCACCCCAGAATCGCCATCATCTGTCCGGGTTGCATCATTCGCGACTGCGGCCAACCGGAGACTCTTCGTCGAAGGGAGTCTGCCGTTGCCATCTAAAGTCTCTATAAAGAAACCCTGTCAGTATTTTTACAGGTCCTGTAAAACGGCTGACACCCAAACTGCCACGCTAACGGGATTCGGCAAGGCTCCCGCCGATGTGAACGCGATCCCTTCCCAGTACTTGTCCCCGATAGGCAAACTCGTGTTCTACGCTCTGGCGGCCAAGGCCTGCGGGACGGACCGCCAGGAGCCGACGGTCGGCTGTTGGAACTGGTATTTGGTCAACGCAGCCAACGATTGCAACTTTTGTCACACCTCCGGCGGCCCTCCGAACTTCAATTTGCTGATGAATCACAATCCGTACTTCCTTGGCCAATAGCCGAAAAAGACCGACCCCACCCAGTACCTCGCTGGAGGCGCACCCTTCGGTGCGGCCCTCCCGTTTAATGTTGGGCCAGGCACAGCTTATGGAACCTATCTTGGTCCGACCATTGTCGCCCGCAACTTGACGCCGGACAAGAACGGCCTTCCCGAAGGCGGACATACATTGGCTCAATTCATGAAGATCTTGCGGACTGGTGTCGACATGGACTACATCCATACGAGCTGCACATCACCTGGGCCGCCTCCAGTCCCGGCAAACTGCATTCCGCCGCCCGTTAATGGGGCGGTTCTCCAAGTCATGCCCTGGCCCGACTTTCAGGACATGACGAACGTGACATCGAGGCAATCTACGAGTATCTGAGCGCAATCCCCTGCATCGACAACACATGGAGCACGCCGCCGGCCGGCGCCCCCAACGAGCTACGCAACGACTGCGGCAACGGACCGCCCCCGCCGCCAAAGTAGCCCGGGCAGCACGCGCATCAGGCTGCGGCCCCGATTACGCGCCGCACGCGAGCACTAAGGTGGCGCCGGCGACGGTCTTCGGCGATTTGGCCCCAGCAGCGCCTTCATCCGCATGACCTCAGACGGATCGAACTCGCGCACCACCACCATATCGGCGGCAGCCAGTCGAGATATTTCTCCCGGTACAACTGTTCAGACTCTTCAAGACAAACGGCGCCACTTCGGTCGCGGCGCTGCCTGCCCAAAGCCGCGGCCCAATGTCGCCCTCGGCCCCGTGAATATAGAGATGGCGTGCACCCTGTTCGAGCGCCCTCCTCCGTGTTGCAGACTGTCTGCGGCTCATTCTGCAGGCGACGGACGATCTGCGCGGCGGCGGGTGGCAGGACAGTCCAAGGCCGGTCAGGGTTTTGATCGCGACGAGGCACGCGACATCCAGTGTAGTCGTCCGGCAACAGAGCCAGCCAGGTGTAGCAGAGCCTTGGCACCTGCCTCGCGGCCAGGCTCGCCTCCCAACGCCCACCAGCGCTTTCAGAAAAATACAAAACTCATCAAGGCGAAGGAGGCCACCGCAGCATGACCCGAAACACCATCGCCACTGGCAAAACTGATGCCATGACCGCAGGCGGTCAAATGACCGAGCGCGGACACAACGAAGAGCTACCGCCAGTAACCTTCCGAATAGACATACCCGTCATGGCGGTGCGTGTATCGGGGAGCAACCCATCTCGCACGGGCGCGTGGCGGCACTTCCCACCGACCCGCCTGCCAAGCGTAGGCGTTGCCATCCCAGCGGTGATATCCCCCAATCCAGACGTGATCTCGGCTTGGACGAAAGGTGCGATGCTCCCGAATGCTAATCGGCGGCCGAAGCCTGATAACGACCTCCGCATGAGCAGGTACCAGCCCTAGGGCAAAGCCAAACAACACGGTAAGAACCAGTTTTCGCATTTTCTTCTCCGATGGCTGTATAAGCAGGTGTATGGCCGTTCGGGGAAGCCGTTTCAACACATTGTTCAAGGTGACGGGGGCCGGCGCAGCATGATGATCGAATTATCCATTGATGAGCTGCATTTCATTGGTGAATTCCAATTTCCGGGCGTTTTTGAATCGCCGGGTTCAATCGGCCGTTAGGCGCGGTACCATCCAACTCGCGATGCCTCCGCACCCTGCCTGCCACAGCGCATCCGCGAGGTGAATTCCAATTTCCGTGCGTTTTTGAAGAAGAATCGAGAGTCAAAAATGGCGCAACGCCGGATCAGCGCGCAGCAGCCGCAGGACGCAAAATGCGGGCGAGGAGCTGCGCCGAGACGCGAATGGCGTGCGGAGCGCCGAGAAGCGCACGTGGTTGCGATGTTCGGCCTTGGCGCCGCCGGCCCGACGCCAGCACCGCGCACAGGTCGCCGGGTTCAATCGGCACTTAGGCGCGGTACCATCGACCTCGCTATGCCTCCGCACCAAAGCCGCCACGGCACATCCGCGCCATTTCGCGCAGGCGTGCCACGATCATCGCCCGGCGAGGCGGCGCCAAGGCCAGACGCGCTCCAGTACCTGAGCGCGCTGTTGGAGTGGCACGAGCAGGCGCAGGCCGCGGTGGCCGCCGCGAAGATGGCCGCGGGCGACTGACGTTCGGCCAACCTTTCACTCCGCCCTTGACAATGGCCAATTTTTGAGTTTCAATTTGGAAAGCCGATCAATGCCATAGGAAAGTTCTCTGAACTTGCCAAACCCTAGTCTATACTCGACGACGTTCCGAAGGCAAACGC
>PKYZ01000845.1 GCA_003132865.1 Bryobacterales bacterium
ACGTGCGCTCGCTGTTACTGTCTGCGTTCATCAACGTCTCGAAGACGAATGGCAACGGCTATGGAGGCCCGCGATGACGTCTGTGGAGACCCTGGCGGTGGAGAAATTCCTCCACCGCTTCAGTCGCCGATCGCTGGATCCCATCCCGACCGATGGCCTGCTGGCCGCCCGCCAGTGCATCGACCTGGTACTCGGCGAGCGGGCCCGTCAGTTCTCGCTGTTTGACGCGCCACCTGAGCTGGAATTGATTCCAGCCCCAACACCCATCACCCAACACCCAATACCGGCGCCGAGGGAGGCGACGCCCGTCTCCCAAATCGCCGACGTGCTGAGCCCGTCGCAAGTCCGCACGTTCCTGGATTGCGCCGCGCGTTGGTGGTACAAGTACGGCCTGGGCCTGCCCGATCCCAAGGGCAGTTCTCTGGTCCGCGGCATTGTCGTCCACCGCATGGCCGAGATCTTCCTGCGCGCCAAGTTCGCCGGCGACGTACCCGAGGGCGAGGATCTCGCCGGCGTTTTCAATCATGTGTGGGACGAGACGGCCGCAGGCGGCTCTTTCCAGCCCAATGAGGACTTGGACAAACTCAAGGCGCAGACGGCGCAGCTCGCGCGCATGTACCTGGACGAAGTGGCGCCGGAGATCGAGCCGGCGGTGATCGGCGGCAAGCCCGCCATCGAGATGGCCGTGTCGGGCCAGATCGGCGGCGTGAAGGTGCGCGGCATCCTGGATCTGGTGGACGCCCGCGGCTGCATCCGCGACGTCAAGACGGCGGCGCGCAAGCCCTCCGCGATCGCGCCCGATTACGCGCTCCAGATCGCCACCTACGCGGAGATCGCGCCCGAGGTGACAGGCGAGGCCCAGCTGGTGACTCTCGTGGCCACCAAGACGCCGCAGCTCGTCACCATGGCCTATCGCGTGAGTGACGCGGATCGCGCGTACGCCCGCGCCATCTACCCGCGCGCGCAGGGCGCCATGCGCGCCGGCTGCGTCACACCCAACCGCGGCAGCAACCTGTGCAGCCGGAAGCATTGCAACTTCTGGGAGGCCTGCGAGGCCGAGTACGGCGGCAAGGTCAAAGGAGTGGACCCATGCGAATAGCGTGCTCCATCGCCATCGCCGCGCTGATCGCCTGCCTCCATCCGGACGCGGTGCGGCGGATCGCCGCCGCCATCCACCTGGTGCGCGCGCTGTTGGGGGACATGCGGCTGCACTAGCCGCCAACTGTCCCAAAAGGCCTGGCGCGGGCGGGGCAATTCCGCGGTGCAAACAAAGCTCCGAAATACCTCGTTTTGGGCGTCCCAAAAGCTATACCTTTTGGGACAGTTTCCTGTAGAATCAGTGAGTTAGGTTGGTTTGCCCGGTTTACCCGGCTTTCCGGCGCCGCGCCGCGGCGCGCAGCACACGCTACTAAACGCGAAGGATTCCGGGGGGTATTTTGCATTTTTCCCTTGACATAAAACAGCGATCCGTGCGATATTCACGGGCGATGAAACTCAGCAGCGCCCGCGCGCGCAAGCTGGCGGGCATGCGCAAGACCCACGGCGCCGGCAGCGGACGGCCGCGCTCGTTGGACCGTTGCCCGTGCGGCGCCATGACGCGGGGCCGGGCGCGGCAGCGCGGGCATATATGTGGGGGCGAAGCAAATCGAAGATCGTGAAGCGTACCGCGCCGGGCGCCCGGCAACCGGTCGAAAGCGCCGAGCTGCACGCCGTGCTGGCATCGGATTTCCACGGCCAGCGGTCAATGAACCGCTGCTCCTCGGCCGCGTCGCGTCCCGCGGCTGCCGGCGCGGCGATGCGGAGGGGCGCCGGGACGGGCAACAGTCCCGAAAGAGTCCCGATTCAGTCCGGTTTTGGCGTTATCACCGGCCGCGAGGGCCGCCGAATGGCGCGGATGCGTAAAATGCGCTTCGCGGGGCCTGGCAGGCCGCGTACGGCGCCGCGTTGCCCGTGCGGGGCCACCACGATCCGGCGCGGCCAGGGAACGAGCGGTTGCTAATGTGCTCCTTTCGGTGCCCGTCCAGCAGCTGCCGGAGACGAACGGCAACGGGTCTGGCCGCGTCGCTTTGGTCGGCCCGGCCATGCCGGGCCGGCGATTTTCGCGGTCAAATCTCTGGACGGCGTTTCACGAGGCCGATCTGGCAGATCCCAAGCTTCCCAGATCGGGACTTCACGGGCGCGTCAATACCAGACCGTTATTAACGGGTCGCTCGTTACGCGCGTAGGCGGACTCTTCCCATAGAATGCTTCGTTCACACATCCGGTGCTTCACAATCGCTTAGCGGCGACCTGTTTCGTGACCACGCGGTCGAGAGCCCTGCTGAAGAGCGACACAAATTCCACAGCCTCCTCTAATTCCGCGAGTGTCAGCGACACTTCATCGTCACCGCCGTGAGCCCAGTTGTTGCGCCAACGGGACAGTTCCTTAAGTCTCGCCTCTGCCTTCTTGGTTGCGTCCGAAGTACGTGTGCAATTTAGTTGGCGCTGAAGGTCCTTATCCGCGGCTACGGCGTCCCGCCAATTGGTGATTCGTGCGAGTTTGAGGCCGTTTTCGATGATATCCGGAGTGACACCGACGACCTGAATCATGAATGCGGAAGCATTCAGTCTGAAGTTCGTCGCGCCGCTCCGACAGGTAGCAAGGCGCTCAACCAGCTCGACTAGGTCTATGTTCACGTGCTCTCTCGGAGAATCACTGCTCGCGATCACGCGGCCACTCAACACCAGATTGCGCCCGCTCAGACCCTCTGGCAGTTGGTCGAAAGTCTTCGCCCTGCTATTCCATGCCTCTATAGTGTCACGGATCAAGAATCGTAAGTAACGCTCCAATGAAGCCACCAGCCGAACTAGCATCGGGCCATACACAGTAGCGGGCTGACTTCCTACCACAGCGCCAAATTTGCGAGCAAGCTCTAGGACGGGCCCGCGCTTCTCAAAATCAAGAGCTTGATTGATGCGAGGCCGCAATTCGAAGGCGTACTCCAAGAACGACAAGTCATTCCTAAACTCCGCGACCCGAAGATTGAGTTCCTCCAGCGCCTGTCCCATCAACTAGCCTTGCAAGGCCTCGGTGAGCATTCGCAAGCGGTCTCGAATCGCCTGAGCGGTATTTGGTCGTCCAACAATAACTTCATACGCCTTAGGGTCTTCGAGCAACTTCTCAACTCGCCGCATAATTTCTGCCTTGTTCGCAATGAGCCGATCCTTTTCATTCAAGAGCCGGGATATAGCGACCATTATCCCGTCGTAAAGCGGCACAGATACTGTCCACTTACCTTTTTGGTTCTTAAAACGAAACGTGTGTTTGCCGAAGATTTGACGGGCCACCTGCAGTACTTCTAGATACTGAACTCCAAGGGCTTCAGCTTCCTCCTGCGAAATCCCCTGGCTTCGTTCCATGCAGTCGTCGAGCATTGACCTGATCGAGCCCTTTATTTTGCTAGTTTCGCGGAGGGCGAAGAACCGAAGGACGATCTGACAGTCGAGCATCCGCTTGTAGAGCGGGTTCTCCCTGAGCACTGGAGCTGCAAAACCGTGAGCGTCTACATTCTCTGCATACGACGGAATGTCCCAAATCTCGGTGAAGATCTCGTTGCCCGAGAGAACCGTTAACTTATCGTTGAAGCGTCCCGCGTAGAGACAGTTTCTCAACTCCTGGGGATTGAGGGTCTGGCCGCCCGTGTTAAGACGTTCGAAGACCAGCTTACGAATATCCTTCTGCGTGAAGTCCTTCTTCTTTGTGCTTTCGGCTAATAGCACGGTTGCAGATATCCGTCGACGATCAAGGCCGCGTTGAAGCGTCTCGGGCAAATCCCGGTAACGCAAGCCGTTGAGTTCTGACCATTTCTCCAGTCCCCGAAGCGGGAAACCATTTTCGTAGAAATCGGCGACGGAATTAAGCCTCTGTTGGCCATCCATTACTTCGTACCGACTGAGCGCATGTTCGAACAGGAAGATAGGCGGGATCGGTATGTTCAGCAGCAGGGATTCGATGAAGAGGCTACGCTTTGGGGTGTCCCAGACCGACCTCCGCTGATACTCGGGGCGGAGGTTTATCCACCTCTCCTTTTTGACGAAGTCGACGACTTGCGGCAAAAGAAAATCGCTCCTCTCTTGCGCGAGCCTGAAGGCTGTCTCCTCAAATTTGTCTTCGAGCTCTTTGACAGTTGCCCGCAATTTCTTCAAAACGGATTCTCCTTGGAATAGGCTAAATATCTCACGGTAACATATTGATTAGGCCTTGGTTTAGGCCAAACTGGCGGCTACCCTATCGCAGATGTTTATCCCCACGGCATGCCGAGGGCACGCACAACTGATAAAGCCCTCAGCATCGACGGGCGAGTTCACACACGCATGAATCCACCGGCGTATCTCGTCCACCCCCATGTTGTACCCATGGTCCCCCGAAACGGCGTTCTGGGAGATCACTCCCGGTGAAGGCCGAAACCTTGCGACCGTTAGCGGACAAAAGTGCGTTCGTGGCCGCGCAAAAGAGAGGGCGCGCTGTCCAATTGGTGTGCCGCGCCCACCGTCGGCGCCGCACGACGTGCGGCTCGGGCGGTACTCCTCGGCCGTATCGCGTCCGGCGGCTGCTGGCGCGGCGGGCGGGGCGCCAGGGTGCGCGGACACGAGCGAAGGCCTGTGTTGCCCATTTTCATGGAACGGCGTTTCACGGGAGCAATCCGCGCCAACCGGCCCTCACGCTCGTCTGGCTCCACATCTACGGGTCGCGCGTGACACGTCCAAGTTGATAACTTCCGGATGCGCCGTCATCCACTCTCTATCGCACGACGTAATCGTTCGACACCCCATGTTCCTGACTCCCGTAACTCGGCTGGTACCCCACGAAATCCTGGCGCCCCATCGAACGCCGAAGGTACGGTATCGGGCGCAAGACACGCGGCTGGGCTGCGGCGTCGCGCTGAAGAACTTGCTGGCAGCGGTAACCGGCGACCCCGCACGCCACCAGCGCTTCGAGCAGGAGGGCCGCGCCGTGCCTGCGCTTAGCCGACTTAATCGCCTGCGGGTCGACCCTTTCCGTTGCGATGTCCTTCAGAGGCGATGCCGCTAAAGCTGTGCCACGATTGCCCTACTCGGTTTGGTCTTGCCGGTCATTCCCGGCCCAACTAATGCACATCCCGTTTCGCCGGCTCGGGATGCCATTGGAGCCAGTGATCCCCGTCACCGATGCCTAACCCTCGTTCTGAAGAACTCCTCCTCGTTGCCTGCTGCATGCGGGATAGTGCGGTCATGGCTGTGAGACAATGTGTGCTGTCGTTCTTGATTGTGACCCTGATCGCGGCGGTTGTAGTCAACAGGAGGGCGGGCTTCGATACCGCACATGACGGGGCAGAGTTTCCATTTTTTCACCTCTGTGCGGTTTGTGTTCGATTGGCTCGCGGGACCCGGTGCCTACGCGCTGCGGAGGAGAGAGAGAATATGAGCCTGCGATGGTTTCTAAACGCTATGCCGCTGCTTACCAGTGGGTGGCCCTGGTCCGCAAGGCTTCTCCCGCTGCGGCCATGACGCCATTTCTGTGCAAGACTTGTGGCACTCAATTCGCGCCTTCCATTCAATCGCCTCCACGCTGCCCTATCTGCGAGGACGAACGGCAATACGTTGGATACGGAGGCCAGGAGTGGCTGACACTCCCCCAGTTGCAGCGAACTCATCGCAACCTGATTCGTGAAGAGGAGCCCGGATTGCATTCGATTGTAACGGAGCCGGACTTCGCAATTGGCGAGAGAGCATTTCTCATTCAGACGAACGAAGGGAATCTGCTCTGGGATTGTCTGGCTCTCATCAGTCCAGAAACAATCGAGAGAGTCCGGTCGCTCGGAGGGATTCGAGCTATAGCGATCTCGCACCCACATTTCTACACGACAATGATCGAATGGAGCTGCGAGTTCGGTGATGCCCCTATTCATCTGAACGCCCGCGACCAGCGGTGGGTGATGAGGCCTGACGCATGCATTCGGTTTTGGAACGGGGATCGCTTCGAGTTATTTGGCGGTCTGAGCCTGAACAGGACGGGAGGCCATTTTGACGGATTTCAGGTCGCGCTGTGGCCGGGCGGCGCTGCCGGACAAGGCGTCCTGCTGGCGGGAGACCAACCACAGGTGTGCGCCGACCGGCGGTGGGTCACGTTCATGTACAGCTACCCGAACTACATTCCACTTTGCGCCAAAGCGGTCAAGTACGTTTCTTCCACACTCCAGGCCCTGCGGTTCGAAAGGCTCTACGGAGCCTTCCCTAATCGGACCATCCTTCATGACGCCAAGGGCGCCATCGTGCGATCGGCAGACAGGTATCTGCGGGCTCTCGCGATCACGTAGCACTCGACGACCTGCACGGCTGGAAGTGGAGCAGCGTCCCCTCGCCGATCGCGTCGCCCATCCGCGCGCTGGCGGTAGCGGATGGAAGGCGCTGGCCCCGCGCACCATCTCGTCGCCGATGGCGCCGCCCCACCCGCACGCACAGTCGCGGCGACGGACCGCGGGCAACGGGCGGCGGAGCGGGCAGCCGAGCCGTCGCGCCACATAGCTACGATCGAGCGGGCTTGCGCGCGAAGGCGGCGGGGTTGCGGGTTTGTCATTGGCGCATGTGATGACGGCGCGCGCGGCGCAAGCACCATTTCGGGGGAGACACCTTTTGCTAATAACCCCGAAAGTGTGTACCCTGTGTACCCCCCTTATTGACGCGCCCGGCTTGTGGAATTCCGGTGCGCTTTCTACCCTAGGATTATGCTGAAACTCGCGAAACGACTCGCGTTGGTGGCGCTGCTGATTGCCGGAGCCGGTAGTGCTGCATCGCCGGTGCGTATCTTGATCGCCTACCACTCCCAGACGGGCAACACCGCGAAGCTGGCTGCCGCCGTACGCGAAGGCGCCGCGTCAGTCGCGGGAGTCGAGGTTCTGCTGCGCTCGGTCGATGAGGCCGGCACGGAGGACATCGTTAAATCCGACGGCATCCTGCTCGGCACACCCGTTCACTGGGGTAACCTCTCGGCTGAGTCCAAACGGTTTCTTGATCGCATGGGCGAAGTCCTTGGCAAAACGAGCAAGATGCTCGGCGAGGGCCGTACCGCGGGGGTGTTCTGCACCGCCGGTAGCATCTCCAACGGGCAGGAGATGGCGCGGTTGGCGGCCATCGCAGCCTTTCTGGATATGCGCTTCATGGTCATTGGCGGCGTCAATGACGAGGGGTTTGGTTCGCTGGGCCCGCAAGCTGTGACGGGCGGCTCACCACCTGGTGTTAACGACCGAGATCGAGCCGAGGCGCGGCGCTTTGGAGAGCGCTTCGCCCGCCTCACGTGGCAGTTCCGGGCGGGGGCGAAGCCGTAGGCCGCTCAGATGGCGCGCATGAATCATGGATGCGGCGCCTT
>PKYZ01000642.1 GCA_003132865.1 Bryobacterales bacterium
TTGCCCACGCGCGCGTTGCCGGAGACCGCGCCCACCTGCGAATCGGCGAAGTGCCTCACCAGCTTCTCGATGGTACCGGTGCGAAAGATGGTGTCCGCGTCCAGCGCGATCAGGATATCGTGCTGAGCGTGGGCGATGGCGTTGTTGAGCGCCGAGGATTTGCCGCCGTTGGGCTGCGAGAGGATGCGGACGTTGGGACGATCGCCGAAGTCCCGCCGCAGGATTTGCAGCGTGGCGTCCTGGGAGCCGTCATCCACGATCACCAACTCCAGATCGTCATAGCCGTTGCGCAGAATCGACTCCACGGTGCGCACGATTACCTTCTCCTCGTTATACGCGGCGATGATGACAGAGACTGGCGGACGGAAAGTGGCGTCGAAACGGGCGTGCCGCACGCGCCACTTTTGCGCCACCGCGAGAACGCCGTAGAACAGCGAGCGCGCCAGGGTCAGGTAAATGGCCCAGAGAAACAACATGCCGATGACCTTCTTGAACGCGCCCTGAGAGTCGAAGGCGCCACCCTCGATGTGCGCCCAGCGCATTTCCACGCCGGAAGGCGCCGGCATGAGTTGTGCGCGGGTCTGCCCCAGCAGTTCGCTCAGCGGAACAAATCGATACCCTTGCGACTGCAAGCCCTCCAGGATGCGCGGCAGGGCCGCCACCGTGGCCGCGCGATCGCCGCCCGCATCGTGCAGCAGAATCACGTGGCCTGGGTCATCCGCGGACAGCAGTTCGTCCCGGATTTCCGACACGATCTCCTCCGCGGAAACACCCTTCACCCAATCGCGCGGATCGATGCGCTCACCCACCGTGACGTAGCCGGCCTTCTGCGCGCGCAGCAACGGCAGGATTTCCTCGGGAGTCTGCGGCTGGCTGTCGGCGTTGTAAGGCGGCCGGAACAGCACGGTCGAAACGCCCAGCGCGTTTTCGATGATGCGCTGCGTGGTGCTCAGTTCCAGCGCGGCGCGCTCCTCGGAAACCAGCGCGATGTTGGGATGCGTGTAAGTATGGTTGCCGATGTCGTGGCCTTCGGCATATTCGCGTTTGACCAAGCCGATGTTCTGGTCGGCATTTGCGCCAATGATGAAAAACGTCGCGCGCACGCCGTGGCTGCGCAGAATATCCAGGATCGCGGGCGTGTAGCGCGGATCGGGGCCATCGTCGAAAGTGAGGCACAGGACTTTGCCGGCCTGCCCCTTGGCATGCGTGCCGCCGCTCGATTCGATCGTCNNGGACGGCAACTGTCCGTACCGCTCGGCATAGCGGCCATCGGCGTCGCGCCACACCGTGCGGCTGCCGTCATGCGGCGTCTCGACGATACGCAGGACATCGCCATCGCCGTACTGGATCGCCGATTTTTGCGCGGTGAGCACGGATAGCCGTCTGGGATCGTAATCGGCGGCGGGCCACGCATCGGGTTCGAGCACGTTCCACAGGTCCGGATCTTCCGCGCCCAAGCGCCACAGGGCTACGCCGCGGAAGCCGCCCTCCGCCACGGCGCGCGCCTCGTTCAAGGCGGTGACGGCATCCAGGAACCAGACTTCGTGCCGCTGCCCGCCGGCCTGGTAGCGGTGGACGGGATTGGCCATGCCGGCATCCCACTCGACGGCCGTGCGATTGGATGCCGCCTGGGCCATAACCTCACCGAATTTAGTCTCTGCGGACCCCGTGCCGCCAATCGTCCAGTCGTAACCATAATTGCCGATCCCGATCAACATCTTCGAGGGCGGCGCGATCTGGCCCAGGCGATCGATCTGCTTCTGAAACCAGGCTTCGGACGCGATGGGTCCAGGTTCGCCGGACTGATAGTGCTCGTCGTAGACCATGGGCACGAGATAGTCGTTGACCTCGGCCAGTTGCTTCAGGTCGTAAGCGGGGTCCTCGATCGGGACGCTCTCGGTGAGCAGCAGACCGGCCGGCTGCAGCTTCGCGCGGAGTTGGCGCATGAAGGCCACGAAGGGCTCGCGGTCGCGCGGCGCGAGCTCTTCGAAATCGACGTTGACGCCGGCAAAGCGGTGTTCCGTGAGGTTGCTGTAGATGTTGTCGATGAGGTCGGCGCGGGCATCGGCGTCGTGCAGGATTTTGCGGACATCGCCCGGCTGCCAGCCATCGCGGTAGTTGGTGACCAGGGCGAGGATGGGCAGCTTGGCTTGCCCGGCGATGGCCATTACCGTGGGATCGCTCTGGTCGTCGAGATCGCCCTTGGCATTGCGCAGAATCAGCCATTCCGGAACCAGGTGCGTCAGGTGCGAAAGGTGCATGCGCAGCGAGACCATGCTGCCCTGGTCCCAATTCACATAGAAGCCGAACACGATGGGGCTGTTGGTTTCGACGCGCGCGGCGGTCTTGGGATGCAGCACGGGCGAGGCGGACCGCACGTACTTGATGTTGCGCGCGGCTTTCCGCAGCTTGAAGGGGACGTTGCGCATGGTCCTCTCGCCGCGGATGATGGCGGGGACCTCACGCAGATCGGGTATGTGCTCGACCGGCGGCAGACCCAGGGCGGGGATCTGCGGGTTGATCGCCATACTCAGCACGAACAGGACAAGCAGGATGCCGAAGAAGATGGCGCCGGTCTGCAGGCTGCGGCGGAAGCGCTGCCAGCGCTTGCCGCTAGGATCGTGGAAGACGAAGGAGCGATGGGTGTCGGGCACGGTGGGTAGGTTGGGGTTCTCCAGTCTATTGTAGAATCCCACGGGCCGAGCTTTCGGGTTTCAAGCCCTGGGAACTCTCGGCCAGGAAGACCTTGTGACCGGATTCCACCGGCTTGTGCGCCTTACCCCGCTTGATCAGGTGCGTGTGGTCCTCGAAGATCGAGTACACCTTCTCGTCGGGAGGAACCTGCTCACCGTCCAGCACCCGCCGGCTACTGCGGGGTGCGGGGGAGAAGACGCTGTTTTTCCTCGACTTGGAAAGCGCCACGGCCTCAACGAGCACTTTACCCGACCCGGCCCAATGGCGGTCCTTACCGTTCCTTTTGACGCCTGACATCCAGTACTCCTGGCCCGTCTCATCGAAATAATTACCGCCGCAGACGCCCCGCTGCTGTCCTTTCGTTTTGCCCACGGCGTGTCCGTTGAAGTAGACCGTCCGCTTGGACGACCGCCGCCTAAAACGCGCCCGCCGATTCAATGCCCGCCGAGCGGAGGCTGACGGCCATCTTCTCCAGCGCGATCTTGTGGATCTGCGATACGCGGCTTTCGTTCACGCCCAGCACCTGGCCGATTTCTTTCATCGTCATCTCGTTGGTGTAATAGAGAAACACGACTTTCTGGTAGCGTTCGGGCAGGCATTTCATGGCGCCCGCCAAAACGGAACTCAATTGCCGCTGAGCGCAGATGCGGTCCGGTTGCGAATCCGGCGCGGCGGGGAATTCGATCGGTGCGCTGTTGTCCGGGTCCGGCCTTAAGGATGAAGCCGATACCAGGCCGAGATTCTTCAACTCCAGTGCCACTCGGCGCCAGCGGTCGAGTCCCAGCCCCAGGGTTTCGGCGATCTCCGCCTCGGTCGGCGTGCGCCCCAACCGGGTCATCAAGTTGTGAGTCACCGCATCCAGTTGCTTCTGCCGTTTGCGGAGGTCACGCGAGGCCCAGTCGAGCTGGCGTAGGCTATCCAGAATGGCGCCCTTCACGCGGTGCTTGGCGTAGCTCTGGAAAACGACTTTCTTGTCCGGATTATATTTCGACGCGGCGTCGAATAGCCCCAGCACACCGGCATGCACCAGGTCGTCCAGATCCACGTGCACCGGCAGGCTCTCATGGACGCGGATCGCGATGGCCTTGACCAGCGAGAGATTCTCGAGAACGACCCGATCCCGCACCGCCCTGGCGGTTGATTCCTTCTGCCGTGCCGTTCCGTTTGCGCGTCCCATATTCCCGTTCTCCTTTTTGATCTCGCCGGGTTTCCTTCCGGCAATCCGGTAGAATGCAACGCGATTACCAGAGCCTAATATCGGAAAAAGGCCTTAGTTTCAGTAGGTTTTAAGCTCGGGAAAGAAGTAAGGCGGTTCGATTCGGAACTCGCGTTTCAATGCGGAGCACCGAAACGGGAAAGGAGGCCTGCTATCGGCCCGCTACCAGCCGGCTTTATAGGCGATCAACGTCTTGAGAGTCAGTCCGCCGAGAAAAATGCAGACTGCCGTGCGCATCTGGACGAGCCTGCCGCCAACATAAAAGCCAGCGCCGCCGAGCGTGAACCAGGCCAGCAGGGCCAGCACCGCATAGCAGCCCAGCGCGAATGGCAGGCGTTTGTGCACGAATCTTCATTGTGCCACGCGCCGCACTTCGACGAGGCCCAATCCCGAAAAGGCACTGCCGGCCCGCGGATCGCCGATAATAGGAGATGCCACCGGTAACTATGTGAACATGCCGGACATCGCGCTGCTCTACTCTCCGCCGAATCGCGCGCGCGCGCTCGCCGCCGCCGCCGCGCTGGTCGCCATCGTCGCGTCGGTAGACTGGGTCATCAAGCCGAATTTCTCGCTGAACTTCCTATACCTGTTCCCCATCATGCTGGCGGGCGGTTTTCTGTCCCGCTGGCAGATCGGGGCATTGGGCGTCTGCTGCGCGG
>PKYZ01000403.1 GCA_003132865.1 Bryobacterales bacterium
ACGAAATCGACGGTTTGGGTCTGTCTGACTGCGGCGGCGATCGACGGCCTGCGCTGCCGCTCGAATCCGGGCGCGGCGGCTTCCACCGCGTAGGCGCCAGGCTTCAATTGAGAGAAGTTGAAGCGGCCGGAATCGCCCGTGCGGGCGGTCCGCTCGATGCCGGTGCCTACGCCCGTGAGCCGGACGGTGGCGCCGGCCAGCGCGGCTCCGGACGGGTCGGCAACTTGTCCGGCAATGGCGCTGGTGGTCTCGCCCTGCGGACTGGCGCGAGGCGGGAGGACGAGGACCATCACGGCGATCACGATCAGGTTGACGGCGAAACATTTCATACGCTCTAGTTTACTACATTTTATTATGCGTAGTTTCCACAACTTAATAAACTGTGGTTAAACCTACGAGACGCGGCGCTGCCGGAATCCGATTCCATGCCTGCGGCTCAGGCGCTACGTGCGATTCAATTGGGTGGCCGTGGCAGCATGGCTGACCGCTCCCGCGCCCCAGGACACCCATCCGGCAAGGCCGGATCTTCCGAACCGCCGGAAAGCGGCAGCCCGGTCCCGTCAAGACCGGCTTGATGCAGACGGCAGGTTGCCGCCCGTCTCACGGGCAGCAATCGCAACCTAATTTGGACGAATGAACGGCTATCCACCCCTCTCGCAGAATGAGGGGGGTGAGAGCCAACGCGGCGACGGAATCTGCCCAACCGATTTCCCATATAGCATTGACAAGTAGCCCTGCCAGAGCAATCCAAGCCATGTAGGCGCACAACGCAGACTGAGCCGCATCCGCCTTCAAGGCGGCACTCGAAGTAATGGCTACCAACTGCCGTTTCCGGCTGGCGAGCCAAGGCATTACAACTGCGGCGGCCAACAAGATTCCGATTCCCACTAGACTTCGCTGCGCTTCGCGATATCCAAGAAAGTTCAAAATGGAAGTGAGCACCACGAGTCCCGCCAGCGTGAGAAGCAAGACTCCCGCAATCCGAGCCGCCCGTGCTTCGTTGAGTTCAAATCGAAAACGGCAAAGGACAACCCCTGCCGAAAGCAGCTCGATCAAACTGTCTCCACCGAAAGCGAACAGCGCTGGGCTGTGGGAACGCCAAGCTGTCCCGAGAGAAACAACGGCCTCCACGGTCATCCAGATGATGGTGAGAATCTGGAGTTGGAGAACGCGCCGAGAGACATTTGACAACTCGGATGGCGTGGCTGCGGTCATGGTGTGTTCTGGACGATTCTGTTCATTCTACTTTGCAGTAGCAATACAGAAACTGCTGGGTAGTATCGAATGGTGTGCGATGCAGTTCTTTGGAGCTCTCCACCAGACGGAAGCGCACGCCAAACTGCTCGTGCAGTAATTCGGCGTCATAGCGAATAACGTCGAGCCCACTGCATTTCGTGGGACCCTCTGGTCCGAAGGTGCTGACGATTACGTGACCACCAGGCCTGACGGCTTGAGCGACCTGTCGAACATAAGCGGCACGGTACTCGCTTGCAGTAAGAAAATGAAACACCGCACGGTCATGCCACACGTCATAAGCTCCCTGCGCGAGCCGTGCTTCCGTGATATCGGCGACGAGCCAGCGGATCTGTCGTGCAGCGGGACCGAGTCGCTTCTTGGTCACATCAATAGCGGTTTGAGAAACATCGAGGACAGTGATGTCCTCATGGCCCCGTGCAAGGAGGTCGTCAACGAGGGTAGATGCGCCTCCGCCAACGTCAATGATGGATGCCGAAAGCCCGGCAGCCGCCCGCGCTATCAGAGCAAGCGAGGTTTCAAGGTGCGGACGGTACCAACTGACCGCTTCGGGCGCCCTGGCCGCATAGACCTTTTCCCAATGCGTCCTTGCATCCATGAAAGTACCTCTTGTCCGATAGTTTACAACCAAAATCTTATCCCGATTCTAAAGCATCTGGCGGACACGCCGGATCGCGGCGATTGCCGAAACCGCCGCGCGCGGAGGCTCCAACGGCTCCTCGCCTCTGACGATTTCATCCCCGTACACAATGGTGCGCCCGCCGACATGCGCATGTTCGGCGATGACGACAAGATCGCAGATTTGGGCATCGCCATCCCCCGACCATGGGCCGTACACCTGGACTATTTCCCGAACCCACGCTTCGCCTTCATGCGCCAAAGCCAATTCGTTTTCAACGTATCCCCCGAGATAGCCGCGCCTGACATCGCCGAAATCCCTGAGCGCCCGGATTCGATACACCATCCGATCGCCATCGAGGTAGCGGAGCAGATTAACCCACTGCCAAATTCTCCGCAACTCTTGCCGTCATCCCGTGTCACCAAACCAATCACTCGACGAGGGTAACGCGCGCCCATTCAACCTGCGGAGCTCGCTATCGCGTTGCTCTCATCATCCCTTTCTCGCTGTCCCGGCCCCAGGCTCTAGTGGCCATAAAGCCGCCACAAGCCACTAGCCACCAACCACGGCGAATGCATCTCGCCCAGCGCCACGAATTTACATCCCTCCCGCACGCCACCGCCCCCACCCGTCACCACACACCTGCCGGACATGGTAAAGTAGCACCACAGATACGGGAACCACTATGAAGGCTTTCTCGATCGTATTTCTCTTCGTCTTTGTTTTAGCCCTCCAGGGAAGTCAGAACCTGGAACGTGCCCGGCAATTGGCAGAATCGGGCGATGGCCCGGGAGCGCGTGCGCTGCTGGCGCACGCCGCGCAAAGCGCTCCGGACAATATCGCCGCGTTAACCGAATACGCGGACTTCCTCGACTGCCACGCCGATCCGGCCGCCATCGAAGCCTACAGCAAGCTCCTGGCCGCGCTGGACCAATCCACCCACCGCCGCGAGCGTGCCGCGGTGGCGCGGCGCATGGCCGAACTGTCCTTACTGCAGGGCGACCGGGCCGGCGCCGTGCGCTCCCTGGAGATCTACCAGAACTCCGGCGGGGTGCCCCCAGGGCCCGCCACT
>PKYZ01000195.1:0-8190 GCA_003132865.1 Bryobacterales bacterium
ATGAAGATGCAGAACGAAATGAAAGCGCCGAAGGCCGGACGTGTAGTTTCGCTTACTGCCCGCGAAGGCGCCACGGTGGCGGCGGGTGATGTGCTAGCGGCGATTGAGTAGTGATGCGCGGCCCGGTCGCGCTTCAGCTTGGACCACGCGGTGCGTCTTCTAGGGTTTGGGGAGCCTCTGAGAGTTTGTCTTGAATTTCACACCAGTTCCGGGAACGAATGAAAAAACTCTTGACTTTCACGGAACGCCTCCCTAAGCTACTTGAAGGAGGGTCAAAAAGATGTTACGGATGTCTGCATTTAAGCTTGTGATCGCCACTACTATTGGACTGCTGCTAATAGCATCCTCGGCGTCGGCGGGAACCATCGATCCGTTTACCGTGTATGTTGGCTATGCAGACAACTTGCGCGCCAGCGGTTTTTTCCCAAATCCGTGGATTGGCGTGATGTTCAATGGCCAGTCCGTGACCTCTCAGACTAACCCCGCCGGCATGAGTTTCGATGCCGGAGCCGTGCGGATCGACAACGGCACAACATCCATGACGATCACCAATTTCGAGGTGACGGACAACAATGGTTCGGTTCTTTTCGCTATTTGGGGAGCGTTGACCCTGGCGCCGGGGCAAACCGGGGTTTTCACTCAAACTGCGAGTTATAACTTCGACTCCAGCGACCAGGGACTTTTCGGAGGCGCCCCTCCGGCAAACCTCGAGCCAAACAACGCGGATGGCAACGGCAACACCAACCTGATCGGCGGATGCAGCAGCAACCCAAGTTTCTACACGTCCGCGCAAGCCAGTGGCCCCTGCAACGTCATCAACGCGCCAGTCATCTCGTTTACCGAAAATGGCAACAATGTCTCGTTCATTGACACGGGATTCATAATCAATACGGGCGAATGGGATTTCGTCAATAACGCGTCGTACGGAGAAGACGGCAACGAGTCCATCAACTGGAACGTATTAGGCGGCACCAGCCGGGGCGGATCGACGCCGGAACCGGGCACTCTCCTCACCATGGCCGGACCGTTAGCCTGCATAGGGCTGCTGTTGCGCAAGCGCCTGCTCAAACGGAAAAGCTGAGACGCGTGGTGCGGGGCAACGCAGCTGCCTTTCAGGCGGCGATTTCCGTCGCAAATCCCCCAAAACCGGTCATCCCCGAGCCGCATTCGGGACTGCGCCGTCACACGGCTTCCGCGCGATAATAGAACTTCATGCCCACGGAGACCGTCTGCCCCGATTGCGGCGGCAGCGGCTGGAAGATCATCGAGCGCGCCGATCTTTCCGGCGCCGAACGTTGCGACTGCGTCTTCGGCGAACGCGCCCGCCGCCTCGAAGAAAATGCCGCCATCCCGCCGCTCTACCGCAACGCGTCGTTCGACAATTTCGCGCTGCCCCGCGACAACCCCATCGGCCATCGCGAGCTGGCCAACGTGCTGCTCACCGTGAAAGCCTTCTCCCGCGAGTTCCCCACCGGTAAGCATCTCGGCCTCCTGCTCGTCGGCGAACCTGGCACCGGCAAAACGCACCTGGCGGTGGCCGCCCTCCGCATCCTGATCTCGCGCGGATTCGATGGCCTCTTCTTCGATTATCAGAACCTGCTCGACCGCATTCGCGCCGGCTTCAACCAGGCCTCCGGCTCCGCCGACCGCGAGGCCTACCGTTTCGCGCTCGACGCCGGAGTGCTCCTGCTCGACGACCTGGGCGCGCACCGCGTCACCGACTGGGTCGAAGACACCGTCACCAGCATCATCACCTACCGCTGCAACAACCGTAAGCCGCTGATCGCCACCACCAACCTTCCCGACCCCGACGCCGGCAGCGTCATGATCGACCGGAACACGGCGCTGGGCAAGCCGGACTACAAAACTTCTCTGGCCGATCGTATCGGATCGCGCGCCCGCTCGCGTCTATTTGAAATGTGCAAGGTTGTGCGCATGCCCCTCGTCGAAGATTACCGATTGCGCAGGTCCGTTTGATGCGCCTCGTCCTGTTGCTGCTGGCTTTCGCGGCAGCCCTGCCCGCNNCTCTATCCGCGCACGCTGTGGGAGCGCGAGTTGGTCTGGCTGAAAACCGTCGGCATCCGCACCGTGGAATTCTCCATTCCGTGGAACTGGCATCAAGTCGATGGCGGCGCGTGCGACTTCACCGGCGCCACCAGCCCGCGCCGCGATCTGCTGGGCTTCATCCGCCTGCTGCGCCGCCTGGAGATGCGCGCCTGGATCCGTCCCCTGCCGCCGGTGAAGGGCTGGGTCAACAACGGCTATCCGCACGGCTATCAGCAAGGTGTCGCGCAGGACCGCAAGGCCGTCCGGCCCTGGCTGCACGAGTTGGAGAACCTGCTGGCGCCCCAGACCGAAAAGCACGGCGGGCCGATCGCTTTTGTCGAAAGCGGCACCAGCATCAATGCGGGCATTCTGGATGCGCCGCCGCCGCCTCTGCCGGTCACGGTGGTTTCCGCGCATGACCCGGCCGCCATGAACCGCAGCCGCCAGGCTCTCGCCGCAGCGGGTGGCGCGCTGCTCTGGGAAGATGTCGAGGATGCCCTGTTCCCCGCCGGATGGGAACGGCCGGGCGGCCCGCTCTACCGCGCCGGTGCGGTCTCCCTGAGCGGAGATGAGCGGCCCACCGTATCGGCTCTGCGCCGTAACGCGGCCCTGCTGCGGCACTGGGCGGCGCTGCTGCCCGGCATGAAACCGGAACGCGCGCACCCGGTGAGGCTCGCCGCCGGCAAGCTCCCGCCCGGAGTGACCGCCATGGAACTGGTTTCGCGCGCGCCTGGCGTGGCTTCCGCGGTCTCGATTGCCAACGAAAGCCGCCAGCCGTTCCGGAACATGGTGCGCGCATGGGATCCTTTCACCAAGCGCTCCATCGAGATCGAAAACGTCGATCTCGCGCCGCACCAGACATTGTGGCTGCCCGTGAATGTCTCGCTGGGCGGCGCGGGGCTTTGCCGCGAATGCACCGCATTTTCAAACGCCGAACATATTGTTTACGCGACGGCGGAACTGCAGACCATCGAATTCGAAAATGGCACGCTGGCCATGGAGTTCTGCGCGCCCGCTCCGGCCGAGGCTGTGCTGCAACTCGCGCGCCGCCCCAGCGGACCCTACCTGGCGGGCGGCCATCTTGCGGATTTCGATTTTGACGAGAAGACCCTGCGCGCCCGCCTGAAGATCCCGCAAGGCAAAGGACCCGCCAGGCAGATTCGCGTGGCGCTGGCCATCGAAGCGCCGGAACACTCCGCCTTTTTCGAGGAGGCCAAGCGCCTGATCATTGGCCGCGTAAATACCGTCTCCACTTCATACTCTTCCGAACAACTTGCCGATCGTTCGCGCTTGCGCCTGCCGGAAGGCTTTGCCGCCACGCCAACGAAGAAGTCTCCATTGGAAATCGATTACGCGGTGGATGTGCCTGCCGACGTTCTGCACGGCGACTGGGCCAATCTGGCCATCGAGGCGGATGGCGTGCCGCTCGGCCGCGCGCGTCTGCAACTGTTCCGGCCCGCATCGGTGCATCTGGCCGAAGCCATCCGTCTGCATTTCGGCGCCGCCGCGGATCTGGCCGTGGAGCCTGCCATCATCCCCATCGACGCCACGGCCGGCCGCACGGTGGACGTCAATATCCGCAACAACTCCCCTGAAATCGAAACTTACGCCATCGAGCCCGCCGGCGAGGGCTTTCAGTTCCTTCCGCCCAAAACGGAGCTGAATTCTGGCGCCATCATGGATCGCGTGCTCGCGTTTCGCGTCTTCCCCGGTGGCGTGGCGCCCGGCCTGCACGACTGGGTTGTGCGGTTCTCAGGTGGAGCGAAGCTGGAGCTTCCCGCCCGATTCGTGGCGATCCCGCGCGGCCAGGCAGTGGCGTGGACCGCGGACCTGGATGGCGACGGCTCACCCGAGTGGATCCTGGAAAACCAGAAAGCGCGCGCGGTGTTTTCAGCCCAGGATGGCGGCCGATGGCTGGAGTTCGTCTGGAAAGATTCCGCCCCCAACGGTCTGAATGTGCTGCCGGAGAGCGGCGCCTTCGCCGGCACGGGTCCGGTGGAAGTGCACGCCGGCGATGGCGCGCTCGAATTCACCGGCAAAGACTGGAAACGGACCGTGCGGCTGGCTGGCGCCGAAGCCAGGATCTCCGTGGAGCAGACTACGCCGCTGCCCGCCGAGACTCTCGAAACCGGCAAGCACAACGAAATTACCTTTCAGGTCGCGCGCGAGTCCGCCGCCCGCGCCGTGTATACGCTGGTCAAGTAGGACAGGCCTCCGGCCTGNNTGAAGCTGTACAGCACCGTCTCGTGGCCGGCCATATCCAGCTTGTACACCACGCCCGCACTCGCTGCGCCGCCAGAGTAAGTAGTCCCATAGAGGTTGCCCGCTGAATCGCGAATCACACCCGCGTAGGGCGTGGCCCCACCGGCTCCGCTCGTGAAACTGTACAACACTGTCTCATGGCCGGCCGGATCCAGCTTGTACACTACGCCGAGGTTCGCTGTGCCGCCGTAGTAAGTGGTGCCATATAGGTTCCCCGCCGAGTCGCGGATCACACCTGCATACGGGCCGCCCCCATCGGCGCCGCCCGTGAAGCTGTACAGCACCGCCTCATGGTCGGCCGGATCCAGCTTGTACACCACACCGTGACTTCCTGTGCCGCCAAAGTAGGTGGTCCCGTACAAGTTGCCGGCCGAGTCTAAGATCACCCCTGCGGTGGGATACCTTCCATCGGCGCCGCCCGTGAAGCTGTACAGCACGGTTTCCTGACCGGCCGTATCCAGTTTGTACACCACGCCCTTGTTCGCAGTGCCGCCGCTGGCGGCGGTCCCGAAGAGATTGCCGGCCGAATCCAGGATCACGCCTGCGTAGGGATCGCCCCCGTCCGCTCCGTTCGTGAAGCTGTGCACCACGGTCTCCTGGCCCGTCGTATCCAGTTTGTACACTACGCCCCAGCCTGCTGTGCCGCCCTGGGAAGTAGTCCCGTACAGGTTGCCTGCCGAATCGCGGATCACACCTGCGGAAGGGTACCGCCCATCGGCGCCACCCCCAAAGCTGTGCAGCAGTTTCTGCTGGCCGGCCGTATCCAGTCTGTACACCGCACCTTCAGTCCACGCGCCGCCTGAGATTGTGGTCCCGTAGAGGTTGCCTGCCGAGTCGCCGATCGCCCCTGCATACGGGAACGCCCCATCGGCCACGCCCGGAAAGCTGTACAGCACCGTCTCCTGGCCGGACGCATCCAACTGGTACACCGTGCCCACGCCCCCTTTCCCGCCTATTGAAGCGGTTCCGTAGAGGTTGCCTGCCGAGTCGCGTATCACCCCCGCTTCTGGGGTACCGCCATCGGCGCCACCCCTGAAGCTGTGCAGCACAGTCTCCTGACCGGCCGTATCCAGCTTGTACACGACGCCCATGTTCGCTGCGCCGCCGGAGTACGTCGTCCCGTAAAGGTTGCCTGCCGAATCGCTCGTCAGACTGTTCTGGGGGGATCCCCCGTCGACCCCTCCCGTGAAGCTGTACAGCACCGTCTCATGGCTCGCCGTATCCAGTTTGTACACGACGCCTTGGCCTGACGCCCCACCTCTGGAAGTCGTTCCGTAGAAGTTGCCTGCCGAGTCGCGGATCACACCACTGGACGGGCTGTCCCCATCGGCCCCGCCCGTGAAGGTGTACAGCACCGTAAAATGGCCGGTCGTGTCCAGCTTGAACACCACCCCACTGTCCGATGTGCCGCCGAGGGCCGTCCCGTAGAGGTTGCCTGCCAAATCGCGGATCACACCTGTGGTGGGACCGCCCCCGTCGGCCCCGCCCGTGAACCTGTACAGCACCGTATAATGGCTTGTCGCATCCAGTTCGTACACCACGCCAAACTCCGCGGTGCCGCCTAGGCCAGTGGTCCCGTAAAGGTTGCCGGCCGAGTCGCGGATCAGGCCACCGGAAGGTCCGAATCCGTCGGCCGTGGCCGCGAAGTTGTACAGGACCGTCTTATGGCCCGCAGCATCCAGCTCGTACAGCGTGCCCCCTCCGGGGGTGCCACCTTCATAAGTGGTCCCGTAGAAGTTGCCAGCCGAGTCTCCGATCACACCCGAGGGGTACGAGCCATCCGCCCCGCCCCCGAAGCTGTACAGCACGGTCTGGCGGCCGGCCGTATCCACCTTGTACACCACGCCCGCGTTCGCTGCACCCCCATGATTGGTGGTCCCGTAGAGGTTGCCGGCCGAGTCGCGGATCACACCTGCAAAGGGGAACGAACCCTTAGGCGGGTGAGGCGCGAAACTGTGCAGCACGATTTCGGTCGTCTGCGCCCGCGCCGGTGCTATCCCGATGACAGCTAACGCGCATGCGAGCCCTAGCAGGGAGAGGTCCTTGCCCCGAGGGATTGCAGAAAACGGGAAACCGTCTTGTTTTGTCTTCGCCATGAATCTCCTTCCGAGCACGCCGGCTCTGGCCCGATTTCAACGAGGTGCGGCTATTATACTAGAACTCCACGCCGGCGAATGGCTCAATGAGATTACCTGAGATTACCCTTCAGGGCGCGCGCGAGTCCGCCAGCCGGGCGATGTACGCGCTGGTCAAGTAGGACATGCTCATCTGGGATTCGGCTTCCGCGCCCGGAATCGGAAGGCGTAGGGCTTCATCACATCCACGTGGATATCGTCGAAACCCGCGGCTTGTAGTCGCGCGGGAAGTGTAACCGGGTCAACCACCACCATCGTGTCCCAGAGGTGGAGCAGCCGGAACGAACGGCTATACAAGCTGTCGGTTCCCGCGAAAATCGCGCCGGGACGCAGCACCCTCGCAACCTCGCTCAACAAGCGGTCTTGCATCGCGGCGGACGGCACGTGGTGGAGCATGGTGAAACAGACGGCCCCGTCGAAGGTCTGGCCGGGGAACGACATCGCCGTGGCGTCCTCGCATACCACATCGACGTTCTGATCGATCTGCCGCCGGCGCAGCGCGTCCGCCAGCGCGTGGTTCACTTCCACGCAGGTCAAATGCGCCACGCGGCTGCGGAGCAGATCCGTCGAAACTCCAGGGCCGGGTCCCACTTCCAACACATTCGATCCCAGATCCAGGCCCTCAAGCGTCCAAGGCAGAATGTAGGTTCCAACCACTTCTTTCCAGCGTGCCGAACCGCATAGCCAACGATGAATCAGGTTCATGCCGCGATCGCCTCCGTGCTCCGAGATACCCCAAATCGGGCATAGAGCTATGATGACCCCGATTCCCGATTGTCGCAAGGCTGCTGTTACGCCATAAAATATCTGTGCTGCGACACAGGCTGATTTAACGCCTCCATCGTGCCGTTTGTCTTGGAGTCCCTAACCTGGGGCTGTCTTCTTTGCGGGCTTTTGCGGAGTCTTGGCGTCTCCTAAAGAACTCGCAATCAGCCACGTTCAAAATAAAAGACTTTTGTCGGGCGAGTTCTCTCCCAGAATCGACCAGTCCCCCGGACTGGCCCCCCTGCTTGGCGTGAAACAACCCGCCGGTTGCCGGTCACGCGTTTCCAAAATAAACCCGGCCCCCACATCCCCCACCAAACAAACCACTTACTAACCCACCACCCGCCTTGGTACAGCGTTTCCTAAACACCCGCGTTCTATCCTTGAATCGAAAGGGTAATTCCATATGATAATTTCAGACAAGAACCACGAATCCAACCGGCGGAACGCACAACATTCCACCGGTCCGACAACACCGGAGGGGAAGAAGGCCGCCAGCCTCAACGCCGTCACCTATGGCCTGCGCACCCGCAGCCTCATCATCCACGGCGAAAACATCGCCGACTACTGGCGCCTGTGGGACGGCCTCGAAACCGAGTGGCAGCCCGAAACCCCCACCGAACGCCTCTATCTGGAAGGAATGTCCGTGTCCCAGTGGCAGCTGGCCCGGATGGCCAGAAGCGAGCAACGGGTCTACGAGACCAACCTGCCGATGCCGGCACAGTTCGATCTGCTGGACCGCATCGCCAGGCACTGCACGCGCCTGGAGCGTTCCTTCACCACTGCCATGCACGAATTGAAGCAGTTGCAAAAGGAGCGCAAAGCCAAGCAAGCCGTCGAGGCCAGGCAAACCAATCCATCCGCGACAGCGCCAGCTCCGCACCCAAACGGCGTGATGTCGGAAGCTACAGAGGACCAACCAGTCTACTGCGCCCCCGCCGCTACCGATAGCCGTTAGCCATCTGCCCCCCTGGTCTTTGAC
>PKYZ01000195.1:8261-12369 GCA_003132865.1 Bryobacterales bacterium
GCGCCCCAAAGGAGTAGAATTGAATCCATGCTGCGACCCGCTCCCTGGCCGTGTCTCTGCCTCTGGGTCCTCCTGGCTGCCTGGGGGGGTGCGGAAGGCCAAACCCAGCAACCGCCTCCGAATCAGAACGACGAGGTGACTACCCACGAGACCCCCGCGACTTTCCGCACCAAAGTCAATCTCGTGCTGGTGCCGGTGGTCGTCCGGGACAAGCAAGGGCGCGCGGTCGGCGATCTGCGCAAGGAAGACTTCCAGCTCTTCGATAAAGGCAAACCGCAGACCATCTCCTCCTTTTCCGTCGAGACGCTCGCCAGCCAGATGGCCGAGCCGGTCAAGCCCGAGACGGCTCCCGCGGTGAGCGGTGGCCAGGAAGAGCCTGCGGTAATCAACCCGGCCGACGTTCCCAAACGTTTCGTCATGTACTTCTTCGACGATGTGCATATCTCGCAAGCCGATCTGATGCAGGTCCGCGTCGCCGCCGAGCGCCACATCGACGAATCGCTGGTGCCCACCGACCGGGCGGCCATCTTCACCACGTCCGGCCGGACCACGGTCGATTTCACGGACGATCGTGCCAAGCTGCATGCCACCCTCCTGCGCCTGAGTCCGCAGCCCATTGCCCGCGCCATGAGTCAGTTGTGCCCGGATATCAGCTACTACCAGGCGGACTTGATCTTCAACCAGAACGATCCAATGGCCTTACAAGCCGCCGTGCAGGACACGATCGCCTGTATGACTCTGGACCCTACCGACTCGTCTTCCGTGCAAATGGCGCAATCGATTTCCCGGTCGACGGCTTCGCAGGTTCTAAACACCGGTGAGTCGGAAACCCGTGCCGCTCTCCGTTCGCTCAGGGATGCGGTCCGCCGGATTTCCGCCATGCCCGGGCAGCGCAGCATCATCCTCATTTCTCCGGGATTCCTCACGCTCTTCGATCTGTACCAGGACAAGACCGAGATCATCGACCGCGCCATACGCTCCAATGTCATCATCAGCTCTCTGAACGCGCGCGGTCTCTACACCATCGTTCCATTTGGCGATGCCAGCCAGCCTTCTCCCCAGAGTGCTGCCGGGTCGATCATGCGGTCCCAATATCTGTTGGCCAGCGCCCACGCCGAGGAGGATGTGCTCGCCGAATTCGCCTACGGCACCGGCGGCCTTTTCTTTCACAACAACAACGACCTGTTCGAGGGATTTAAGCGCCTGGCCGCGCGGCCGGAATTTGTTTATGTGCTGGGTTTCTCGCCGCAAAACTTGAAGCTGGACGGCCGGCTGCACACATTGAAGGTTACCCTCAGAAACTCCAGCAAGCTGGAATTGCAAGCGCGCAACGGCTATTATGCCCCCCAGCATCTGGCCGACCCGGAGGAGACCGCCAAGCAGGAAATCCAGGACGCGCTGTTCTCGCGCGAGGAGCTGCGCGACATCCCGGTAGTGATGCACACGCAGTTTTTCAAGCCGAGCGCGGCAGACGCGCGGCTTGCGGTGCTGGCTCGCGTGGATGTGAAACACCTGCGTTTTCGCAAGGAGAATGGACGCAACCGGGACGACCTGACCGTCGTCTCAGGACTTTTCGACCGGAACGGGAACCTGGTTACGGGAAACTCCAAGACCGTCGAGATGCGCCTGAAGGACCAGACTCTGGAAAGCAGGCTAAACTCGGGGATCACCGTGAAAAGCAGCTTTGACGTGAAGCCGGGCAGTTACATGATCCGGCTGGTGATCAGAGACTCCGAAGGACAACTTATGGCAGCAGCCAATGGCACTGTCGATATTCCGATGAATTGAGGTGCAAGATGCAGCTTCGCAGCATATTACTTCTGGCAGCCGCGATCGGCGCCGCGGGCGCGGTGGCGTGGGCTCAGGACGCCAATGCTCAGGCTTCCGGCTCACTGCCGGTGATCAAGGCGGAGACGCGTTTGGTTTTGGTGGACGCGGTCGTTACCGACAAGAAAGGACAATACGTTCGGGATCTCGAACAGAAAGACTTTCGCGTCTTGGAAGACAGCAAGGAACAGACCATCACCAGTTTTTCATTCGAAGCCAGTCCTAACTCGCCAAATAACAATCAGAAACACTATATGGTGCTGCTCTTCGATAATTCCACGATGGATTTTGGCGACCAGATGCGCGCGCGCCAGGCCGCCGCGCAGTTCATCGACGCCAACGCCGGTCCGAACCGCCTGATGGCCATTATCAACTACGCCGGCAGTATCAGCGTGGCGCAGAACTTCACGGCGGACGCCGACCGGCTGAAGAAAGTGGTAAGCGGCGTCAAGTTCTCGCCGGTTTCGCCCAATGAACCGGTGGAAGTGGCATCCACGGGCATGCCGAATCTGGGCAAGGCCGAAGCGGCCTTCGGTGTGTGGGACGAGTTGCTGGCCCTGCGCAGTATGGCCAAGCTTCTGGCGCCCGTACCCGGCCGCAAGATGGTCGTATTGCTGACCTCCGGCTTTGCCGTGCGCGCCGAGAACATGTCGGAGCTGACCGCCGTGATTGCGGAGTGCAATCGCGCGAACGTGGCGATCTATCCCATCGACGTGCGCGGTCTGGTGGGTGGCATCACGGCGGGNNGAGCCTGTGGTCCCCGTCGAGTCCCCAACTGGTCGAGCTCATTCCCGCTTCTTTCAGCCCGGCGAATTCGCTGGGCATGGCCTTCTTCCAGCATGGCGGCGGCCCGGTCGGCGGTGGCGCCGGCGGCGCCGGAGGGGGCAGTGGCGGCGCTGGTGGTGGCAAGGGCGGCGGTACGGGTGGCGGCACGGGCGGCGGCACAGGCGGCGGTAAAGGAGGCTCCGGCGGTACCGGTAGCGGTACCGGTGGTGGCAAAGGTGGCGGCACTACAGGCGGCGGTAAAGGTGGCGGCGGCACCACGGGCGGCTCCCCCGTGCTCAACCCCAACACCCTGAATCCGTACAACCAGTCCCGCAATCTGATTCCGCCATTCCTGCCCAGCGCCTCCACCAATCAGCAGGTCCTTTTCGCGCTGGCGGATGGCACCGGCGGTTTCGTGATCGCCAACACCAACGACCTGTTGGGGGGATTGGAGAAGATCAGTAAAGAGCAAGACCAGTTCTACTTACTTGGCTACACACCGGCTGAGTCGAAGGAGGGAAGCTGCCATTTTCTGAAGGTGAAACTGGACCGCCCGGGAACCTCGGTTCGCTTCCGCAATGGCTATTGCAACGTGAAGCCCGTGGACATGCTGGCGGGGAATCCGGTCGAGAAGGATCTGGAAAACCGCGTGGCCGGATCGGCGCCCGGAGTTCCCGGCGCCAGCATGCAAGCGCCGTTCTTCTATTCGTCGAGCAACACCGCCCGCGTGGATGTGGCGATCGATATTCCAGCGGACAGTATCAAGTTCGAGAAGGCCCATGGAAAATTTCATGCCGAATTGAATATCCTGGCCATCGCCTACCGCCCCGACGGAAGCGTCGCGGCGCGTTTCAGTGACAACAAGAAAATCGAGGTGGAGAACAAAAAGGAGGTGCAGGCCTTTACCGAGCGGCCGTACTACTATGACGGCCAGTTTGACATCGCTTCCGGCCAGTACACTCTGAAAACCGCCTTCAGTTCCGGTGGCCCCAGCTTCGGCAAGGTCGAGATGCCGCTGACGATCGATCCCTACGACAGCAAGCAATTCGGTCTAAGCGCCCTGGCGCTCAGTAAGGATCTGCATAGGACCGCCGACGTCGGCACGGACCTTGACGCGGTCTTGCTGGAAGGGCGCACACCGCTGGTCGCGCAAGGGTATCAGTTCACGCCCGCCGCCGCGTACCGCTTCAAGACGACGGATCGCGCGGCCTTGTACGCGGAGATCTACGAACCCCATGCAACGGATAAGACTCCGCCCATCGTGGGAGTCCAGCTTCGCGTGCTCGACCGAAAGACGCAGGAGGCCAAGCAGGATTCCGGACTGATGGGCGTGAACAGCGAGATTCGCACCGGTAATCCGGTGATTCCGATCGGGCTCAAAATACCCCTCGATAAGCTCAATCCGGGCGCTTATCGCGTCGAGGTGACGGCGAAGGATGCGCTCAATAACTCGAAGACGCGCGTGGCCGATTTTGACGTAGAATAGCGACCAATCGGAACCACAGATGGACACAGA
>PKYZ01000195.1:12383-19070 GCA_003132865.1 Bryobacterales bacterium
CCGCATAGGCCTTCCGAGATGCCCCAGCGTGCGTGGCGGACTGAACAGCAAAAAGAAGCACGGCCCCATGCCCAGCGCGCCCGGCAACATGAAAGCGTGGCGGCCCAAGCGGTGGCGGCTGCGGTCCGAGAGGTGGCCAATCGACGGATCGCCCACTGCATCCAGGGCTAGCTAGCTGAATGAAGAGTCCGGACAGGACCATCAACACCGTAATGGGCATTTCACCCACGCCGTACAGCAGCTTGGCGGAAATGGCCAACGGCCGCGGTTCCGCGTCCAGCGTCGGGGGATGGGCAAGCGCCGGGATGATCATCCATTTAATCAAAGCGTGTGCCCATCTTCAAGCAAGGTTCAAGCAAGCCAAGCAACTACTGTACGGGCGGCTTATTGGATCCCGCTGTGAGTTCCTTCAGGTAGCGGTAGTAGAACTCCACGCCGTCGTAAAACGCGACCGTGCGCACCCGCTCATCCTTGCCGTGCGCGCGAATATCGTCCTGATCGATGGCGACGCCGTTCACGCCATAGGTAGGAATGCCGGCCGCGATGGTGTAGATGCTGTCGGAGGCGCCCGTTTCCATGTCCGGAATCACCGGCGCCCCCGGCCACATTTGCGCGGCTACACGTTCCAGCGGCCTCAGTATCTCGGGCTTGGGCAAGATGGGCGGAAACGCCGTCTTGTCGGGAGCGCGGTCGGTAACATTGTACGCGCCGTCCACGAAACGGACCGCGACTTGAGGGTCGCCGAAGATGGCGATCAGCTTCTGGCGAATCTCCTCCGCCGAGTGGCCGGGCAGGATGCGGCAGTTCACGTTGGCCTGCGCGAGTTGCGGCAAAGCATTATTGGCGTGGCCGCCACTGAGCCGGGTGGCGACGCAGGTGGTGCGCATGGTGGAGTTGTAGCGCGCATCCCTGGAAAGGCGGGCGATGGCGGCTTCGCCGGGGGGCTTGCGCAAGATCGCCCGCATGTCTTCGGCGGTTTGTCCGCTTTCGAGCGTGGCGCGGCGTTCGAAGTAAGTACTCGTCACCTCGTTCAGCTCGAAGGGGAAGGGCGCGCGCTCCAAGCGGGACAGTGCGTTCGCAACGTGGTAGATGGCATTGTCGGGCACCGGCAAGGAACTATGGCCGCCCGGATTGGTGGCGGTTAGCTGGAAGTCGGCATAAAGCTTCTCGCTGGCCTCGATATCCAGGTCCACCGGTTTGCCGTTGACGGAGGTGACCCCGCCGCTATCGGCGTTGAGCGCGAACTCGGCATCCACCAGATCGCGATGGTTGCGCAGCAGCCAATCGACGCCATTGGATTTGCCGCCCTCCTCGTCGGCTGTGAGGGCCAGGACGATATCGCGATCGGGCCGGTAGCCTTCCCGCTTGAAGCGGATGAACGCGGTGACCACGGCGGCGTCGCTGACCTTCATATCCTGCGTGCCGCGCCCGTAGAAGTAGCCGTCTTTTTCCACGAACTCGAACGGGTTGGTGGTCCAGTCTTCGCGGCGGGCTTCCACAACATCCAGGTGGCCGATGATCAGGAGCGGCTTGTGAGCGCCGCTGCCGTGAAGGCGCGCTACCAGGTTTCCCTTTCGGTCGTTGGGTCCGAGAACCTGGGCGTCGGCCGGGTCGAACCCGGCGTCGAGCAGCCGCTGCCGCATGGCTTCGGCGGCAACGGTGGTGCTGCCGACGGAGTCGGTAGTGTTGATTTCAATCAACTGTCGAAAGATACCGCGGGAGAGGCTGCGGGTGGCGTCGTCAAGCTGCGCGCCGGACGCCATCGCCAGAAACAGCGAGGCGCCGGCAAAAGTGCGGAAGTTTCGCGGGAGAGCCATGTCTGCCTATGTTGGCAGACGTGCGGCGGGAATGCAAAGCCACGCGGACTGCCCGGCAGTAAGGGATCGTCACTCTAGGACGATGACGTTCTTACGGGCGCACATCTCTTTCAGAATTTTCGGCCAAACGGTGACGCTGACCTCGCCCAGGTGCGCTTTACGCAGCAGCAACATCAGCGTGCGGGACTGACCGATGCCGCCTCCGATGCTGAGCGGCAGCTCGCGATTCAGGATCGCGCGATGATACGGATAGTTCAGAAAATCGAGCTGGCCGGTCATCTCCAATTGCTGCCGCAACGTTTGGTCGTTGACCCGGATGCCCATGGACGTCAATTCGTGGCGGCGCTGTGTGACATGGTTCCAGACCAGGATGTCGCCATTCAGGCCGTGCACTTGCCGGCCACCGCCGACACAGTGGGCGTGACCCAGTCGTCGTAATCCGCCGCGCGCATTTCGTGCGGATAGCCGTCGGTGAGCGTCCAGCCAATGCCGGCGATGAAGATGGCGGGGCACTCCTGCAGGATAGCCGTCTCGCGCTGTTTGCGCGGCAGGTCCGGATACATGTCCAGCAGATCCTCGGCGTGCAGGAATGTCAGCTTCTCCGGAAGATTCGGATACTTCGTTTTCAGTTGCGGAAAGAGATCCTGCACGTAGCGCTCGGTATCGACCAGGACCTTCCAGATCTTGCCGACGACCTCCTTCAGGAAATCGAGATTGCGCTGATCCGCGGTGATGGCGCGTTCCCAATCCCACTGGTCGACGTAGGCGCTGTGATCGTGGTCGAGGAAGTAGTCCTTGCGCACGGCGCGCATGTCGGTGCACAGGCCTTCGCCCGGCTGCATGCCGAAGCGTTGCAGGGCGACGCGTTTCCACTTGGTGGCCGCCTGCACAACTTGCGCATCGATGGGATGCTGGTTGTGGTCGTTGGAAATGTGGAACTGGATGGGGGTGCGGGAGCCATCCCGGTCCAGGTAGTCGTTGACGCCGCTCTCGACGTCCACGATCAGCGGCACCGTCACCATCATCAGGTTCAGCGCCTTGCAGAGGTTTTCTTCGATGTAATTCTTGGCCGCGAAAATGGCCTTTTGAGTCTCCTTGGGGGTCAGAAGGGAAGTGTAGTCCTGGGGAAGGATCTTCTCCAGTTCCTCGTAGTCACCGATGCCAGGTCCCGCGAGGTCTGCGCGCTTGTCGACGATCATGGTCGCTCCAGGCATATGGTACACCACTGCGCGGTGGTTTACTGGCGGCGTGCGTTTAACTCCAGTCGGGGTGCCACCCTTGAAGCGAACCGTACTGTCGCCCAGATCGCCGCTCCAGGTCCCCTACGCCCGATTGATGGTGGCAAGGGCTGTTCGCGCCAGCTATCCTCGGCGGCGTTGTCCAGAGAGTTTAGATATGTTCTACTACCTGTAGGAACCCGAGGACTTTCAAGGAGTCGTCTTAGGCCGACCGGGACCGGGTTTATCCAGGTCAGCCTAAACAGGGGTTAGCCTTTCCATTCATATGGGACTGACACATGCCAAGACATATTCCACGCATCTTCGTTTCGTCGACATTCGAAGATCTTGCTGTGTATCGGGAGACGGTTCGAGACGCTATCCTTAGGGCTGGCGCAGTGCCCGTCCTCATTGAGCAAGAGCCAACCGCTGGTCTTAGCCTCGATGAAAAGCTTCGGAGCCTCTTGAGCGAGTCCGACGCTGTTTTGCTCCTAATCGGACACCGCTATGGTGCAGTTGAACCGAATACTGGTCGAAGTTGGGTAGAGGCTGAGTACGAGGCGGCGAAGCGCCTGAAAAAACCGTTGCTTGCCTTCATGGCCGGCGAGGACGCTCCATGGCCACCAAAGTTAATCGATACTGACAGAACGAAAATCGAGTCATTCCGTCAGCATGTCGCGTCCGATATTGTGGTCCAACTCTTCAATGACGCGTATCAGTTGCGATCGGCGGTAACGGAAGCCATCTCTCGATGGGTGGCCGCAGCCGAGAAAACCCAAGATTCCTCTTACAAGGGGCTGCTTAACAAGCGAGACGTCAAGATTGTCAGACTACTACTCAGCTCTCCCGGCGACGTTGCCGAAGAGCGTGAAAGAGTAGCGAAGGCGGTATTTCGCTTCAACCAGGATTCAGTCGAAGAGCTTGGACTTTTCGTCAAACTCGTTCGATTGGAGGACATGGCACCGCAAATCGGACCGAAGGCCCAAGCCGTGATCAACAAGCAGATCGGTCCATATCACATGTTCGCCGGAATCATGTGGAATAGATTTGGAACCCCGACGGAAATCGCAGCCTCTGGCACAAAGGAAGAGTTCGATGCCGCAGTCGAATGCTGGGAGACAGGCGGGCGTCCGTGGATTACCTTCTACTTCTGCGGCCGCCCCGCGAACTTCACGACACCCGAGCAGTTAGATCAGAAGCGCCGAGTGTTGGAGTTCCGTGGGCAACTTAACGACAAAGGTGTGGTTCGGGCCTTTCAGACACCTCAGGAATTTGAAGACAAGGTTTTTGACGATCTGAAGAGGATTGTGCGTGTTCCAGATTTCCTCAAGATGTTCGATCAAGGCTAACCATGCCTTGCACTGGACGCTCAACCAGCGGCGCTTCGCTTGCTGGTTTCGTGCCGGTGAGGGCAGTCGTTAGGCTCTAGGGTCGAGGGGCGAATATCTTGAGCGGAACGCTCACCGCGAAAACATAGCTGGCGCGAAATCCCCTTCCCACCAGTAGACGCTCAAGGAGTCCCGTTCAGGAGCACAAGCCCCCCGATGAATCCGTCTTTGGGTTCCAGCGGGTTGGCAGCTATGGCGTTTGCCCCACTCAACGGGTTAAGTGAACCGTGTTGCGTCTAATCCGCATCTCCAACAGAAGTTCGGTGGTGCCGGTGTGGCGAACTTGAGAAAATGCGCACTAATTCGTCATCGGGTCCCGCATCCCCAGCGCCTTCAAATACCCCTCGTTAACCCGGCACTTCTCCAGCTTGATCTTCTCCAGCAAATCGGCCAGCGCCGCGCGCGAATGATCCATCGCCGGCCGCTTCTTCATCTTTTCTTCCGCCGCGCCCATGCCGCCGGGCAACGCCGCGTAGCTCACGATTTCATCCCAATGCATGGGCCGCGCGAAGCTCACCGGCGACGAGGTCGCATCCATTTTCTTATACGGCCAGAATGCCCAGCCGACATCGTTCTTCTCCAGCATGGTCCGGAATTGCGCGATCCAGGCATCCTGGTTCTCGCCGGATTCGCCCATCCAGATGGGCGCCTGATAGCGCTCGCGGAAATCCAGGTAGGGCTGGATCACGTCCTTCGTGGGTGCGGTCCAGTATTTGTGGAAGGTGTAGATGGCGTTGGGGTCGAAGGGCGGGCCGAACACGTCGAAGTTACTATCCCACTGCGCGCCGCCCAGGATGACGGCGTGGTTCGGATCCACCTGGCGAATGGCTTCCGTGATCTTGCGGTATAGCGGCTCCAGGCGGGGATTCAACTGGGCCACAGGAGGCGGAATCGGCTCGTTCAGCAGGTCGTAGCCGAGAACGGTTGGGTCGTCGGCGTACCGCTGCGCGATGCTGCGCCAGAACCCCGCCGCCAACTGCTGCTCTTCTGCGCTTTCGAACAGCCATGGATAGCCCCAGCTATCGTCGATGTTGGTGCCGGTCTGGCCGCCGGGCGCGCAGTGCATATCCAGGATCACCCAGATGTGCGACTGACGGCACCATGCGATCACCCCGTCGAGCAGCGGGAACGCCGTGCCGTCGTCGATCAGCTTGGAGTGGAACGGAATGCGGACGCAGTTGAAGCCGGCGTCGTGGATGAAGCGGATGTCAGTTTCGGCGATGTAGGCGTCGCGATACTGCTTCCAGAAACGCGCGGCCTCGTCCGGGCCGATCAGGTCGTTGAACAGGGCCGAGATCTCGCGGTAGGAGGCCGGCCCCTTGTCGAAGTGGAACATGTAGCCTTCGGGCACCAGCCAGTTTCCCAGATTGATGCCGCGCAGCAGCAGTTTCTCGCCGTTGGGCGCCACGATATGTTTGCCGTCGGTATGCACGAAACGGTTCCCGGCCGCGGTCAGGCCCGCGGACAGGAGACCGGCCAATATGGCGATTCTCAGAAAGATGCGCATCATCCGCTATCATACAGAAACAGAGATTCCCATGCGGATTTCCGCTTGACGCCGTGATGTATACTGGCCTCCGGAATGCATATGAACGAGAACAGCAGGCGCTCTTTCCTGGCGGCCGCCCTGGCATCCGCCGTCCTAGCCCCAAAGGCGGCGCGCGCCCAGCGCGATTGGAGCGGCAAAGAGCCCGTGCGCTATCCCGATCCGGACATCCTGGTGCTGGACAAGCGCTTCGCCAAATACAAGGTCAACAACACCCCGATCCGCCGGCTGCGGACGGGCATGCTGTGGGCCGAAGGTCCGGCGTGGTCGGGCGCCGGCCGCTACCTGGTGTGGAGCGACATCCCCAACAACGCGCAGATGCGCTGGCTCGAAGAGGACGGCCACATCAGCACCTACCGCAATCCCAGCGGCAACAGCAACGGCAACACGTTCGACTATCAGGGCCGCGAGCTTTCCTGCGAGCACCTGAACCGGCGCGTGGTCCGCTATGAACCGGATGGCGCGGTCACGGTGCTGGCCGACAAATGGAACGGCAAGCCGCTCAACGCGCCGAACGATATCGTGGTGCATCCGGACGGCGCGATCTGGTTTACCGACCCAGGCTACGGCATCCTGGCGGCGTATGAAGGCGCGCGCGCGGAGATGCAGTTGAAAGAGGCGGTATACCGCATCGATGGCCAGACCGGCAAGATGGAGATGGTCAACGACGAAATGTACAAGCCCAACGGCCTGTGCTTTTCGCCCGACTACAAGAAGCT
>PKYZ01000195.1:19080-20269 GCA_003132865.1 Bryobacterales bacterium
CATTCCCGCAGCCTGCGCAACGGGCGCGAGTTTGTGTCCACGAAACCTGGCATGGCCGATGGCATCCGCGCCGATGTGGATGGTAACATCTGGGCCGGCTGCGGCTGGGTGGGTGCGGGCTACGACGGCGTGCAGGTTTTTACGCCCGCGGGGGAGCGCATCGGCCAGATCGTGCTGCCGGAGGCTTGTGCGAATCTGTGCTTCGGCGGCAGCAAGCGCAACCTGCTGTTCATGGCCGCCAGCCAATCGTTGTACGCGGTGTATGTGGAGACGCGCGGGGCGCATATTTGCTGAGTGTGGTAGGACAGGCTGAAGCCAGGATTGGCTGCCCCACAAGCTGAACCCCACGCTAGAATGGGGATTCCCGATGCCTCAGAGAATCCCCCCTGCCCGATCCATCTCCGGATCAATCACCCTGCCCGGCGACAAGTCGATCTCCCACCGCTATGCCATGATCGCCTCCATTGCCCAAGGCGATAGCCGGATTCAAAACTATTCGACCGGCGCCGACTGCCATTCCACCCTCAACGCTATGCGCGCGCTCGGCGTGCCGGTGGAAGAGAACGGAACCGAGGTGGCGATCCGCGGCCGCGGCCTGGACGGTTTGCGCCCGCCGGCTGCGGACCTGGACGCTGGCAACTCCGGTTCGACCATCCGCATGCTATCCGGCATTCTGGCGGCGCAGTCTTTCCCAACCCGCATCGGCGGCGACGAATCCCTTTCCCGCCGGCCCATGGGCCGCATAATCGAGCCGCTCTCCCGGATGGGCGCCTCCATCTCCGCCCGCGACGACCGCTTTCCGCCGCTCGAAATCCGCAGCGCGCGCCTGCGGCCCATCGATTACACGCTTCCCGTGCCCAGCGCCCAGGTGAAAACCTGCCTGCTATTCGCCGGACTATACGCGGAAGGCGAGACCATCGTGCGGGAGCCTGTGCGGTCGCGCGACCACACGGAGATCGCCCTGCGGGAGTTCGGCGCGGACGTGCGCGTCGCAGCCAAAACCATCGCGCTCACGGGACGCCCCACGCTCACCGGGCGCGACCTGGTGGTCCCTTCGGACCTTTCCTCGGCGGCGTTCTTTATCGTGGCGGCGCTGCTGCTGCCCGGCTCCCGGCTCGCCATCCGCGGGGCGGGCCTGAATCCCACGCGCTCTACTTTGCTCGATTTCCTGGTAGGCATGGGCGCGGCC
>PKYZ01000796.1 GCA_003132865.1 Bryobacterales bacterium
GGTGAGTAGTTGTAAGTCTATGTGTATGATGTTAAATGACTTACCTAATCATTACGGTATTACGGATTTCTAACCGAACTGGGTCATCTGGGCTCATCTGGGATCAAGCGGGTTCAGGTTGGGTGGGGGCTTAGCGTTTGAGGCGTAAAAAAACCCTCTCCCCGGTCCATCGAGGAGAGGGCCGTTGCAGCCGGAAACGTGCTTTAGTTGTCGTCCGGGTCAGCGGTGGTGGGTGCCGAGTTGTTGAAGTCGCTCGGGGGGCGAACCGTGCTCTCGCCGGGATAGGGCCGCTTAAACCCGGTGGACATGTACCAGTTCAGATGGTTGACGGTGTCCGGGTCTTCGGCGTCGGGCTTGGTCAGTTTGCCGGCGAAGATCTGCGCCTTCTTCTGAAGCCAAGCCCTCCTCAGGGCCTCGACCGCATCGCCGCTCGTTGGGTTGGCTGCGCTCGCTGTAACGCCCTGGTCCAGCGGGACCTGGTTCGGCACGTGCGTCCACGGCTCGAAGTTGGCCTTGGGCGGCACGCCCGCGACGAAAGCCGTCCTCATCGGCGACGCCACCAGGTCGAACTGGTTCATGGGCGGCAGACCGAGGATTTGCTCAATCGTCCGAGTCATGTTGACCTGCGTGTAGTAGGTGTGTTGGGTGGGTCCGTTCTGCACGGCGTATGGGCTGACGATATAGCCTGGGCTGCGATGACCGTCGACGTGGTCGACGCCGTTCTGCGCGTCGTCTTCCTCAATGAAGATTGCCGACGTGGACCACACCTTGCTGTGGCTGATGTAGTCGATAATGCGCCCAACGGCCAAGTCGTTATCGGCCTGTTCGGCGTCCGGGGTCGGCGGGCCGCCTGTGTGGTCGCACATTATCCACAGGAGGCTCAACGCGGGCACCGTACCGGCCGCGACGTCATTATGGAAGTCCTGCACCCACAGATCGACGCGGAACTGATCGGGGATGCCCAAGTCGAACTGCGGGAAGTTCTTGACGAGGTGATGATACACGGCCGGGAGAGAGGACTGTGCCTGGACCGTGTTCTGATAGTACAGCGTCGTCTCGAGCCCAGCCTCGAAGTTCTGCGCGTCGGCGTAAAACTCGCTCCAGCTCGGCTCGCTGGTCGACCCGTTCGGCTGTAGGAACGTATCGTTCTCGACGTATTCGCCGTAGAACTTCACCGGCAGACCGGCGGCCGTCGCTTCCGAGAACAGGAAGCCCTTGCTCTGATAGGCAAGTGCATCCCCGGCGTTCCCGCCTGGATAGCTGCGGTCCCAGTCAGGCGACTGGATGTCGTCGGCGTAGGGCGCCAAGCCCTCGGTGATCCACTGGTGACCGTCAGCCGACTGGCGGCTCGGGTCGTAGAAATTGTCGAAGAGAGGGAAGCGCTCGACCAGTGCGTGCGCGTTCGGCGTGTCCTGGCCGCCGAACACGGCCAACGAGGGGGAGCCATTGCCGGCGGCCACGTCGCCCAGGATCTGATCATAGGTGCGGTTTTCACGGATGATCAGGAACACGTGCTTGATCAGCGACGGATCGCCGATCTTGTCCGGGATTGTGACCGGCTTGGCCTTCGGGTTGCCACCGGCGGCAGACTCGATATTTTGCGTCAGATCCCAGTGGTTGTTCTCGAAAACCTGCTTCGTCATCGCCTGCAAGGTGACGCTATTCGGCACGGGGACGATGCTGACGGTGCCATTGTCCTGGTGGGTATTGTAGCCGGTGACGCCGTAGTCGGTCTCGAACGAAAAACGCGTGCCGATGCCCTTGTCATTGGCAACGAGGAGCACGTTATCGGCCGCGCCCAGCACGACCGAGGCCGGCGCATAGGCTACCGGGATCATGCCCATGACGGGATTCTTCGCGCCGTTACTGAGGTTGATCACCCCGATCGCGTTGGCATTGTAAAGCGCGACGTAGGCAACGCCTCTCGTGGCATCGACGGCGATCGAGTTCGGCGCGGCGCCATAGGCCGGTTGGCCTTCGCCGGGCACTCCGATCGGCAGCCCAAGGTTGATCGTCCCCGCCACCTTGTTGGTGGCCGTGTCGATAACCGAGATGGTGTCGCTATAGGTATTGGCGACCAACAGGTACCGTCCGTAGAACGCCATCCCGGTCGGGTGCAGACCGGTCGAGATGGTAGCGGTGACCGTCATCGAGGCCAGATCAACCACAGAGACGGTACCGGTGATCGCGGCGCCAACCACCGGGTCGGCGACGATTTCAGTGCCGGCGGAGTTGATCTGGAAGTCTGCCTCCGTAGCGGCCCGGCCACCCTCGTTGCTGACGTAGGCGGTCTTGCCGTTGCTGCTGCCGATCACGATGCTGTGCGGCGCGTTGCCGACGCGGATCTGCTCACCCTGCGTCGGCGGCGTCGCGGTCAGGTCGATCTTGGCGAGCGTATCGTTCTGGTTCAGCAGGACGTAGGCGCTCTTACCATCGTTTGAGAGCGTGATGCCGCCGGGATAAGAAGTCCCGGGGGACCAGAACGTGCCGCAGGGTGTGGCATAAGCGGCCGGAGGGCTGTTCGGAAAGCAGGTGATGAAGGAATTGTCCGGCGGCACGCTGACTTGGGCGTCGTCTGTCAGCAAGCCTTCTTCAGAGACCTTGGCGATGGTGACATTGCTACTGTCCTGGCTGAACACCAGGTACTTGCCGTCCGCCGAATAGGCGATGCCGCCATAGCTGCCGCTCGAATCCTGTCCGAACGCGATGTAGTCCTGCAGGACAGCGCCGGTGCTGGTGTCGAACACCTCGACGGCCTCCGACGCGCCCAAGGTGAGGACGGCGGCGGTGTGACTGCGGACATTGGGGTTCAGCGCGATGGCCTTCGCGCGGACCTGGTTGCCGAGGTTGACTTGTTTGCCGGCTGGGGTGATGACCTGGCCAGAGCTGACGACCCACGCGCCGTTCGGCAGCGGGCCGGTTTCGTAGGTCGGGTACGGGTTGGACTGAGCAGCGGCGAGCGCCGGAAGGCTCAGCCCCGCCGCCAGCAGGCTGGCGAGCGGACGCAGACGGTTGATCCGAGAATTATCTCGAGACGTTTTTCGGGACATGTACCGTTCTCCTCCTTGGAGTTTTTCCATCACCAACCTAACAGACGACCTGTGACGGCTTGATGATGATCGGGTGAGATTTCCGTTACATGGGCCGAACTTTTTCTCGCGGATTGTACGCAAAAGTCCCAATGGCTTCTAATCAGATCGACAACCCCCGAAAATAGGTGTAGGATTATCAGGCTGACGCTGAATTTAGATGGTCCTGTCATGGCATTGTCACATTTGATCGCTAACATCAGGAGTTGGAGCGACGTCTCTGATGCGACCTTATTATCTGTTGCCATTCCTCCTATGCTTGGATTCCTATGCACAGGTAGCTCGAACATCTCTTACTGGCTCTGTAACCGATCAACAGGGCAGACCTGTCCCATCCGCCAGAGTGAAAGCGATCAGCATTGCGACTGGCCTCAAGCGAGAGGTCGAGACAGGCATGCAGGGCACTTATGCGCTGGCAGATCTCGGTGTGGGCATTTATTTGATCGAGATCGACAAAGAGGGGTTCGCCACCGTTCGCCTGCAGAACGTGACGCTGGAGGTCGGTCACACCCGTACGCTTGATGTGACGCTTGGCCTGGCAGAGCGGACCGACCAAGTGAACGTGACGGAAGCCATGTTTCAGTTAGACCGGGTTGACACCACAGTCGGTGCGCCGATTGAACCGCAGCAGGTCGAGGAACTGCCGATCAACGGCCGCAACTGGTCGACGCTCACCTCGCTCGTTCCTGGCGCGGTGGATACCGGCGCGGGCGATCAGCGGACCATTCGTTTCGCGGGCCACGGCCTTGACGACAACAATCTAACTCTGGACGGCGTGGATGCGACTGCGGTGTACAACCAGATGCAGCGCGAATATGCCCGGCTCACGATTCCCCTGGAAGCGATCGACCAGTTCGATGTTAAGGACCAGACGTTCGGAGCGGATGTCGAAGGTGGCACGTCCGGCGGTCAGGTTGCCGTTGTATCGCCTTCCGGCACAAATAGTTTCCATGGTGACGCTTTCGATTACTTCCGGAACGATGCCATAGAAGCGCGCACACCGTTCAATGGGGCTTCACCGAATCCATTCCTGTTGAATCAGTTTGGAGGAGCCTTGGGTGGTCCCATCCTCCGCGACAAACTGTTCTTCTATGCGGCCTACGAGGGGCTGCGCCAGCGCCTGGATGGAACGCAGATCGGTCTTGTACCCAGCCCCAGCTTCGTCGCTCAGATCGGTACTACGTCTCCCGCCCTGCTGCCGGTCGTTCAGGCCTATCCCGCCGGGACATCGCCGGCTTCCAATCCCAATGTATGGAACTACCGCGCGCCCGGACGCCAAGTCGACAATGAAGACTCGGGCATGATCCGGCTCGATTATCACTATTCCGACAGAACGACTTCGTTCGTCCGCTTCAATGCCGACGAGGCCGTCGAAACCACCCCGGGCGGCCAGCTCATCGCCAAAACGCTGTATGATACGAAGTTCAACAACGGTGTTTTCGAGTTGCTGCATGTGTTTTCACCGAGGGTGGTGAACGAATTCAAATTCGGAATCGACCAGGATTTGTATCACACCGCTACGCTGTCCCCATTGCCGTATACCTTCAGCGTCTCCGGCTTCAGCTCTCTGTCGGGAATAACTACTTCCGACTATCCCTCGAAGAGCATCAGCTTCCTGGATGACATATCGTGGTCAAAAGGGAATCACATGCTGAAATTCGGCGTCGAGATCAAGCCGGTTTTTCTGAACCAAGGTACGTCCAGCAGCGGAAGCCTGACCTTCACATCGACAGCGAACTTCTTGAACAACGCGGCCGGCACCGCCTCCTACACGGCGCTGCTTCCCCTGGTAAGACAGCGTAAGACCGAGTACTGGGCCTATGCCGAAGACGAGTGGAAGGTGCTCCCCAATTTGACCATCAATGCGGGCGTTCGCTATAACGTGTTTAACGCGCTGCATGCCATTAACAACGATGCAGTGCCCTTCGATTTTGCGACTTGCGGCGGTTTCTGTCCGCGGACCTATTCGTTCTTCAACCCACATTACAACGACGTTGACCCCCGCATCGGCGTTGCCTGGTCGCGCCGGGGTACGGTCGTCAGGGTGGGCGCAGGGATCTACCACACCGATGGTCAACTCGACGATCAGAACCTGCCGATCTCCAACACCGTCGACCGTTACTCGTTCAAGAGCACCGCGTTCCCCAACTTGTCCTACCCTTTGGACCCGTTCCTCACCTATGCCATGAACGGAGGCCTGGGAGTGGTTTCGCCCCGGGACCTGGATCGGAATCGAAAGGACAACTATGTGGCGGCCTGGACGGTGTCGGTCGAGCAGTCGCTGCCCATGAAATTTGTGGCCACGCTGAACTACCTCGGCAACAAGGGGACCGACATTCTCACCACCACCTATACGAACCTCGCCGTTCCGCCGTCGAACACGGTTCCATATCCGGCCTTTGGGGTAGTCTCGTGGCGCGGCGATGTTGGCAACAGCACTTTTGAGGCAATGCAATTAAACCTGCGGCGTACCTTCCAGAACGGCTTCCTGCTTTCTTCGAACTACATGTGGTCGCATTCCATCAACGACGGGAGTATCGGTGGCGGGGATTCGGATACACCACAGAACTCGTTCTGCCGCTCCTGCGATAAAGCCAGCAGCGATTTCGATGTGCGTCAGCTCTTCAATGTCTCGACCGTCTATGCGCTGCCTTTTGGCGCCGGGAAGCGGTTCCTCAGTTCGCCAGGACTCGTCCGAACGCTGCTGGGTAATTGGGAAGTCAGCGCGATCGGCACCGCTCAAACCGGCTTGCCAGTGAATATCACGGTGGACCGGACCAACGCGTCGGTGCCGGGTCTGTACGCGGTCAGCGGCTCCGAGCGTCCCGATTACGTCCCGGGCGTCTCCCTGACTCCGGCCGGAGGCTCGACTCCGGATCAATGGATTAACCGTACGGCATTCGCCACACCGGCCAGCGGTACATTTGGGAATCTCGGGCGCAATGCTTTCCGGGCACCTGGCATCGCGCAGCTTGATCTGGGCGTCTCCAAATTCATCCCGATCACCGAAGGCGTCAGCTTCCGGCTGCGTGGCGATTTGTTCAACGTCCTGAACCGTGCACAATACGGCGCGCCTAACGCCGACATCTCACAATCTAACTTCGGCGTAATCACGACGACGATCAGCAACTATGCCACCGGGCGGGGTACCCCGCGCGAGCTGCAGATCTCGGCGAAGATCGTGTTTTAGGGATCGCCCTGATGAAGTGCGACGCATTCTGTAAAACAGAAACAAAACAGGGAGAATTCACCGCCCGATTAGCGATAACACATACATTCCACGGGCCTTACTGCTCAAACTCGTGAGCAAAAACAACAGGGGAAAACAGGGCCTGTTCCTGGCGATACGTTCCCTGAGGGCGCAAGAGATCGGTTCGCGAAGAAGTTCATCCCGACATGTAGCATATAAGGCCGAATGTCGCGATGTCCAACGGCAGGGAGACCGCGCTGGCTTGCCGGTATTCGGTACGATCCCCGCGACCGGTGCTAGCCGTGTCAGGGTAATTCCCAGTCGAGGGCGTAAATCTCGCCGGTTCCGGTGCTGCCGGGCGGTGATCAGGGAATCGTCTGGGGCGATCGCAAACCATCCCCAGTCAGCCAGCGAGATATTCTTCAAGCTGTCGACGAGTTCCGCCTTCCGACGGCACCGCCTTGGAACGACTCGGATGGCCTTTGGAGGAGATTTGGCGAGTGTTGCGGGATTTCAGAGCTTGCCGGAATCATCCTTCGGACAACTCGGAGCACGGACTTCAGCGGCGGATTGAAGTAGCGGTTAGGCATTGCTCCGCACAGAGAATCCATCTCGGCGCGTGATCGCGGTCGCCACAAGAAGGGAAGGGTGTTCCAGCCGGCACGAATATCTCCATGCCGCATATCGCGCAACGTCTTCCGCTTCGAGTCCCATTACGACGTTCACCGGACGATCTACGGAGGTGACTACGGCGGCAATATCGTCCTTACTGGTAAGGCCGGCGCGTAGAGCACATCGGAGCCAGCCATCTGATACGCCTGCAACCGCTCGATCGTGTCTCTGAGGTCAGGCTGGCCCGCCAGATAGTTCTCGGCGCGCGCCGTGAGAGTGAATGGAAAGGGAAGAGCGCGCACCGCATCGGCCGCCGCGCGGACTCGCTCGACCGCATGCGCGCGCTCATAGATGGGATGGCCTGGCTGCCGGGACATGTCTTCGATAGACCCGCCCACAGCTCCGGCGGCCGCCGCCAGCCGGATGGTTTCCGCGACGGTCTCAGGATCGTCTCCAAAGCCATTCTCAAGATCGGCGCTGACAGGCAGGCCGGTGGCGGACGAGATCATGGACACGTGCTCGAGCGCTTGGCGACGGTCCATCGTGTTGTCCGGCTGCCCGGCGGAGAAAGCATAGCCGGCGCTGGTGGTGGCCAGCGCTTCAAAGCCCAGGTGCGCCAGCAGCCGCGCCGTACCGGCATCCCACGGATTGGGAATGATGAACGCACCAGAACGCGCATGGAGCGCGCGAAAGGTCCGTCCCTTTTCAGCTTGCGTCAACATGGCGATCACGCTGGCCCCGCGAGCGTCGAGGGCAGGCCGAACGTTCCATCGACTACTTCAACGAAGTTTCTCTCTTCGCGGAGGATCAGACGCTTGCTCTGTGCCATGGTGAAATTCTCGCGCGCTTCCGGGTCGGACCGCAAGCGTGCCCGGTAGGTCTCATAAGAGGCGAGGCTGTCGAAAGCAATCAAACCCCAAGCCACATTGTTGGTGCCTTCATGCGGAAGAAAATAGCCGACCAGGTGGCCGCCGCATCGCGGAATAATGCGGCCCCAATTCTCGGCGTACTTCTTGAACACGTCCCGCTGGAACGGATCGATCTCGTAGCGGATGACGCAGGTCACTGTCATTGGTATTCTCCTAGCGGGCGGTTCGGCCGGTGAATCGCCCTAGCCAACCGTTAGCGCCGCACCAATCGCCAGGACGACCTACATGGCTTCGCGGCGGCCTAGCTCCCCGGTTGAGCGCTCTGCCGGATGCATATTCGGCAGTATGCCAGCTTTGGGACAGGAACACTTCGTCTACAATCAAAGTGTGAATGTCGAAGAATACGTTGACGTAGCGGTCTCCAGGATTGCGGCGGCCATCGGCGAGCCGGCCCGAGCTCGCATGCTTTATTGCCTGCTGGATGGCCACGCACGAACCAGCACCGAACTGGCTATGGTGGCTGACGTGAGTCCGTCAACCGCGAGCGTACACCTGAATCGACTGAAGACAGAGCGCCTGGTCAAGGTGCTCATTCAGGGGAAGCATCGCTATTACAGCCTGGAAGGGCCCAACGTGGCGAGTGCGCTTGAAGGGCTGAGCGTTCTGGCGGGCGGCTCGCGCGATAAGTTCGCGCCAAACACGCCAAGCCGGCTGCGTGCCGCGCGAACTTGCTACGATCACATGGCGGGCACACTGGGCGTGGCACTCCATGATCGCTTCCAGGCCCTTGGCTGGATGTCAGCCGGTTCGCCGGGCAGCGGCGATGCATACCACCTAACCCTGAGTGGCGCGAAGGCGTTTGAGGCGCTGGGCATCGACCTGGATGCAACCCGGACGCTGCGCCGCCGGTTTGCATACGCCTGCCTGGATTGGAGTGAGCGGCGGCCGCACGTCGGCGGGGCGCTGGGGGCAGCCCTTCTGAAAGTCGCGTTGAAAAGGAAATGGGTGGTCCAGGATCTCGACAGCAGGGTCTTAGGCGTCACCAGTCTTGGGCGACGCGAAATGCTGGTTCGATTCGGCCTGCATGGTTGTGGGGCAGGCCCGTGGCCTGCGGCGGCCTCTCAGGCCGCCAGCCGCTAGCGCGTCGTTTTTTCATACCCAGTTGTGGCCGCAGGCCATGGCATGTTCACGCCAATATGGCTGAACGCCCTGCCTTGACGCCGGTACTCTTGCCAGAGCGACGCATGCGAATCGCGCGAGAATACCTCGGACCCACTAGGGTGAAGTCTGTAGAGCGCCGTGCAAAACGCTGCATAATACGCCCGGCCGATGGAAGAGCGGAGAGCTGCCTCACTCTGCTTGAGACGCAACTCCCGCGCAAGAATGAGGTATTCGTTCCAGTCGAACATTGAAATCACACGAACTCAATATCGAAGTTCAAGGCTCCGGTTTGGTGCTCCGGCACATCGAGCCACCATTCCTCGTCCAACCTGCGCATGGCTGCCAGCGCTTGCCCAACCGGAAGAGAGGTTGAAATCAGTGCAAACAGCTCGGCGCTCTGGCGATTTGCCGGCTCCGAGATGACGCTTAGAACTACGGGCGTGCCACTACCAAACTGAGCCTGGATATGACTATGGGCCTCGACCAAAGCCGGAAGGATTTCACGATGGAGCGCGAGATAAGCCGATACCTCGTTGCGATCGCGGAAACAATAAAGGTCGGACACGATATCGACGACAGCTCCGTCATGCTCATGAGCGCCCCATGAAGATTATCATAGCGCCAAGATCCCTCCAAATCGACTGTCGGATCTGCGAAACTGAAAATACGATGACACGCAAGGCTGCCATCCTCGGCCACGTTCGGGATGTCGAGGGCGGTCTTTGGGATGTGCGCGACATACGCGACACCAAGCACGGCTTCGATTTGCTTTTCGGTTCGCCGGATCCCCGTCTGGGAAGCTACAGGGGTGGTCTTCCGCGTCTGATCGCAACTCAACCCCTCATAGACTTCTGGGAAGCCAACCGGACAAAGCGCGACGGCGTGCTATTCGACTTGCCGGCCGGGCGAACAACACTCAAACGAGTGCGACGGCACTTGGGCTTCCACAATCTCGATGACATTTCCGAGTTTTGGAAGGAGCGTATCGAAGACCTGGAAGCGCTGACCGCGCGTGAGTTTGCCATTCGGCACGAAGTCGATATTCAGGTGGTGTTCGACACGCGCAGGAAACTACTCGGCAAGCGCGCTCGCGATCCGGGTTGGTGGCGCAAGCCCAGGCCGCTCAAAATCCTTCGATCCAACATCACGCTGAGGGAGATGGGCGAGAAATTGGACATTTCCATCACCCAGGCCAAACGCCTCAGGGATCGAGCACGCCGGCAGTAGCGGCCTCAATTTCCACGGCACGTTCCGGACATGCCGTGCCTACCCAAAGAAACACTGGAACTAGCCGCACAAGTGAACGGCGCACTCGCTAGTTCCGTCTGGATCGTCGGCCACTCGGAAAGAACTCCCGATGGCCGGCAAAACTCTTCCCGTGGCGTAGCGGAAACGTTCGGTTTCGCGACGAACCGGCAGCCTCTCGATTTGCTGGGGTTTGAGCGTTGCGAAAATGTATTGCGTTACGCTCGGGCAGGGCGACAGGTTTCCGCAACGGCCCGCTCCCGCCAGCTCTCACCTGAAATCCGCGCCCAGCTTTCGGGGCGTGCGCGACCAGTTATTGAGTGGAAAACCTCCACTGCTGGATATCTTCCTTCCATCGGAGGGAACCGCGTAGCGTCATCACCACGGGCTGATCATTGACCGACGAGGTTGTCTCACGGATCGCGCGTAACGGAACCTCGATGTTTTGCATGTCCGATAGCTTATGAAGCGTAACCGTCTCGGCTCGAACTTCGGTCACGCGAAGATCCCGGTACTCCGTGCTGTCCATGGGACTAACGTGGATGCCTTGAGAGGCGGATTTGAAATTCTGCAGTTTTGCCGTCAAGCATGGGAGCAGATGATCTCGGAACTCTACCAGGGTAAAAACGCCGGGGCACGATGGCCACATCTTTCGGGCGACCCGGCCCGGCCACGACGCGCCGCCGCGGCTTGAGACCGTTACGCCGCGCGCGTTCGGCTATCGCCTCGGAGCGAATGCCTGCACCGTGCCGGCCTTCAGCGTTTTAGAGTCATTTACTGGCCAATCTATACCTATTTTTCTCCGGCAGGCTCCTGGCTGAGCTTTTCAAAGAGGCTGCGGATACGGGTGAGGCGCCGGGATAACAGAAGGATCTGTTTATTTGCGCTGGACGGGGCCAAGAGCTGGCGATACAGGTTCATAATTCGGAGAACGGCATGGAGGGCGGCCTCGACAGCCGTGGCGTCGGCGGCAGAAGTCGGCGCGATGCCGCATTGGAGGGCCGGAACCGGCATATGGTGCCGGGGCTGGAGGCGCGCCGCGCGATACTCGCGCTGCAAGTCCTGTTGGGTGACCTCGACATACAGCAGGGTCATGTTGGCATTGTGATGGCCCAGCAGTTTCATCAAGGCGGGTAAGCTGACGCCCGCACGCAGCATAGTAGTGGCGTAGCTATGGCGGAGCTGATGCGGAACTAGGTGCGCCTGGATCCCCACCTGTGCGGCGGCGTCGCACAACGTTTGACGCAGCGACGCGAGCAGCACGTCGCGGCCTTTGGGCCGCGCCAAAAGGAACTGCGGATCGGCCGCCGGTGGCAGTGTGCGGAGGAAGGTGAGACGCTCGATCACCACGCGCACCGGGTCGTCCACCGGAACCCAGCGTTCGCTGCGCGGCTTGCCATGCGGCACATGTAAGCTCCAGCGGTTGTCGCCCAGATGGCGCAGACAATCGGGCACCAGGTCCACGCATTCTCCAATCCGCATGCCGGTCAAACGCTGCAGCAGCAGGGCGCTACTGAGAACATCCGTGGCGGCGGTCCAATGCTGTTGCAGGCGCGCGTCATCCTCGGGAGTCAAAGGCCGCGGCAGGCGATACTGGCGCGGGGGCACATCCGGGCCGCACAATAAGCCAGGCCGCGGTGGTTGCGGCAAATCCGCCAGCAGATCCAACAGCGTGCGCAACCGCAACACATGCTGACCGCGCGTGCTGCTGTCGAGCGGGCTGCCCGTGGGGGTACGCAGTTTCCACAGATACTCCAACCAGCCCAGCGCATGCGGATCGCGGCGTAATTGGGAGGGTCTGTGGACCTCCGGGAAATTCTGGCTCAAGTACCCCAGAAACAGCCGGACCGTGCGCCGGTACTGTTTCACCGTGGAAGGCTGCAAGGTGGTTTCCAACAATCGGACCCGCGCTTCCAGCGCTTTCTGTAAAGGATGCTCGGTCGGCTTCATGGTTGTGCGATGCGCGCCGGAGTCACCCGCTTGGCGACGGCCCGGGCATATTCCTCATAAACGTCCTGCGGGCTGATCTGGATATAGAGCAGAGTCGTCTCGATGTTGGCGTGGCCCATCAATCGTTGCAGAGCGGGAAGACTGACGCCAGCGCGAATCATGTCACTACCGAAGGTGTGCCGGAAACGGTGCGGATTGGCCTTCTGGATGGTGGTCAAGGCGCGGTGGTGGCGGAACAGGCTGCGCAACCCATCTTTGGTCATGGGCTGGCCGCGCGCTTTCCCTTTGAGACTGACAAACACCTGCGCCGCGTTGGTCAGGGGACGCTCCGTCTTCAGGTAGCCATCCAGCAAGCGGATGGTTTCCGGCGGCAACGGCATCATCCGCACCTTCCCCCCTTTGCCCCGCACCCGCAACTGCGCTTCGCTCAGCAGCAGATCTTCCAGTTCCAGCGCCAGGACCTCGCACGATCGCAACCCGCTCAGCAACAACAAACCCACCACGGCAATGTCGCGCGCCGTGCGAAAACTGGACCAGAACCTGGCGACCTGTTCCACCGACAACGGCTCGATGACGCGGGGCGGCACCTTCAGCCGCAGATCTGCGGCCCCCGCACTCCTGCCTCTGCGATGACGCCCGCCGGGTGGTGTCCACCAGACGCGCTGCAACCGGTAAGGGCCATGCGGCATCTCCACCTGGAAGTGAAACCGGAACAGGCGCCGCAGCATCGCCGAGCGGCTATTGATGGTTTCCGGAGAGAGCTTGGGCAACTCCTCCCGCTGGGCCCGCACATACTCGATGAGCGTCGATTCGGTGAATGCCTGCGCGTCCAGGCGCATCACATCCACATCCGGCTGCTTGGCCCACCAGCGGATAAAGTGCAGGAGCAGATGTCCGTAATAGCGCAGGGAAAACTCGTTCAGCCCGCGCACCCGTTGCATATCCAGAAAGCGGTTGACCCAGGCAATCTCGCCGCCGTCTTGTTCCACCACGCGGTAGGGCGACGCGCTGGCGCCCACATCCCCACGGCGCTGCAGTAGGAATTTCATCGGCCGGCTTGCTCCAGATAGCGGGAGAACTGCGCTGCGCTGCCGCCCTCGGCAAAGAAGCGGTTGGGATCGTATCCGCCTGGCAACTCGACCGGCAACAGGCGCACCCCGGTTTGTTCCAGCCGTCGACTCCACAACCGCGCGGCGCGCGGGCCACTGCCGTTCTCATCGGCGTCCAGGCATAAGTACACGGTCCGCGGCCGCCCATCGCATAACTGGGCCTGCTGCCGCGCATTGAAATGGCTGCCCAGCAAGGCGACCGCCTCGGTGAATCCGGCTTGCCACAGCGAAGCCAGGTCGAACAATCCCTCCACCACGATCACCGTCCGGCCACATCGGGCGCGGTCCCATCCGTAGAGTCCTCCTTTGGGACGTGCCAGAAAGCGGTGACGTCCGGCAGCGGGGCCGGTATGGCGGCCGTACAGGCTGGCCGTCTCTGCGATCGGAAACGTAATCGCCTGCCACAACCGGTCGCGGCCTTGCGCATCGATGAGCCCGCTGGAGACCATGGCTGCGCGCGTATAACCCAGATCTTGTAGATAGGCTCGCAGGCAGCCGCCGGGCGCATAGCCGATGCGCATCCGGTCCACCACCGCCGGGGACTCAATCCCCCGGCTGCGCAAATAGCTCTGGGCCTCGAGGCTGCGCCGGAGCTGATGCCGGTAGAAGTCGCAAGCATCGCTCCAAAGACGTCCTCCGTTTCCCTCCTCCGGCCCCATGAGTGTGGCCAGCGCTCTCTGGAAGCTCAGCCCGTGGAGCAGTTCCGCCAGCCGGACCACATCGCCTCCCTGTCCGCATCCATGGCAGTAGAACACGTCCTTGCGACGGTTGACATAGAAGGAGGGCCGGCTGTCGCGATGCAACGGGCACAATCCGCACACCTCGTCGGATTCGCTGTACGCGGTTGGTTTCCATCCTTGTTGTTTGAGGTACGTGAGCAGCGGAATCCTCCGCCGCAGGTGCTGTCGTTGCTCGCAGTTCATGCCGAGTTGGCCTCCGGAATCAGAATACGATGGGCCGCCTTCCAATCCCAGGCAAACAGGGTGGGTGGCCGCGGCCACCTCCCGGCGAGGCACAGCCACAGACTTTCCAGCCGGCGCTGGAACCAGCGCCGCACCGTGCAGGGATCCGCGTAACGCTTCTCGCCGGCGCTGTCGGGGACACATTGCTCCAGGGGCCGTTCTTGCTCAGTGGCCAGATGTTCGGCCTGTTGGCGGGCGGCGAGGCTGTAGTGCCCGCCGGGAACCAGCCAGCACGGCAGCATGGTCAGAGTCAGGTCGCAGAATTTGCAGATTCCGCGATGAATGCGGATCTGGGTATGCTTCGCATCATGGGCCTGACGGCTACGCCATCCATGCCCAATGACGGAAGCCTGTTGGCATGCCGGACAAATGCGAACCATCTCGCCAGGCTTGCCTTCGGCGTGATTCCATGCGATAAATACAATCACTGCGGTGGCGAAGGCCCCTTCTGGATCACCGCGCGAACGTTGTCCGGTTGGCCGCCTTCGCCCCCTACTGAATCACAGATCCATCTGGAAGAAAAGCCTCACCTTCTACCGCCCAGAATCCGGAACCTGATATTGGCCGGTAAACCAGTCACACCGCTCGCCACCCAAATCTCGGTAAAAATATACTTGACTATT
>PKYZ01000816.1 GCA_003132865.1 Bryobacterales bacterium
CGGAACAAGAGATCGTAAACGATCTTCTTGTTCTGTAGAGCCAGCCAGGAGAGCTCGTGCGGCAAGGCGAAGACGACATGTGCGCGCTACTTTGGGAAACGGGATGTGCTCCAGCATGTAATGCCGCTTCAACGTCTTCACGAAGAAGAATCGTAGCGCCGACACCCGTTGCACGACGGAACGGGGGCTGAGCTTTTTCTCCTGCAGAAGATAACACTGAAATCGCCGGATGTGATCTGGGCCCAGTTGATCCGGCGGCCGGTGGAAGTACTCGGCGAACTGCCTGACTGCCAGCAGGTACGCCCTTGCGGTAGTCTGAGAGTAATTACGACGCTGGAGTTCCTCCAGCATCAGTTTGCGTAAATGGGTCACAGGGGACCTCCTTGCGACCCAAAATACCGCCATTGTCAGCCGACTGCCGCCACCAGCACCCACGCGTAGCGTCCGCCGCGCCAGCGGCTTCGTTCAAACGGCACAGCGTTGACTGATGGCACCCGTGTGGTCGGCCATCCGGAAGTTATCGCCCGGCGCAACTGCACCGCGGGGGCGTGCAGGCACATGGCTGCGAAGTCGATCCGGAGAAGTGCTGCCGGTCCAGTGTGCCATCCGTGGCGTGAGGAACACTCTGTGTGGTCCCGCGAGGGCGATCCGGCAACCAAGCCCGTGTCGCGCGGCGCCGTCCTACTGCGCCACAGCCATCGTAACCGTATTGCTCGTGGCCCCATCGATCGACACCTGTACCGGAAGGTCGACTCCCGCCGGTGCGTTGCCAGGGACTATGGCGTTGATCTGCCAGACGCCCACTAAGCCGGGCGCGAGCCCGCTGAAGAGAATCCGAGCGGGAAGGCCGCCAATGGTGGCGGTCGGGGCGCCAATGGTTGTTGACAGTGGGGTGGCGGGCGCGGCTTGTCCCGCCGGCACGGATGGAGTCACGACGCCGGCGCCAGTAGCCCAGATGGTGATTGGTCTGCCGCGCAGGGCGGGGTTACCGGGGTCGTTCAGGGTGTAATCCTCGTTCTGGATAAGGCCCTGGTTCTCGACCCAGGCGAAGATTCCGGGAACGGAGGGGGCTACGACGATGCTGACCGGATTCGAACTGAGGCCATCCCGCTGCACCAGCATCGAACCGGCGCCGGCGCCTACCAGCGGCATCTGGAAGTTGATTTGGCTGCTGGAGGCATACAGCATCGGGGCTGGCGACCCGTTGATGAAGACGGTGGCGCCCGCCAGCGAGGTCGCCAGGGGAACGGCCGTCGCCGACGCGGCGCCGCGCGCCAGGTTCTCTCCGAAGATGCTGACCAGCGCACCGGGGGCGGCGGGGCCGGCGTAGCTGGCCGAGTTCACGATGGGGGTCCCGAGATTGGGAGCGGGCTGCGGCGGCGCCTGCGGAGACTGCAGGCAGCGGATGCGGAAGTTGCGGAGATCGGCGATGTAGAGGTCGCCGGCGGGGTCCGCGGCGAGGGCGTAGGGCATGTTCAGGGCGGCGTAGGGTCCCGGACCGCCGTCTCCACTGAAGCCAGACGCGCCGGTCCCGGCTGCGGTGAACAGCGTGCCGCCGGCGCCCACGACGCGGATCCGGTAATTCAGCGAATCGGCCACGAAGAGATTTCCGGTGCGGTCGACCACCACCCCACGCGGATACCTCAGTTGAGCGCCTGTGGGCGGGCCGCCATCCCCGCCGCTCCCGAACGCTCCGCCGGCAACGGTCTGGATGGTGCCGGAAGGGGAGATCCGGCGCACGCAGTGGTTGTACGGGTCGGAGAAGTAGAGATTGCCCGCGAGGTCCAAGGCGATGGCGTCGACGTAGCCGATGCGGGCGGCAGTGGCGGGCCCGCCGTCACCCGAGTAACCGTACTGGCCGGTGCCGGCGATTGTGGCGATCTTGCCGGTCTGGTCGACTTTGCGTATGCGGAAGTTCCCGGAGTCCGCGATGTAGACGTTGCCGGNNGTTGCCGGCGGAGTCCACGGCCAGGCCGTGAGGCTCCCGCAGCGAGGCGCGGGTTGCAGCTTGGCCGTCGCCTCCGTATCCCGGGGACGACGTGCCGGCGAAGGCCGCGATGGTTCCGTCGCTGGATACCTTGCGGACGCGCGAGCCGGTACTGACATAGAGGTTGCCGGCGGTATCCAGAGCCAGCCCCGCAGGCCAGAGCAGATCGGCGGACAATGCCGGTCCGCCGTCGCCCCCGTCGCCGCTCGAGCCCGAGCCGGCGATTGTCGAGATCGTGCCGCCGGCCGCCACCATCCGCACGCGCTGATTCCAGGTGTCGGCGAAGTACACGTTTCCTTGCGCATCGACGGCCAAGCCCCAGATCGCCCCCATTTGGGCCGCCAAGGCATTGCCGCCGTCGCCCGCGAAACCGTCCGATCCGTTGCCCGCGATGGTCACCATGTTGTCGGCCGCCGCGGTNNCTGTCGCTACGCCTAATAAGTGGGCCGGCCGGAGCCGAACGGTTTCCAGCCTATTATGGAGTATGGGGCCTGATTTTATCATTTTGCTGCTCCCGGGCCGGCGCCGCAGGATTGCGGAGCGCGGATAAACCATGAGCGAGAGATTTCAAGACCGCCTTTCGGACGTCCCCCTGCCGGCGAAGAACACAGGGGAACGGCCTCGCATCTATGCGGCCGCGCGCGGGACGGGCGGCCGGATACTGACACGCCGCAGCCTGGTGGGCTTGCTTGCGGCAGGGGCGGCCGGTGTGTTTCCCAGAGCGGCGCGCGGCGCGGCCTGCTCCGGGGCCTGCTCCACGGGCGCTTTTGCTCACGAGATCCTCCTGGCAAGCCTGAGCTTCTCGCCGGACGGAAAGACCCTGATCACCGCCGGACAAGACCTGTTCGTCAAGTTCTGGACCGTTCCGAACGGCGCTCTTTTCCGGACCATCAGCACGGTCGATGTTCCGTATCGGCTGGCGGTGAGCCCGGACGGCAACTGGATCGCGGTGGGTATGGCCCACGGTAATCTCCAACTGTGGTCGGCCGATGGCCAGAGCCAGCGGCCGCTGGCGGGGCACACGGATACGGTCGGCGCGGTGGCGTTCGCGCCGAACAGCCAGACGCTGGTGTCGGCGAGCCTGGACCACACCACGAAGATATGGTCCGTGAAGAGCGGCGCGCTAATCAACAGTTTCACCGATGGTACAGACGCCATGAACACGGTGGCGGTTGCACCACAGGGGCGTTTCCTGGTGAGTTCCAGGTCGCAGGTATACCTGCGCCTGCTCTCCAACGGGCAGATACTACAGAGCCGCGCGGGGAATACATTCGCGATCAGCCCCGACGGCGACTTGCTGGCGACCCACGACGGAGAGCAACTCTACCTGGCCGCGTTCCCGAGCCTGGATCCGATCGCGGCGGTGGCGGAGCGGCAAACCGCCACGTCGTTGGAGTTCAGCGTCAATGGAAAGCTGCTGGCGGCCAGTTACGGAAACCCTTCGACGCGTTTGTTCTCCGTGCCCAATTTGGCGCTGCTGCGAGAGATGGAAGCGAACGAGGGGCTCAGCCTGTCCCTGGACATGGACTCCATGGTCAACAACCTGGCCGTGGCCTCGGGTAAGAGCATCCGGCTGTATTCGCTGCCAGCCGGCGGCCGTGAGCCGGTCTGCTTCATGGACCTCGCCGCTTCGTCGCCGGCAGCCAGCGGCATCCAGTACACCCGGAAGGGCGTCAGTTACACCGTGCCTTGTATATGCCCGATTCCGCCCGGCGCCGTGTGCGCCTGCAACTGCGTGCCGGGCAATTGTCCGTGCGTTGCGGACACGGGCTGTGGATGTGTATCGGACACGAGCTGCGGTTGCGTTTCGGACTCGGGCTGCGATTGCGTATCGGACACCGGCTGCGGGTGCGTGTCGGATGTATGCGACTGTGTTTCCGATTATGGTTGCGGATGCGTGTCGGATGCTGGCTGCTCCTGTGTTTCGGATACGGGCTGCGGGTGTGTTTCAGACTCGGGTTGCGGGTGTGATGGGGACACGGGTTGTGGGTGTGATGGGGACGCCGCGGGAGTTTTTCGGTGAGCGCATGCTAGAATCTAGCTAAGACCTATGCCTATCTACGAATACAAGTGTCAGGACTGCGGAACGAAGTTTGAGAAGCTGGTGCGGAAGACCTCGGAGGACGCGGGCGTGGAATGCCCCTCGTGCGGCCAGAAGCATCTGCGCCAGGAGTTCTCTACGTTCGCCGCGCACGCCGCCGGTCCCAAACAGGCCGACGGCCCGGTGTGCCCCAGCGGACGCTGCAGCAATCCCGCCATGTGCGGCATGAACATGAACTGAGTGAAAAAGAATCTCATGGTCATGGCCGGGGAGTACACCTCCCTGGCCTTCCTGCTGCCCGCCGCCACGGTGGTTGGCTGGGGGATCGGCTACCTGCTGGACCGGGCCTTCCATACGAATTTTCTCTACATCGTGTTTCTGATCCTGGGCATCGCCGCCGGATTTGTGCAACTGGTGCGGCAGGTGACGCGGGACACGCGCGACGATGGATCCTGAGCAGGCGCACTACGAAAACGCGCTACGCCGCATGATGCGCGGTATGGTCGCGCTGGCCGCCGCGGGATGCCTGGCTTTCCTGATTCTGCGCGGCTGGAGGTGGGCGGTGGCCTACCTGCTTGGTGCGGCGGCTTCGTATCTGAATTTCCGTTGGCTCAAAAGAGTGGTAGACGGGCTGGGCGGTACGTTGACGGCGCGGCCCAGCCCAAAATTCGCCATTCTGATCGGCCTCCGCTATTTGCTGTTGGGAGCGGGCGCCTATGTTATAGTGAATTTTACTTCCTTAAGCTTGCCGGCCGCCCTGATTGGACTGTTTGTTCCGGCGGCCGCCGTCATGCAGGAAATCATTTTCGAACTGATCTATGGACGATGAAATCTGGCTCGCCAAACTGTTCAACGACCACCTGCCCGGAGTGGGCAACGCCTTTCTGAAGCTGGCAGGCATGCCTGCCGAGCCCCGTCCATGGGCCGGCTTCATTGTCATGCAGATCCTGGTGGCGTTCATCCTGATTCTGCTGTTTGCCTTCCTGCGCCCGCGGCTTTCGATGGACCGGCCCGGAAAGCTGCAGCACACCTTCGAGCTCATCCATGATTTTGTGGGCGGCGAGTCTGAATCCGCCATGGGCCATGCGGGATTGAAGTATCTGCCGTTCTTCGGCACTCTTTTTCTGTTCATTCTGTTCTGCAACCTGATCGGCATCGTACCGGGTTTCGAAGCGCCCACCATGACCCCGTCGGTGCCGGCGGGTTGCGCGATTGCGGCATTCTGTTACTACAACCTGATGGGCTTTCGCGAGCAAGGAGTGGGGAAGTACCTGGCGCATTTCGCTGGGCCCATCTGGTGGCTCGCGCCCCTGATGGTGCCTATCGAACTGGTCAGCCACATGGCCCGCCCACTGTCGCTCACCATCCGTCTTTTCGCCAATATGTATGCGGGCGAGCAGGTCACGATGGTCTTTCTGAGCCTCACTTACTTCGCGGTCCCTGTTATTTTCATGGGTCTGCACGTTTTTGTTTCCTTGTTGCAGGCTTACATCTTCATGCTCCTCACGATGATCTACGTGTCCGGAGCAGTTTCGCACGAGCACTAATACCGGCTTTATGCCGCCCCTTCAGTGTGAGACCGGCTGTACGAGGATGACGGGAACCACCTCCTGGGGGCGATTTTAAATCGAAGGAGCAAGAGAAATGAAGACAAAGTTAATGTTACTGGCGTTAGTGCTGTTGGCGCTGGCCAGCCCGATTTTCGCCCAGGCGTCCGGCGGTTCGGCCGGCGCGGGCGGCACGAATTGGGTGGCGATCACATCCGGTTTCTCGATGGCCATCGCTTCCGGACTCTGCGGCCTGGCGCAAGCCAAAGCGGCGGCAGCCTGCGCCGAAGGGACGGGACGGAATCCGGGCGCGGCGGCCTCGATCCGGTTCGCCCTGATATTAAGCCTGGCGCTGATCGAGTCGCTGGCGCTCTACACCCTGGTCATCATCATCATGAAGGTTAAATAAGAACCGTGGTCGGTGGTTGGTAGCTAGTGGCTGGTGGTTTTGTCTTACCCACCAGTCACCAGCCACCGACCACCAGCCACTGCTTTGTCATCCGCGCACGCTGGCGGCTGGAATCTTCCTGGTCAAATCCAACATTTCTTCGCGGCTCTCTGCGCCGATGGTGAAGCAATCCACGCAATCGAGCGAGAGGGCAAACTGCAGGCTCTCGTCGGCCTTGTGACGAAGTTGTCCGGCGCCCAGGATCTTCATCCCGATCACGCCCTTGCCGGCCGCCTTCATCTGGCGCAGCACGCCAATGACGGTCTGCGGGTCGGCATCCATGGCCACTTTGGCGGGATTGATGCGCGCCAGGTCCACTTGCACCCAGGGATTCGCGGCGGCGGCCTTGAGGGCTTCCAGTGTGTGGCAGGAAGTGCCGTGCGTGCGCACGATGCCTTTCTCGCGCGCTTCCGAGATCACCGCCATGGCGCCCTTTTTGCGCTCCGGCCAATCGCCATCCATCATGCAGTGCAGCAGCAGGATATCGATGTAATCGGTGCCCAGCTCGCGGCGGAAGCGGTCCAGGTCGGCGCGCATCTCCTTTTCGGTGGAGGCATGCGTCTTGCTGAGGAGCGCGACTTTTTCGCGCGGCACCCGTTTGAGCGCTTCCTTGACGTGCGGATGCGTGCCGTACTGATCGGCCGAATCCCAGAGGGTGACCCCGTTGTCATAGGCGGCATCGAACAACTCGGCGAGGCCGCGCAGGCCCAGTTTGCGCGTCTGGTTGGAACTGCCACCCGCGCCATCGGTGCCGCTGCCTTGCGCCAGGCGGCTCACCTCCACCTGCATGGGACCCAGCTTGACGCGGTCGGAGGCCAGCTTCTGGGTGGTGCCGGCGAACAAATGATACGGAAAATTGGCGAACGCAGCCGCGCCGGCGGTAGCCGCGGTGCGCAGAAAGAATTCACGGCGGTTGATCATGGTGTGCTCCTCTGCTTTCTTCAGAAAATAGCACGAATCGCGGCCGCTCGCATCGTTGTATGATAAAGCGATCCACAAATCCTATGACGAAAGAGTTTCAACTTCGGGTGGAAGAACTGACTCGCGGCCACGATCAGCTTGTCCAGCGCCCCAACGAAGCACTCCCAGAGACGAGCGGCTGGTTCCAGCGTTACCGCTATCCGGTGCTGACGGCCGCCCACGCGCCGCTCTACTGGCGCTACGACTTCGATCCCGAGCGAAACCCGTTTCTGCTGGAGCGCCAGGCCGTCAACGCGGCGTTCAATGTGGGCGCCATGGAATGGAACGGCAACATCGTTCTCATGGCCCGCGTGGAGGGCGCCGACCGCAAGTCGTTTCTCGCGGTCGCGGAGAGCGCCAACGGCATCGACGGCTTTCGATTCTGGGACTATCCCGTCGTGATGCCGGAAGGCCCCAATCCCGACCCCGAAACCCCCGAAACAAACGTCTACGACATGCGGCTGACGGCGCATGAAGACGGCTGGATCTACGGCCTGTTCTGCGCCGAACGCAAAGATCCCAATGCGCCGCCCGGCGACCTTTCGTCGGCGGTCGCGCAATGCGGCATCGCGCGCACGCACGATCTGAAGACTTGGGAGCGGCTTGACGATCTGGGGACTCCGTCGGCACAGCAGCGCAATTGCGTCCTGCACGCCGAATTCGTCGATGGCAAGTACGCCTTCTACACGCGGCCGCAGGATAGCTTCATCGAGGCCGGACGCGGCGGCGGAATCGGTTGGGGGCTGGCGGAGAACATGGAGCACGCGGTGATCGAAGATGAGACCATCATGGATCGCCGCGAATACCATACCATCAACGAACTGAAGAACGGGCTGGGGCCGGCGCCCATCAAGACCGCCAAGGGCTGGCTGCACCTGGCGCACGGGGTGCGCAACACGGCGGCTGGTCTGCGCTACGTCGTGTATTGTTTCCTGTGCGGCTTGGCGGAGCCCTACAAAGTGATCGCGCGGCCCGGCGGATATTTCCTGGCGCCGCAGGGCGAAGAGCGCATCGGCGACGTTTCGAACGTGGCCTTCTCCAACGGCTGGGTCGCGCGCGGAAACGAAGTTTTCATCTACTACGGCGCGTCCGATACGCGCACCTACGTCGCGACGACTACCGTGGAGCGTCTGCTCGACTATGTGTTGAATACTCCGCCCGATCCCCTGCGCAGCGCCTTATGCGTGCGGCAGCGCATCGCTCTGATCGATAAGAATCTCGCGCGGTCCGCCAAATGATGACGAACACGGAGTGGGCCGCGCGGTTCAAGCAGGAGCTGACGGGCAATATTCTGCCGTTTTGGATGCGCCACACCGTGGATCGCGAAAACGGCGGCTTCTACGGCGGCATTGATTGCGACATGCAAATTGACAAGCAGGCGCCGCGCGCTTCCGTCATCAACGCCCGCATCCTATGGACTTTCTCCGCCGCGGCGCGCATTCTGGGTGATGCTGCTTACCGCGAGACGGCCGATTGGGCGTACCGCTACATTGTCGATAAGTTCTGGGACAAAGGATACGGAGGCGTTTATTGGATGCTCGATTACCAGGGCCGGCCCCTTTCGCTCCGGAAGCAGATCTACGCGCAGGCTTTCGCCGCCTATGGCATGGCCGAATACTTCCGGGCGACGGGAAAAGCGGAAAGCGTGGAATGGGCGAAGCAGATCTATCGTCTCATCGAAGAGAAGAGCGGCGAGCCTGAGCACGGTGGATATCTGGAAGCCCGCGCCCGCGACTGGAGCCCTTTAGAGGATGTGCGGCTGAGCGACAAAGACTTGAATAGCCCTAAGTCGATGAACACGCACCTGCACGTGTTGGAGGCTTACACCAACCTGCTGCGTGTGTGGGCCGGCCCCGGCCTGCGGGCCAGTTTGAAGCGGCTGCTGGAAGTGACCATGGATCGCATCGTGGATAACTCCACCGGTCACTTCAAAATGTTCTTTGACAACCAATGGACGTCGATGTCGGATCATGTTTCGTTCGGACATGACATTGAAGGTAGTTGGCTGATCCTGGAAGCGGCCGAAGTGCTGGGGGACGGCGCGTTGCTCGACCGTGCGCGGAAACTGGCCGTCCGAATGGCCCAAGCTGTCTACGAAGAAGGCCTGGATAAGGACGGCAGCCTGTTCTACGAGGCCTCGCACGGCCGGCTGGTCGATCCGAACAAACACTGGTGGGCGCAAGCCGAAGCGGTGGTGGGGTTCTATAACGCCTGGCAAGTCTCCGGGCAGGAACACTTTCGGAACGCTGCATATCGCGCCTGGGAATACATTGAAGACAAGGTCGTGGATAAGGTCCACGGCGAATGGCACGCGAAATTGAAGCCGGATGGCACGCCGCGGAAAGCAGAGGACGATCCGGACGCTTGCCTGGTCGGCGCATGGAAATGCCCGTACCACAACGCCCGTGTCTGTCTAGAAATGTGGGGCAGGCTCTTAGCCTGCGGCGGCCTCTCAGGCCGCCCCTAACTACTTATGCAATACGGATACTTCGACGACCAAAACCGGGAATATGTAATCACCCGGCCAGATACACCCCTGCCATGGATCAACTATCTGGGATGCCAGGCTTACTTCGGCATCATCTCCAACACCGCGGGTGGTTACTCTTTCTATCGCGACGCGCGCCTGCGCCGCATCACGCGCTATCGATATAACAATGTCCCCTTCGACCTGGGCGGACGCTACATCTATGTGCGCGACAACGAGACGGGCGATTACTGGTCGCCCTCCTGGCAGCCCACCCACGCCGATCCGGAGCAGTACACTTGCCGCCACGGCATGGGCTACAGCACCATCGGCTCCCAGCGCCGTGGCATTTCGGCCAGCACGCGCTATTTCGTGCCGCTGGACGAGAATCTCGAAATCTGGCAGTTCACGGTCTCGAACCAGAGGCAGACGCCCGCCGCGCTATCGGTCTTCTCGGCCATCGAATTCTGCCTGTGGGATGCGCAGGACGACTCCACCAATTTCCAGCGCAACTTCAGCATCGGAGAGGTGGAGATCGAAGACGGCGTCATCTATCATAAGACCGAATACCGCGAGCGCCGCGATCACTTCGCCTGGTTCGCCTGCTCGGCCGAGCTGGCCGGGTTCGACACACAGCGCGACGTTTTCCTCGGCCCCACGCGCGGATGGGACCGGCCTGCGGCCGTGGAGCGCGGCGAATCCTGCAACTCGGTGGCGCACGGATGGGCGCCCATCGGCTCGCACCATGTGCGCCTCGTCCTGCAGCCAGGCGAAACACGGCAGATCCTTTTTGTTTTGGGCTACCACGAGAACCCCAAGGACGAAAAGTTCGACCCTCCCGATTCCCAGATCGTCAACAAGAAGACCGTCAAACCCACCATCGCCCGGTATCTTGTCCCGGCGAACGTGGACTTGGCCTTCCGGAAACTACGCACTTACTGGGACGGCCTGCTGGGCATCTGCCAGGTGGAGACACCCGACATCCACACCGACCGCATGGTGAACGTGTGGAACGCCTACCAATGCATGGCGACCTTCAACATGTCGCGGTCGGCGTCGTTCTATGAATCGGGCATCGGGCGCGGACTCGGCTTCCGCGATTCCAACCAGGATCTGCTGGGCTTCGTGCACATGATCCCGGAGCGCGCCCGCGAGCGCATCCTCGATCTGGCCGCCACACAGCTTCCCAGTGGCGGCGCGTATCACCAATACCAGCCGCTTACGAAGAAGGGCAACAACGACGTCGGCGGCAATTTCAACGACGATCCGCACTGGCTCATCGTGGGCGTCGCGGCGTATCTGAAGGAGACTGGCGACTGGAGCATTCTGGACGAGCCGGTCGAGTACGACAATCAGTCCGGCTCCGAGCAGCCGCTCTACGAGCACTTGCAGCGCAGCTTCCGTTACACGCTCGAGCGGCTCGGACCGCACGGGCTGCCGCTGATCGGCCGCGCCGATTGGAACGATTGCCTGAATCTGAACTGCTTCTCCGATACGCCCGGCCAATCGTTCCAGACCACCACCAATAAAGAGGGTAAAGTGGCCGAGTCGGTCTTCATCGGCGGACTGTTCGTGCTGGCCGCGAAGGAACTGGCTGGGCTAGCGCGGCATAGCGGCCATGCAGACGAAGCCCCCGGTTATCTGGCCGAAGGCGCGCGCATGGAGGAAACCGTCCGCCGGCACGGCTGGGACGGCGAGTGGTTCCTGCGCGCGTACGACGACTTCGGCAACAAGGTCGGATCGAAGGAGTGCGCCGAGGGAAAGATCTTCATCGAGCCGCAAGGTTTCTGCGTTCTGGCGGGCATCGGCCTCGAAGACGGGTTGGCGCGCCGCGCGCTCGAATCCGTGCGCAAGCACCTGGCCACGCCGCATGGCATCGTGCTGCAGCAGCCGGCGTACTCGCGCTACTACCTGCACCTCGGCGAGATTTCGTCATACCCGCCGGGCTACAAGGAAAACGCGGGGATTTTCTGTCACAACAACCCGTGGGTGATCATCGCCGAGGCGATGGCCGGCAATGGCGACGGCGCCCACGATTACTATTCGCGCATCAACCCTTCGGCGCGCGAAGCCATCAGCGACGTGCACCGCTGCGAGCCGTATGTCTACGCGCAGATGATCGCCGGGCGCGATGCGCCCACGCATGGCGAAGCCAAGAACTCCTGGCTGACCGGCACGGCGGCGTGGAATTACTACGCCATCGTGCAGTGGATTCTCGGGATACGTCCCGCCTACGACGGCTTGCAGATCGCGCCAGCCATCCCCGAGCGATGGACGGGCTTCCGCGCGGTGCGCCGGTTCCGCGGCGTGACGTATCACATCACCGTGCGCCGCGAAGGGACGGGCAATGCCGTGAATCTGACGGTAGATGGCCAGCCAGTAGCGGGCGACGTGATTCCGGCGCCGGCCGATGGCCGCACCGACGTAGCCGTAGAAGTGACGCTGCACTAACATCATGTACTACTATCCATCAGTT
>PKYZ01000824.1:0-1296 GCA_003132865.1 Bryobacterales bacterium
ATCACCCCGAGTGGCACGCTGACCACACTTTACAGCTTCTGCTCCCAGCCATACTGCAGGGACGGCGAAAACTCCGTAGTTGGGCTCGTCCAGGCCGCCAATGGGGACTTCTACGGGACAACGCCTAATGGCGGGGCCAACGGCCATGGCACAGTCTTCAAAATCACCCCGGCTGGCACGCTGACAACGCTACACAGCTTCAAGGCCAGCACGGACGGCGCTGTCCCCTCTGGTGGGCTCGTCCAGGCCGCCAATGGGGACTTTTACGGGACAGCGGTGGGTGTCGGAGCCAACAACTTCGGGACGGTCTTCAAAATCACCCCGGGTGGCACGCTGACGACGCTATACAGGTTCTGCTCCCAGGCAAACTGCACGGACGGCTCGGGGCCCTCCGGGGGGCTGGTCCAGGCCACCGATGGGGACCTCTACGGGACAACGGAATATGGTGGGGCCAACGGCGTTGGGACGGTCTTCAGAATCTCCCCGGGTGGCGCACTGACGACGCTATACAGCTTCTGCTTCCTAACCCAAAGCGGGTGCACTGACGGCAACGAGCCCTACACTGGGCTGGTCCAGGACACGAATGGGGACTTCTACGGGACAACGGGCGACACCATATTCCGCCTGTCTGTAGGTCTGGGCCCCTTTGTGAAAGGGCGGCCCGTCTCCGGCGAGGTGGGAACGGCTGTTGAGATTCTGGGAACCGATCTGAACGGCGCGACCAGTGTCAGCTTTAACGGCACTGCCGCTACGTTCACGGTGGCATCGAGATACCTAATCACGACCACCGTACCCGCCGGCGCGAGCACCGGACCAATTCAGGTGGTGACGCCCAACCGCACCCTTTCGAGCAACGGGTCTTTCAGGGTGCTGCCATAGAGTCCGCGCTTCTCGCCGAGGGTCCTGTAGTTTGGATGGTAGAGTACTAGCCGAATCACCCGGCCAACAACGGCATTGTGGAGGCATATCGGGAGCTATCGCGTAGTCCAAATCTTCTTCAACGACTGGCTACAAGCGCTCGAATTCCTCCCACTCCACAATATCGGCTGAGTCTTGGAATTAATCATGGCGCGGCAAGGCGCAGGGACATCCGCAGAGTAACGATGCCGCTAGCTGGCAGCGCGACCTCAGCGCCATCCTTGCCGATCCGGATTTCACCTTGATCGTCCTCGACCGCGTTCGTCTCCCAGACGCGCTCGACCTCGAAAAGGCCCGAACCGATGCGCACAGTGTGGGCCCGGCCGGATGTTTCCAGCAGCCGCAAGACATAACCGCGACCATCCTCGGCGGGCTTGA
>PKYZ01000824.1:1328-2928 GCA_003132865.1 Bryobacterales bacterium
CCGCTTTGCACGCGCGGGAAATTGGTGTGCCAGTAGTTGTTCAAGGCGTAGGCGAAGATGGTGGCCGATAGCGGCTCGAACTTCTCCTGCCAGCGGCCGCGGTTGATGTCGCCGAAGGTGGCCAGCGGCCCATCGATGGGGATAACCGCGGCGCTCAGTCCGCCGCCGTTTACGCGCGCCCAACGGCCAACGGTGAACCACTCGCGGTTGGCGCCGGCGAGCGCGTCGCGGGCCGGGTTCACCGTACCAGCCTGCCCCTCGTACGTGAACTGCGGGTCCGGCGCGGCGAACGGGAAGGCGAAGTAGACAGCCTCCTTTTGATTCACCGGCTCCTTCAGCACACGATTTGCGAATTCGATTTTCTTCTCGGTGTTGTACAGGCGGATCTCCACGGCGATCTCACGCGCGTTCAGTCCGGAGAGCGTGTAGCCGATCGTCTGGCCCCACGGCGCCGTGCGCACCGTGGCGACGCCGCCCCCTGCCGGATGGATCCTCAATTCGGCGTTGGGCAGGTGGTCGCGCATGTAAACCAGCCGTGTGCCGTCACCCCCGGATACGTACAAATACTGGTTTAACAAGTACGGGCTCTGGGCGTCGACGATCTCGCGATGGAGCTGTTTGTCAAAGATGCTGGTCACTCCGCCGCGCCCTGCATCGACGGTGACGCGATAGAAGTCGTTCTCAATCGTGTTGGGCATTTTCGGGTTTTGTGTCAATTCCGCCGTTGGGGGGCCGGCAGTGGACTCTTTCAACCGATAGACCCGATAGCCCAATGCCGGCACATGTTCCGCGAGAAAGCGGACGCGCCGGTAGCCCTCGCCCATGCGCACCGCCTCGGCAACTACTGGCTTACCGCTGGCCGCCTCCACAAGTTCCGTTCCGGAGTCGAGATCGACCTCGACCAATGCGTCGCGCGCATGCTCCAGTGAGTTGAACACGACCAGCGCCGGCGGCTCGACGCCGATCCGATCGAGCAGGCGGCTCATCGACTCCTGGGAAATCCAGTAGGCTTGCTCGCGCGCATCGGTGACGTAGAAATGCTTGCTCTCGATCTGCCGCACGCTCTCCTCACTACGCGGACGCGAGTAGCCGCCCCAGGAGGTGTAAGTGTGTTCGGTGTATAGCGCCAGGTCTTGCCACAGCCGGCGCAGGCGATCCAGCGGCGCGGCGAACTGCGGCTGCAGTTGCGCGGCCACCGATGCCAGGGCCTCCACAGCAGCGGCCCGGCTCTCAGTCTCGCGATATCGCGCGGCAAACTGCGCGTCCGCGCCGATGCCGTCTTCCCAATACGGCCCAAAGTCGCCGCGTACGGTTTCGAGCTGGTCCCCGAACTCGCGCTCGATCGCCTGGAAGTAGTCGCGGAATGTTGCCAACTGGAGCCTTGGCCACGCGTATTTCGCGTTCCAATCCTGAACGAACCTGCCCTCGCCGGGAATTAGGTCGGTGTTCTCAAGCTGGCTGCCGAACATCAGTAGCTTGTCCGGCAGGTAACCCGGCTCTTCATAGGTTTGAAAAAGCGCCGGCAGACCCTCGCGGCAACCGGCCTCCTGCGGCGGCAGTCCGCAGACGAACCACAGTTGCGAATACTGCCGCGTGTAGG
>PKYZ01000262.1 GCA_003132865.1 Bryobacterales bacterium
ACTTCTAACCGGACAGCAGTGGATTTCAATGTTGGGAATGCGGTCAAACAGCTAATTTGGACGGGACTGATTTTGACCGAGGCAGGCAGAGATGTATTGAGTTAGCCCAGAAAGAGTTTAGCCCAGAAAGAACTTCGGCCGTCTTCTTGCAGGCTTTCCCGTTAGCCCTCGACGGCTTCCACGGCTCGCTGGTGGGCCTGTTCGTAGGTGTCGCCTTCGGTGGATCAAGCCAGGCAGGGCCGGACAGGCGACTACGTAGCCACCTTCTTCAGCCGGTTCAAAGAGCACGTTGTAGCGATGTTCGGACATAGGGGGCCTGCTTTGATTGTATGATAGCCATGCTCCGGCATGACCGCTCCCTCACGGTCGCGGCTCGGCAACGTTGCGCGCGCCGGTAAGCGGTTTATTGGGATTCGGCTTGCTCTATCCCAGCTTGGGCGGCAAGTCGGTCATCGGGCCCATCCACAGCAGCTCGCGCTCGATGTCTTTGTGCAGTTGATATTTCCGCCGCACCGATGCAACCTTCTCCCCGCGCACTTCGATCTTATCCAAATCGAACTGCCCCAGCCCGAACTGGCCGCAGAAGTTCAGATAGCCGATCCACTTGGGGTCGATCCCCATGGTCTCGATGCCCACGCGGTCCGCGGCGATGTAGTCCGTGGAGGCGATCGCCACGCGCGACGGCACCGGCGTGCCGGACGCCGGACCGTTGCCCTCCATGCCCTCGAAGCCGTCGATCACCGTGGCGCCCCAGAAGGGTCGCAGCTTCTGCGCGGTCAGGAACATATTGTAGTGCGTCTGGCGCAGGCCCGTGTGGTAGCGGCGCTTGTCGTTCCAGTGGGGCGTCTCCTTGGGCGCGTAGTGCAGCGGCGCGCCCAGCACCATGTTCTTCACCGACAGCGTGGCTACAACCGTGTTGTGTGTCTTGAGGATCGCCGCGCAGATGATGAAGGCGTCCGGATCGAGCAGCCGCGCGGCCAGGCGCACTGGCGAAGGATGGATGTCGAAATCGATTAGGGGCATCGTTTGATAGCGCGCTTCCTGGTTCAGGTCGATCAGGCTCACGTATTGCGCGCGCCGTTCCGCGGCCACCCGGTCGTAATGGAAATTCTCAAAGCCCTCCATGGTCTCGCCGGCGGACGCCTCCGCGATCATCACCGGCCCCTTGAAACGCGGCGCCAGGTAATCCAGAATGCCGTGGAGCGCGTCGGCATTGGTGGCCGCCAGCGGATTCACCGTGGACACGTTGTTGGGCTTGATGACCACATACTTCTTATGGCGCAGCACCGGCCGGATCTGGTCGTCGATGGCCTCCAGCGCGTCATGGACGTTTTTGCGCCGATCGTCGCCCTTGATCAGGGAAACCGCCGCGCCGCCGGTCGCCGGCTTCGGCAGGGATTTGGCGAGCAGGCTGTGCGCCAGGAGCGCGCCCGAGCCGCCCAGGAACAAACGTCGCGAAAAATCAGTTGGCATAGAAAGTCGCTCCAGTCTAGAATAAGATTTTAGCATCTGCTTAGGAGAAACTCTATGCCGGATTCATCCCGCCGCAATTTCCTGCTTGCCGGACTGGCCGTGCCCGCCGCGGCATCGGCCGCCCGCTCGTCCGCGGACGACCAGAAGCATGACGCTCCCCTGCCCACCCCGGTAGCCTCCCCGGGACTGCGCTACCGCACGCTCGGCAAGACCGGCCTGAAAGTCACCAGCGTGGGCTTCGGTTGCATGATCACTTCCGACGCCAGCGTGATCGAGCGCGCCGCCGACATCGGCATCACTTACTTCGATACTGCCCGCGTCTATCAGAGCGGCAACAACGAGCGCATGGTGGGCGCCGCGCTCAAAGGCAAGCGCCAGAGCATTACGCTGTCGAGCAAGACACCCGCCAAGACCAAAGAGGCGGCGCTCGCGGACCTGGATACCAGCCTGCGCGCACTGGGCACGGACCACATCGACATCTGGTACCTGCATGCCAAGACCAAGCCCGCCGATGTGACCGATGAACTGGTGGACGCGCAGCAAACGGCCAAGAAAGCGGGCAAGATCCGCTTCGCCGGCGTCAGCACGCACAGCGGCCAGGCCGAGCTGATTCCCGCGCTGACGGCCAATCCGCAGATCGACGTGATCCTGACGGCGTACAACTTCAGCATGGGCCAGACGCTCGATCCGGCGATCGCCGCAGCACACGCGGCGGGCAAGGGCATAGTGGCCATGAAGGTGATGGCCGGCGGTTTCCGCAACACCAAGCCCGGCGACAAGCTGTACAACACCTTCAAAAGGGATGGCGCGCTGCTGGCGGCCCTCCGCTGGGTGCTGAAGAGTCCCGATATCGATACCACCGTTCCGAGCATGACCGACATGGATCAGCTCGACGAAAATCTCAAGGCTATGACCGGCGGCTACACCAAGTCCGACGAGACCCTGCTCGCCAGGCAGCTCGAGCGAATCGCGCCGCTCTACTGCCGCATGTGCGGCCAGTGCGACGGCTCTTGCGCCAAGGGTCTGCCGGTCGCCGAGATCCTGCGCTTCCTCACTTACGCGGATGGATATGGGCAGTTTTCGCTTGGCCGGGAGCGATTCCTTGAATTGCCGGCGGAGGTAGCTCAGGTGCGTTGCGATTCGTGCTCCACCTGCACGGTGAATTGCCCGCATGGAGTACGCGTCTCCGAACGGCTGGGGCGCGCGCAGGAACTGTTCGCGTGAAGGCGCTCGCGGCGGGCGTCGCCGTGGCGGCCCTGTGCGTCGCGCAGGTTCCCAAGTGCGATCTGGTGGCGGGCTGGAGCCAGCAGGGCGCGGCCCGCGCCTACGAAGCCTCCAACCTGTTCGAGTACATGGACGGCAATGCCGAAGGCTATCTGCTCTACGGCTTCGCGGCGATGCATGGCGTCACCTGCGTGCATGGCGGCGATTCCATCCTGATCGACATCTCCGAATTCGCGGACGGCGATTCGGCGTACGGCATGTTCAGCGCCAATCGCGATCCACGGCTGCCGGCCGAAACGCTTGGGGCGGGCGGCCAGGTCACGCCGCGCCGGGTCATCTTCGTCAAGGGCCGCTTTTATGCGGAGTTGGCCGCCAACCCGGACAAAGACCACACGGCGGCCTTGCGCGCATTCTCCGCCGCGCTCGAAAAGCTTCTGCCCGGCAGCGCCGCCGTGCCCGCCGCGCTCGCCTGGTTTCCAACCGATGGGCAGAAGTCGGTTCGGCTGATTCCGGAAAGCGTGCTCGGCCTGCGCCTGCTGAAGCGCGGCTACGTGGCCGAATATGAATTCGGCAAGGCGTTTGTGATTCAGGAATCGTCGCCGGAAGCCGCGGCGGCTGTGATGGATAAGCTGCGCGCCCGTTTCGACGTGGGACAAGCCTCCCGGCCTGTCATTCCGTTGCAGTTGACGGACCGGTATCTGGGCCGCCTCTGCTTCATCCAAAAGGGCCCGTACATCGTGGGTTACGCCAACGTCGCGGAAGGGCACGACCCGTCGGCACTGGCTTCCGCTCTGGCAGCGCGCTTGCCATAGTATTTGCCATAATATTTCCGATGGCATCCGATCCGAAGCGCGACCTCTTCCGCCACACCGTCGCCACGCTGGCCTATCGCGGTGGCAAAGCCGTGCGCGGCGCTCCCCCCGAATTCGCCGGTTACCACGCCGCGGAAACCACCCGCACACCGGGCCAGATCCTGGCGCACGTCGGCGACTTGCTCGACTGGTCGCTTTCGGTGGCAAAAGGGAATGAAGAGTGGCACAACTCCGCGCCGCTCGCTTGGGACCAGGAAGTGCAGCGCTTCTTCGCGGCTCTCGAACGATTCGACGCGTACCTGGCTTCGGATGCTCCGCTCGTTGAGTCCGCGGAGAAGCTGTTCCAGGGTCCCATCGCCGACGCTCTGACGCACGTGGGCCAGATCGCCATGCTGCGGCGTATGGCCGGTTGCGCGGTCCGGGGTGAGAATTACCATCGCGCGGAAATCGCCGCCGGGCGGGTGGGGCCGGNNGGCCGGACCAAGCCCCACCGCGCCGCGAGTTCGACTGATCGGCTCGGGCTACTTGTCCGATTCGATCCGATAGGAACCAGCGGGCACCTGAAACAGTGCGGGGTCGGGTTCGCCGCGCCGCACGTTCGTCAACCGCTCCACCCGGTCGCCCATCATCGGATCGGTGTGCTTGGACAAGATCGTCACGTGCAGTTCGGCCGACTCCCACCGCTCGTGCACTGTCTGAATGGGCCGATCGTTGCCAATTTGTCCCTGCGGAATCACCGTGGTAGTTCGTGTGCCGTCTACTTCCACGCCTTCCATCTCCTGCTTTCCCAGCGCCTCGCTCTTCTCCGGCTCGGACTTCGACATGACACCGCCCGCCATAGCACCGCTCCTGAACCAAATCGGCCCGGCCGCCGCTGCTTCGGCCTTTAATTTCACAGTCTGCGTCCCGGCCGGCATTTTGTCTTTGTAGACCACCGCCAGCTTGCGCGCCGTCTGCTGCTTCATGTTAAGGATATAACTGACATTCGCCACCGGATCCGAAATCCAGACCTCGTCGCCGCTCTCGCGCCGGACGCGCCCCTCTCCATCGCGAGATATGCTGTAGGTTTCCTGCCGGTTGATGTGCGTGCCGTCGCCTAAGGTTTGGGTGGTTTCGGTCACCCCGTCCGCCGAGTAAGGAGCCCCCTTGACCGTCGCGCCCATCATTCCGAACTTCGCTGTCGCTATCCCGCTGGCCAGGCCCTCCGCGTGCACCTTAGCCAAGTCGCCGTTGGCGAAAAAGAAAACATTCCCGGCGTCCTTATGTGCGAAGGCCACGCCGCAGGCGATCGCTGCCAGACCAATAATGCTGCTGATTTTCTTCACGTTTTTTCTCCTTTTTACGCTGCAAATTTACCGTACCAGTCTGATGGCCCGCGCCCGTCCGTCTTCGCCGATCAGCAGATCGGCGGCAACCTCTTGCGCGCCGCCGGTCAGGGATGCGTCCGAAACCGGCAGCATCACCCTGACCACCATGCCCATCTGCATCGGATCGGCATCATCGAACGGAACGAAATCGTCCAGTGCGGGCTGCGGCGCCTGCCTGTGCACTGGAAACCGCTTCCTGACGGCGTGCCCTCTGGGCCCGGCTCGGTATACCACTGACGGTGCTTGCGGCTTGTGCATGCCTGCCTCTCTCTTTGCGGCGCGTGCCGGTTCGGGGTGGGGCCGGCTGTTGGCGAAGAACAGCGCGACGGACGCCGCCAGCGCGCCCGCCAAGGCCACCGCGGCCCAGCGCCAGCGCAGTCCACTCGTCTTCGCCGCGATCCGTGGAACAGCATCGTCCAGTGCCGGCAGGCCTGCCGGCGCCAGCGCGTCCAGCCACGCATTCACGCGCACCACAGCCGCCTCGATCCGTCCCAGCCGATCGCGGCAAGGCGCGCAAGCCTCCAGGTGACCGGCGGCGCGGCGCATCCGCGCTTCCGGCAGTTCGCTATCCAGGTACGCCTGTAACGTCCCTTCATCCAGGCATTTCATAGTTCGCCCCCATGCAATGAGCGATATTTCTTCTCAAACTCGGCAGCGGCCCGCGCCAGCAGCGTGCCCACCGATGCCGGATTAATCGCCAGCGCGCCGGCAAGTTCGCCATACGAAAACCCGGCGTGGCGCAGCAGCAACAGCTTGGCGGAGACCGGCTTCAGCGCGGCCAGCACCGCCTGCACGCGTGTCCTTTGCTCGGAGCGCAGCATGTCCGCCAACGGATCGCCAGCGCTGGAATTACGCGCGACCTCGGCTCCGGCAGCCTGCTCATTGCGCCGGCGGCGCGCCTCCATGCGCAAGGCGTCCAATCCCAGGTTGATGGCCGTGCGATACAGCCAGCCGTCAACGTTGCCCTCCGGCCGGAACAAAGCGGGCCGCGACGACAATCTGCAAAACACCTCGGAGGCCAGCTCTTCGGCCCGGCCGCGGTCGCCCGTGATGCGCGCCAGCAGACTCACAAGCCGCGGGTATTGCAGCCGGAAGATGTCCTCCAGGCTGGCGCTCGCCACCGCGCGCTGCTTTGGACGGAAGCTTAACGGGATCTCTTCGCTGGCGTCCATACTGATACAACGACGGCCGGGAACGAAAAGTGACAGCCATGCGTCCGAATAAGAATGCACGCGACGCACTTTTGTGCTAATCTTCGGAGCATGCGTGGGCGCTTTTCTCTAACTGCGCTGCTCATGGTATTGGGCATCACGCTCTCACTTCGCGCTAGCGATCCGACTCGCGACTTTTCCGGAAAGTGGGTGCTGGACCCGAGCGCCAGCGACATCGCTTCCCTCGGACAAGTGGAAACAAATCTCAACGTTTCGCAAGGTGGCGACGGCATCCTCTGCTCAGCGGGCGCGGTGCAGTGGTCGTATGCGCTCGATGGCAGCGAGACGCGGAAGCAGATCGGCGAGGAATCCAGAAGCTCCGTTATTAAGTGGGAAGGCGCGGCGCTGCTCGTCAACACCCAGGTTTCCGGCCCGCGGCATTACACGGTGATGGACCGCTGGGAGATCTCCCGCAGCCACAACACCCTCACCATTACCCGGCAGGTGGTTCGCGCCAACGACGGGGAAGCGGAAGGCACATTAGTATTCCGGCGAGAGGGCGCCCCGGTGGCGGCTCCTCCTGCGGCCGTTCCGGAAGCCGCGCCGGCAAGTGAAGCGCCGCCGGCGACGGGTTGGCGTTCAGCCGAGCCGGGTAGCGACGCGTCGCAACCGGTGCTGGCGAAGAGGCCCGCGCCGGGCGCGCCTCCCGACGTAACGGTCCCCTCGGGGACGCGCGTCCTGTTGTCGCTCATCAATGAAGTGAACACGAAGCACACTAAAGAGGGCGATCATGTCTACCTTCGCACGGCGTCGCCGGTGGCCGTGAGTGGTCGGGTAGTCATACCCCGAGGCAGCGACGTCGAAGGCATCGTCACTCGAGCCAAGCAGGCCGGCAAGGTGGTGGGCAAGGGCGAGTTGTACATCCGGTTCGACTCGCTGATTTTGCCCAACGGTGTCTCGCGTGATTTTCGCGCGCGGCCGCCGGGAGAAGAGGGCAAGGTGGAAGGTGGAGGCAAATCCGCCGACGGGCGCACCGTGATGGAGGGAGCCGGCATTGGCGCCACGGTTGGCGCCATTACCAGGGGACTGGGCGGCGCTGCCGTCGGAGGCGTGGGCGGCGCTCTAGCGGGAGTCCTGCTTTCACGCAATCAGAACGTGGTGCTGCCCGCGGGTACTCACCTGGAAATGGTCCTGGACCGCGACCTGGTATTTCGTCCCGACGAGCTTCCGTAGTTGCACTTGCTGCCCACTCCCAAATGACCATCGGACGGCTGTCTGCGTTGGCAATAGGAATCGTCCTGCCCGCCATCCTGCGGGCCGGATTGTGCTCCGCCGACGACCGGCGGCCGCGTCACGATTTCCAGTTTGTTGCCGGCTATTCGCCCGCATCGGCGACCCTGATCGGCACGGCCACGGATCGCCGCTTGGTGCTGGCCGGATTCGCCTATAGCTATCGCTGCTGGAGTTGGAACTCCGTTTCGTTGAGTTATACCGCGGCGGCTATGCCTGCAGCCATCCTGATTCAGCCCTATGAAGGCAACGTGCCCGCGCATGCGGTATATGGCTTTGCCGTAGCGCCTGTCGGCTTCACATTCGCCCTTGCGCGGAAGCGCCGGGTGCACCCATTCATTGAAACCGCCGGAGGGATCGTCGCCTCCACAGAGCCGATTCCGGAAAACCAGCTGGACGCCAGCGGTCTGAATTTCTTTTTCGATCTGGGCGGCGGAGTCCGGTGGCGCGTGGGCGAGCGCGGCGCGGTGAGCCTGGGTTACCGATTTTTTCATATCTCAAACGCCGGCACAACAAGCTTCAATCCGGGCGTTGATAACAACGTGTTCTATGTGGGGTATTCATTCTTGCGATAGGCGGAGTTCTTGCAAGCGCCGCAGCACAATGTTGATGCGTGACTGGCTCGCCGCATCCGGGAGCAGATATCCAGGCAACGCGTCGAGAAACCCCGGCGTCGCCAGTAGGGCTTTGATCCCGGCACGCACATATGCTCGGAGATCGACGGCTTCCGCCCGCACCTCCGCAACGAGTTCGGCGCGGCCATCAACTACGGAGATCAGGTCTTCCAAATCACGACTTCCGAACAGATCCCCCTTTCCGCGGCCTTTGAACGCCGCGAGCTTCGTAGCGATGTAGAGGAAGCCGTGACAACGCGGATTTCAAGATCATCCGCGAGCCTTCGTGTAACCGCAGACTTCATTGCAGCCCGATACCACCGGTTGGAAAACTCGAGAACCTTCTCGTCCAGCGGCATCACGTCGAGAATGCTCCGGCGATGGACCCAGCGGCACAGCGGCGCGCCCCTTCGCTGGTGTCTTCGCGGAACCCCAGCGCACGCAGCCGATCGCCAAACGCCGCATACTGCGCGTAGGAAGTGATTTCGGCGATCGCATCCACGTCGAGAGTAGGCCGCGGATTGGCGGCGGCCTCGTCGGTAATGAGGAGGCCCGTTACGGTCCCGCCCACGAATACGAGTTCACCAAGCAGAGGGCGGAGGAGCCGGGCGGCGGCGATCAATTGCTCAAGATTTGGTTCGTTCACTGGCTTCCCGGAGCCGGCGGCACAGCTCTTTTTCGGCAATTCTTCGTTCACGCACGCGGCTGTCCCGCAGGGCATCCGCGAGGGCCAGGTACTCGTAAAAGGATGGGTCGCGCAGGGCCGCGATGGGGGCAGTCCTGTACAGCGGCTCAAAAGAGATGCCCCGTTGCTTGCTCTCCTCGTACGGCCAGACGGGAATAGGCTCATTCCCTTGCGCGATAATACTGCGCAGCGGCTCGGCGGCGTACGACGTCGGGACCCCGCGGGTGAGTTCTCCCCGTTCGGGCGGAAAAACGTACTTCAGCCCGCGGAGGAGGAATTCTTCGAGCGCACCAAAGTTCGGGCGGTTCTTCATGCGAGGGCCGTGGAGCAAGTGGCTGGACTGAGCGCGCTGCACGGAAGCATGCACCTCAGACGGGCTCATCACCAACTCCGCGGCAAGTTGGGAGTATGGCGGACGATCCGACCGGGCTGCCACGATCTTGAGCGCTACGTACACGTCCTGGGGCTTCAGCACCATCACCTCCATTCTACATTCGCGAATCGCGAATTGCGAATGAGCTCTCCGGCCCCGGCCTAAACGAGCGTCCCGTTTGAGCGTAGAGTTGTGCCGTGGCTTGGTTATGAGTTTCTAGCGATCTACGCTCAGGCCTGCGCGTCGAGTTGTTTGAGGGATTTCCCATCGTTAGTTTTCCAAACCATAAGTCCGTTTGCGCTCCCGCCGCATATAACGGCCGCCGCCGCAGATGGGCTAGAAAACTCGGCATCCTTGATGAACACCAAGAATCCGTCTTTCTCTATGAGCGTGCCATCAGCAATAAGTTGTTTGCGCTGGGCTAAGACGTAAGGATAGGTCTCGGCAGATGGCCGCTGCTCCAAGACGGCGGTGGAGCCGTGGAATACGACGAAGCCGTTCGCGGTGCGCTGGTCTCGCGCCTCGGCTCCCTTGATGCGGTAGAAGAGCACCCCGCCGGGCTGAGCTTTCGCGGCGGATTGAGTGATCGGCGCGAGAATGTCGGAGCCGAGGACGGGAAGGAGCTGCCGAATGCGGGCTAGAAACACCTCCATGTCTTCGCGGTCTGATTCGGGAAGCTTCGAGCCGCCTGCCTGATTCTGTTCGAGGGTGAATCTGTTGACCTGAGCTGCTTCCGCGAGAAGACGGCTCTCAAGATACCTCACATGAGCCTTGGTCAGGTTCTCGTCCTTGCTGACGAAGATGATGGCCGAAACCCAAAACTCCTTCGTCTTGTGTTGCTTCAGTCGCTCGCGAATGATCTCCGCCTCGCCGATGTAAGCGTGCGGTGCGTTGGTAAGGGGGTCGCTGCCAATGAGAATGTAGACCCTCGCCTTGTCGAGTTCCTCGCGAGCCAGAAGTTCGTCTAGTTCGGTGCGGGGCGCGGCGACAGCCTTGCCAGTCCAGTTAGAGATTTCCGCGGTGCGTAGACTCTTCGCATCCCCGCGTGGAAGGAAGAGTTTGATAGTTGCCGATGTCATGTGCTCCATACGTCAGGACGTTCCTGTGCCCCAAGGGCTCCTGCACAGTCCACATGTTGCAGCCACCCGACAGCAGCAGCAGTGTCCTCAATTAGACCTCTGTTCGACACGCCAGTCAAGCTTTTTGAACGGCGCATTCCGGACGGGCGGGGCTCACAAGGTGCGGCGGAACCGTTTCCACTGGAGCCGTACGTCCTAAACACGCAGACCGGTGATTTCCGATGGGAACAGCCGGTATTACCAGCAATAGAGCGTGCGGTCTAGATGCGGCGTTTCGGTAGTTCGCCCGCCGAAAGCTCGTCAGCGCATTCGTCGCCAAGGCGTCCGAAGCGGGTGGCGGAAGAACATCCCGGGCAACGACCCGCCAAACGGCACCGGACATCGCGCGGCGCCTCAACATTGCCACCTTCGCCCCGCACGTCCGCGCTAAAATAGAATCACCTCCCCAGAGACCCGATTGCCGATTGATCAAAGGAAGGCCATGCCGGAAAATCCGTTCGTCCATCTGCACTGCCACACCGATTACTCCCTCCTCGATGGAGCCTGTGAAATCGGCCAGCTCATGGACACCGTCGTCGAGCAGAAGATGCCCGCCGTCGCCATGACCGACCACGGCAACCTGTTCGGCGCCGTCAAGTTCTACAACACCGCCAAGAGCAAAGGCGTGCACCCGGTCATCGGCTGCGAGGTCTACGTTTCGCAACAGGGCCACAAAACCCGCAGCGACACCGACCGCTACAATCACCTGATCCTGCTCTGCGAGACCCAGGAAGGCTATCGCAACCTCATCAACCTGGTCTCCACCGGCTTCCTGGAAGGCTTCTACTACAAGCCCCGCATCGACAAGGACCTGCTCGCGCGGCACTCCAAAGGGCTGATCGGCATGTCCGCCTGCCTGCGCGGCGACATTCCCGAAATCCTGCTGGCCGACCGCTACGAGGAAGCCCGCCGCACCGCCTACACCTACGCGGACATCTTCGGCAAGAACAACTTCTTTCTTGAAATCCAGGACCACCACATGGAACAGGACAAGCGCCTGGTGCCGGCGGTCAATCGCCTCTCGGCGGAGACCGGCCTGCCGCTGGTGGCCACCAACGACGCGCACTATCTGCGCCGCGACGATGCCCGCGCGCACGAAATCCTGCTCTGCATCCAGACCGGCAAGACCATGAGCGATCCATCGCGCATGAAATGGAACTCGCCGGATTTCTATCTGAAATCGCGCGCCGAGATGATGCAGCTCTTCGGCGAGCTGGAAGAGTCGCTCGACCGCACTTGGGAGATCGCCCAGCGCTGCCACGTCGACCTGGAAAAAATCAAGGAGCCTTTCCCGAAATTCGAAGTCCCGGCCGAGCACTCGACCGATACTTATTTCGAATTCGTCGCGCGCCAGGGTTTCGAAAGACGCCGGCTACGGCTGGAGGCTCTGCGCGCCGCCGGCCGTCTGAAGCACGACTTGCCGGAATACGCCGAGCGTCTCGACCGCGAAATCAAGATGATCCAGAAGATGCAGTTCTCGGGCTACTTCCTGATCGTCTGGGATTTCATCCGCTTTGCGCGATCGAAATCCATTCCGGTCGGCCCGGGCCGCGGCTCTGCGGCAGGCAGCCTGGTGGGCTACGCCATGGGCATCACCGATATCGATCCGCTGCAATACGGCCTGCTGTTCGAGCGCTTCCTGAATCCCGAGCGCATCAGCCTGCCCGATATCGATATCGATTTCTGCATGAACCGGCGCGGCGAAGTCATCCAATACGTCACTGAGAAATACGGCCGCGAGCAGGTGGCGCAAATCATCACCTTCAACACCATGGCCGCGCGCGCCGCCATCAAAGATGTGGGCCGCGTGCTGGACATGAGCTTCGCGGACGTGGAGCGCCTCACCAAGCTGGTGCCCAACGTCCTGAACATCACGCTCGACGACGCCATGAAAGCCGAGCCGGGCTTCGGCGAGCTGGAGCGCAAAGATCCGCGCGTGGCCGAGATCCTGCAAGTCGCGCTTCGGTTGGAAGGCATGGCGCGCAACTGTTCCGTGCACGCCGCCGGCGTGGTCATTTCGCCGCAACCGCTGAAGGAACTCGTTCCGCTCTACCGCACCAATCGGGAAGAAATTGTCACGCAGTTCGACATGAACGGCCTCGAGAAGCTGCAGCTTCTGAAGATGGACTTCCTGGGCCTGACCACGCTCACGCTCATCGACGACGCGCTGAAGCTGATCGAGAAGCGGCACGGCGTCCGCCTGGTGCCCGAGGAGTTGCCGCTCGACGACCCGGCCACCTACGAAATCTTTTCGAAGGCCCTCACCAGCGGCATCTTCCAGTTTGAATCGTCCGGCATGCGCGACATTCTGCGCCGCTACCATCCGACGCGTATCGAGGATCTCACCGCGCTCAACGCGCTCTATCGCCCCGGCCCCCTTCAGGGCGGCATGGTAGACGACTTCATCGATCGCAAGCATGGCCGCAAGGCTGTCGCCTACGACCTGCCCGAGCTGAAGGCGCTGCTCGAAGAGACTTACGGCGTGATCGTCTACCAGGAACAGGTGATGCAGATCTCCAACGTCCTGGCGGGCTATTCACTGGGCGAGGCCGACATTCTGCGGCGGGCAATGGGTAAGAAGAAAGCCGAAGAAATGGCCGCGCAGCGCCAGCGCTTCATCAAGGGCGCGCTGGAACGCGGCTTCCCGCAGAGGAAGATTGAAAAGATCTTCGACCTGATGGAACAGTTCGCGGGTTACGGATTCAATAAGTCGCATTCCGCGGCATACGCCTATCTGGCCTTTGTCACGGCCTATCTGAAAGCGCATTATCCGGTGGACTTCATGGCCGCGCTGCTCACCTCGGAAACCGGCAACACGGCCAAGGTGGTGAAGTATATCAACGAGTGCCGCGAGATGGGCATCACGGTGCTCCAGCCGGATGTCAACGCCAGCGATTGGAGCTTCACGCCCGACGACACTGCGCCCAACGGCAAAGGCATCCGCTTCGGGCTGGGCGCCGTCAAGAATCTGGGACCCAACGCCGTCGAAGCCATTCGCGCCGCGCGGGAAAAGCTGGGCCGCTTCCTTTCCATCTACGAGTTCTGCGAGCACGTGGACTTGAGTTCCATCAACCGGCGCATGATCGAGAGCCTCATCCGCGCCGGCGCCATGGATTCGCTGGAGGGCACGCGCGCGCGGTTGTTCGCCGCCACCGAAAGCGCCATGGAAGCCGGGCAGCGCGTCTGGCGCGACCGCGTGAGCGGCCAGGGCGGGCTGTTCGGCGATATGACCCCGGAGGAGGGGCCCGTCGAGCGGCCACTGCCGCAAGTGCCCGATTGGACGGGCCGCGAAAAGCTGCAAGGCGAAAAGGAGATGCTCGGCTTCTACGTGACCGGGCACCCGCTCGACGATTACGGAGACAAGATCCGCGAGCTGGCCACGCACGATACCGGCAATCTGGAGGGACTCGAAAGAGGGACGGAGGTGGCCTTGTGCGGCGTGCTCACGGGCATCCAGCGCAAGCGCAACCGCGAGCAGAAGCCCTGGGCCGCGATGCAGATCGAAGACCGCACCGGTTCGGTCGACGGCATGGTGTTCGCCGCCAGCTTCGAGCGGTTGGCGAATCAGATCGTGGAAGACAAGGCCGTGCTGGTGCGCGGCTTGGTGCTGCCCGAAGAAAATGCGCCGCCCAAGATTTCCGTGCAGGACATCCAGCCGCTGGAAACGGCGCGCGTGAACCTGCCGGCGCTGATATCCATCCGCGTGTGGCTGGGCCGCAATGGCGTGGCGGACAAGCCGGCTGCCTTGCGCGAGCTGTTCCGCGCCAAACCCGGCGAGTCGCAAGTGCGGCTCCGGCTGGAGATGCCGCGCGATTTTTCGGTGATCATCGACGTGCCCGCCAAGGTGCGCCCCGACCGCGAATTCAAAGCGGCGTTGGAGAAGATCTGCGGCCCGGATTGCGTGGAAGTTCTGGCGGGGTGATACCATGACCCGCTCTGCATAGGGGACGCATCATGACAGCACTCGATTTGATGCTATGATGGCTCCATGAGGACAACCGTCACGCTCGATCCGGACGTCGAGAAAATGCTCCGGAATTCGATCCGCGAACGCGGAGTTTCCTTCAAGCAGGCTCTGAACGAAGCGATTCGGGCGGGCTTGACCCGCGAAAGACAGCCACGCACCACGCGTTTTGTCCAGAAGTCCTATCACCTTGGACCGGCGCCGGATTTCCGCTGGGACAAGGCCCTGGCCATGGCGGACGCCATTGAAGATGAGGAAATCACTCGGAAGCTGGCGTTGCGCGAATGATACTTGTCGACGCCAACCTGCTCCTGTACGCCGTCGATAAAGACGCGCCGCGGCACGCCGTAGCGAAATCGTGGTGGGAGGCCACGCTTTCCAGTCCGCAGACAATTGGCCTTTCGTGGATTGTCCTCCTCGCTTTCCTTCGTCTGACGACAAGACCGAATGTGTTCCCAAAGCCGCTGTCAATCGAAGCTGCATTCGATATAGTGGATTCCTGGCTGGAACAGCCCTCAGTGACCGTAGTCCATCCAGGCCCCCGCCACGCTCGGATGCTGCGCGACCTCCTGCTTCCTTTGGGCACCGGCGGCAACCTGACAACCGATGCGCATCTCGCCGCACTCGCCCTCGAGCACGGAGCGGAACTCTGCTCATCAGACCACGACTTCGCGCGCTTCCGACTCTTGAAATGGCGCAATCCGCTTGACCCGCGATCGGGTCGCCGTGAGCCGAACAATAGACGTCTACAATAACTGTATGAACCTAGTCGACCAAGCCAGGTTGGACCGCTCGGTATTTGAAGTCGGCTCGCTGGACGATGAGGATCCAGACAAAGCTTACTGGCAGACCAGATCGCCTCAGGAGCGCATGGAAGCGCTCGAATTGCTCCGGCAGATCATTTATGGCTACGATCCAGCTACCACCCGACTTCAGAGAGTTCTTGAAGTTGTTGAACTCGAGTAATGTCGAGTACCTCGTCATCGGGGGCTACGCTGTCAACTACTACGGTTTCCCGCGTGCCACTGCCGACCTCGACATTTGGATCGCGATCAGCCCCGATAATGCTCAGCGCATAACCGGAGTCCTGCGAAGCTTCGGTTTCTCCCAAGCCGATGCCGCCATGTTTCAGCAGACGCGGCAGATCGTTAGGATGGGTGTTCCGCCAGTGCGGCTGGAAATCTTGACCACCATTTCCGGAGTGGACTTCACGGATTGTTACGCCCGCCGCGTGGAGGCCGATTTGGACGGAGTCACCGTAAACTTCATCCAACTGGACGATCTCAGGCGGAACAAGCAGGCCAGCGGCCGGCTCAAGGATCGGGTCGATCTGGAAAAGCTGCCGTAGGCTGCCCCACTCCCGGGCTGGGAGACTTCCGCTGAACTGAAACGCCCGCACGAATCAGCCCACTTCCAGGGGCCTCTACGAATCGCACGACAACGCATTGTTCATATATTGAAGTCGATCCCTAAGGGTGTAGCAGTAGCGAACCACGTCCCTTAATGTCCCGGAGTTCGTTGAGCGCCGGACCGAATTCCCTTTCAAATTCCGCGCTGATCTCTTTAATCAAAGGCTCGTCGTTCTCGTAATATACAAGTTTCTTACGTTCAGAATAATACTGATCCTCGGATTCGGGCTCCTGCGGACCTTTGGTTTCGCCCAAGCCGATGCCGCCTGGTTCCAGCAGACGCGGCAGATCATCAGGATGGGCGTTCTACCCTTGCGCCTGGAGATCCTGACAACCATTTCCGGCGTCGAGTTCGCGGACTGTTACTCCCGGCGCTTGGAAGCCGAGCTGGATGGCGTCGCCGTAAACTTCATCCACCTGGACGATCTCAAACAATACCGGCCCGGATCCGAAACGAAACGCGCGAAGGCTGCGTCTTAATAGTTGGTCCTATCCTCGGAATGGCGCACCAGTGCATTCCTCGCGGGGCTGACGGAGGAAAAGCAAGTGGTGAGCGAACGAACTTTGGCGGCGCACGCCGGCTCCACGGCGCGCACGGCCGGAATCATCCTGATGTCCATCGTTCTTTGGACCTTAGCGGCCGGGCACATATTCGGGGATTCACCGGAAAACCCGACCAACGTGAAACCGGCTAAGGCGGCCCTCCTGGCCGTGCCCTTGAGCTTCGAGGCCAATCAGGGCCAAACTGACAGTCAAGTAAAGTTTCTATCCCATGGCGACGGCTATTCGTTGTTTCTTACATCGAACGAAGTTGTCTTCACGCTGCGGACGCTGGCTGGTGTCAGAGCTCCGCCGTCGGTTTTCCGCATGGAACTGCTTGGCGCCGAACGCAACGCGCAAGTTTCCGGCGCGGATAAACTTCCGGGCGTGGCCAACTATTTCATCGGTAACGATCCGAAGAAGTGGCGCAGCGGCATCGGTGCTTATGGCAAAGTGAAGTACCGGGGTATCTATCCAGGCGTTGACGCAGTTTTCTACGGCAACCAACGGCAATTGGAGTACGATTTCGTGGTCGCCCCGGGTGCGGACCCCAAGCAAATTTCGCTTGGGCTCACCGGCGTGACCCCGAGTCTGGACATCGAGGGCAATGTTTTACTAAAACTGGCTGACGGCGATCTGGCTCTGCGGAAGCCGGTCGTCTATCAAATGATTGACGGCGGCAAAACAACTGTCGATGCCAGGTACGCCATCTCTGGCGGCAAAGTCCGCTTCCTGCTGGGCAAGTACGACCACAGCCAGACGCTGGTGATCGATCCGGTGTTTACGTATCTGACGTATTTGGGCGGTTCCGGGCCGGACCAAATCGGGGGCAGCCAGGTCGTGGCCCTGACCGGCAGCCCGTCGGCGCAGGCCCTGGCGATTGACTCTGCCGGTGATGTCTATGTCACTGGAATGACCGAATCGACGGATTTTCCCGTCGTCAATCCATATCAACCCACCAGCAAAACCAATATATGGACGGCCTTTGTTAGTGCGCTGAACCCATCCGGCACGGCGCTTCTTTACTCCACTTATCTGGGAGGATCCGTTTACACCGAGGGGAACTCGGTCGTATGGGATACCCACGACAATGCGCTATACGTCGTGGGCACCACGAATTCGCCCGATTTTCCGATCACGGCAGGCGCTTTCCAGACGATCTTGTCGCCGAACGAGGTGGGCGTTAATGAAGTCAGTGCTGCCCAATACAACGCGTTCGTGGCCAAGTTCAGCGCCTCTGGTCAACTCACGAACTCGACCTTTTTGGGTGGAAACTACCCAACCAACGGATTCGGCGTCACTACGGACCCCCAGGGCCGAGCCTACGTTGTCGGCTTCACCGAGTATACTTGCATGCCCCCTGACGAGGCCTCTTACGCTTGCTTCCCAACTACACCTGGAGCTGTCATTCCCGCGGGCACCGTTTCGCAGAATGGCAACGGCTTTGTATC
>PKYZ01000879.1 GCA_003132865.1 Bryobacterales bacterium
ATCATCTCGTCCCAACTCTGATCGCCCCACGAGACTTCTTTGGTGGGATCGGCATTGTCAGGATTGTTGGGCGAGTTGTCGAAGTGCGCCGTGCACTCGATGCGCGTGCCTTTCGGCAGCACCATGGGCGCCGCCAGGTTGTACCAGAGCTGCCAATGCCAGTCATAGCGCGGCACCCGTAGAATCGTTTGCGTCTCGCCCGCCGGATACACGATGCGGTATTCGAAATCCTTGCCGCGCCCGTGCATGTGCGGATGCAAGCTTGCCAGCTTTACGGTGGCGCCTACCTCGAACTCGGCGTCCACGCGGTAGTTCGGGTCCCGCGGCGGAATCTTGAACTTTCCGTTGGTGGCGGAAAGAGTCAGCACGCGCGTCTGCGGCCGTTCCTTGGCGAAGACCAGGCCGAACTTGCTGCGGTCCGTGCTGGCCGTGCCATTGGTGGTGTAATGAATCTCCAAAACAAAATCCGAGCCGGCCTTGACGAGCTTGCCTTGACCCGGCTGCAGGATCTCCGGCGGCTGTCCCGGCGCATAACCCACCAGGAAATCGCTCGGCAAGGCGCTCGTATCGGTGCTGTCGTCGGTGACCTTCGGCGCCACGAAAAAGACACCGGCCGGCTCGCCCCGCAGCCAGTGTGAGCCGGGCTCGCGCACATACAAAATCATATGGTGTATGTGGGCGCGGTCGTCTGGCCGCGCTTCGGCAAACTGCACCCATTTGTCTTCTGTGAATCCTGAAGGCACGATCACTTTCTGGTATTCGATGGTGCCCGCCGCCGGAATCTGAAACGGCCGCGGAAACTCGAACACCACATCCGGCTTCGGGATGGACCACCCCTGCACATAGTCGAGCCGCGGCGGCAGATCCTTGGCATCGCCTTCCGGCGCGCCGCTATCGGCCCAGGCAACCAGCGTGTCCACGTCGCTTTGCGAAAGCGACCGATCGTTCGAAAACTTGCCATAGTGCGGATCGGCGAACCACGGTGGCATCTTCCTCAACAGCACCGCTTCCTTCATCGCCTTGGCCCAGGGTCGCGCCTGCTGATAAGTGAGCAGAGAAAAAGGCGCGGCTTCTCCCGGACGATGGCATGCCTGGCAATGCCTCTGCAGAACCGGCGCGACATCTTTCGAGAACGTCACCCTCGGGGCATCCGTTGGACTCGCGGCGAAGAGACCGCCCGCAATCGAAATGGCCGCAATCGGGATGGCGGGCGAGCGCCATCTGGAATTCAGCATTTCTTTACTGTACTCCCATTCTGATCTGTGACTCCTCCTGACTCCTGACTTCTTCTGCCATCTGCTACCTTATGATTTCAACTTCTATGACAACCATCGTTCGAGTAACGGGCCGGGAAATCCTCGATTCACGTGGCAACCCCACCGTGGAAGCGGATGTCCACCTGGCCGACGGCAGCATGGGTAGGGCGGCTGTGCCCTCCGGCGCCTCCACGGGAGAACACGAAGCTGTGGAACTGCGCGACGGCGACACGTCGCGCTATCTGGGAAAGGGCACGCAATCCGCGGTCAGCCACGTGAATGGCGAGATCGCCCAAAGCCTGCATGGCAAAGACGCCACCCAGCAGGCGGAAATCGATCGCCTCATGATCGAGCTGGATGGCACGCCGAATAAGGGCCGCTTGGGCGCCAACGCTATTCTGGCCGTTTCCATGGCCGCCGCGCGCGCCGCGGCCGCCTCCCAGCGCACGCCGCTCTACCGCTATCTGGGCGGCGCAGGCGCGCGCGTGCTGCCTGTGCCCCAGATGAACGTGCTCAACGGCGGAGCCCACGCGGACAATTCCGTGGATGTGCAGGAGTTCATGATCGCGCCCTTCGGCGCTACGAAGTTTTCCGAGGCGATCCGCATGGGCGTGGAGGTCTTTCACACCCTGAAGAAGGTGCTCAAGAAGCGCGGCTACTCCACCGCCGTGGGCGATGAAGGCGGCTTTGCGCCCAATCTGAAATCCAACATCGAAGCCCTGGAACTGCTGCTCGAGGGTATCTCCCAAGCCGGATACAAACCCGGCGAGCAGGTCGGCATCTGCATCGATCCCGCCTCCAGCGAATTCTTCCAGGATGGCAAGTACGTCTTCAAGAAGTCAGACAAGAGCGAGCGCACTTCCGACCAGATGGTGGAGTTCTGGGCCGATTGGGTGCGGCAGTATCCCGCCATTATTTCCCTCGAAGACGGTATGTCGGAGGAAGATTGGGATGGCTGGACGGCACTCACGGATACGTTGGGCGGAAAGATCCAACTCGTCGCCGACGACATCTTCGTGACCAATCCGGCGATTTTCCAGCGCGGCATTGAGCGCGGCATTGGGAACTCGATTCTGATCAAGCTCAACCAGATTGGCACGGTGACCGAGACGCTGGAGACCATGCACATGGCGGCCGCCGCGAATTACACGTCGGTGGTTTCGCATCGCTCCGGCGAGACCGAAGATCCGTTCATCGCGGACTTGGTGGTGGCCACCAACGCCGGCCAGATCAAGACTGGCTCGGCCAGCCGCACCGACCGCATCGCCAAATACAACCAGTTGCTGCGCATCGAAGAGCGCTTGGGCAATGCCGCCCAGTTCGCCGGGCGCAAGGCATTTCGGCGTTAGGACCATCGCCCATGTCCAAAGTGTCCAAAGCGACGCACAAACTCGTTTTGCTCCGTCACGGCGAGAGCGATTGGAACAAGGAGAACCGTTTCACCGGCTGGACCGATGTAGACCTTTCCGATAAGGGACGCCAGGAAGCCCACGAAGCCGGCGTGGTGCTGAAGGCCGAAGGCTATGCGTTCGACGTGGCCTACACCTCGGTGCTCAAGCGCGCCATCCGCACGCTGTGGATGACGCTCGACGAGCTGGACCTCATGTGGATTCCGGTCGACCGTTCGTGGCGCTTGAACGAGCGCCACTACGGCGCGCTGCAGGGTCTCAACAAATCCGAGACCGCGGCCAAATTCGGCGAGGACCAGGTGAAGATCTGGCGCCGCAGTTACGACATCCCGCCGCCGGTCCTGACTCCGGACGACTCACGCTATCCCGGCCATGACCCCCGCTACAAAGACCTGACCGCGCAGGAGCTGCCGCTCACCGAGTGTCTGAAGGACACCGTGAACCGCTTTCTCCCGTACTGGCACGCCACCATCGCGCCCGCCGTGCGCGAAGGCCAGCGCGTGCTGATCGCTGCCCATGGCAACAGCCTGCGCGCGCTGGTGAAGTATCTCGACGATGTTTCCGAAGAGGCTATCGTGGGCTTGAATATCCCCACGGGGATGCCATTAGTCTACGAACTCGGCAACGACCTGAAGCCGTTGTGCAGCTACTATCTCGGCGATCCGGACAAGGTGAAGGCGGCCATGGAAGCCGTCGCCGCCCAAGGTAAGAAGAAGTAAGCTAGGCTGTTCCTTTCTGTTCCTTAGCTTTGTCGATACAGTACTGTCCAGGCTGATTCTTCTGAGTAGGGCGGACGCCTGGTCCGCGCGCGACCCCTTAGCCGCGCTCTTGCGGTCTATCGTGCCGCCGCAAGCCGCTGCACGAACTTCCGGTGACCCTCTGAAGCAAGGCCCGCGTTCAATACCGCCAGCATCTTCGCGCCATCGTCGGCCCAGAAGGCCGGCACGTCGAGCCACAGCCCTGGAAAGACCTGTGATCTGGATAATACCGTCCGGAGGGAGCGTCAGGGCGACGTAGGCGCCATTTTCGAGCACTCGCCAGATCAGGCGCTGTCCCAAGAGCTCGACCGTAACATATTCCCGCACGCCGGCCCTTTCATAGAGGGCCAGCTTGGGCCCAAAATCGACTTCGGTGGATGTGTCGCAAACCTCTGCCACTAACTCTGGCGCGTCAGTTCCGTATTCCCCTTCATTCCTGGACTGTCCTCCGTGCGAGGGCAAGATCCGCAGGTAAACATCGGGCTGGGGAACGCTACCTGACATCAGCCACGTGCTGTGACTCCCCGCGTCACATCCAGGCGTTGCGTACGCGTAGTAACCAAGCCACGAAATCGTCCGCGAACTGAGGCTTCCGTGTTCGAGACCGGCAGGTGATGGCACATGCACAACTCCATCAATGAGCTCGGCGTTCTTCAAGTCCGGGAGTTCTTCCCAGCGGCGCATGAATTCTTCCACGGTCACGCGCTCGCCCGTTACCAGCCCCGGCGGCCTAACCGTGGACGGGGGCGTTGCGCCAGTGGCAATTGTGTTCTCCATACTCCGCGGTCCGAATTCGAGACTAATTGCTCGCCGACCGCCTCATGGCCTCCCGCAACAGGCCATTGATTCGTGTTTGGTACCCCCTCCCTTGTCCCTTGAGCCAAGCGAGAACATCGGCGTCCAGCCGGATCGTCAGTGACTTCTTGACGGGCCGGTAAAAACCTCCCACCACCGCCCTGCTCCAGTCGGTTGTCAATGGGATATCCGTGAAGTCGATCTCCGCGTCCTTCATTCGACGAAGGTCCCGAATCTCCTTGGCCTGAGCCTTAGTAAGCTTCGTCATATGCGCTCCTTTCCGCCGGTGCCGCCTTTCGCGCTGAGATAATGCGCACCACGTCCTCGCCCCCTTCCTCGGAACGGGTGTGGACCACCAGCACAACCAGGATTCCGCCAATCAGTCCGAGCGCCTTCCAGCGCTCTTCGCCCTCGACTACGCGGTCTTCCTGGATGTGCACATTTGGATCCTCGAACACCAACTTGGCGGTCTGGAAACTGATCCTGTGTTTCGCCAGGTTCCGGCGGTTCTTCTCCTCGTCCCATTCGAAGCGCATGCTTGCAGTGGCACCGTAACTACATTATAGTACATACCATTGGACTGTCCAATGCAGCGGCGACGCAGCTCGCCCCTATCCCACCTCCACCACCACCGCCGCCACCGGCTCCGCCCCCACCGGCACTATCGTGAAGAGCGGCGCCGGGTCGGTGCGGT
>PKYZ01000240.1:0-480 GCA_003132865.1 Bryobacterales bacterium
CGCGCGCGCCGAACACGATTTGTTGGCGGCGGCTCTGGTGCATAGGGCCATCGCAGATCAGCCAGACGTCGCTCGCCAGCAGGTCTTTGTATTTCGCGAGGATGCTCGCCAGGTGCGGCGATCCAGCCTCCTCCTCGCCTTCGAAGACGAACTTGACGTTGGCGCGCAGCGGAATACCGGACGCGCGCAGCGCATCGAGCGCCGNNGCGGCTGGCCATCGTAGTGCGCGTAGAAGACCACGCTGCGCGCGGCTACCGGCGAATCGATTTCGCCGAAGACCACGGGCGGCGCGCCAGATACCTCCAGCAGGCGCGTTTTCACGCCGCGCTTTTCGAGAATGGCGGACACCGCTGCGGCATTGCGGCGGATGTTGGGCCCGTCGCTCGCCAGATTCGGAATGGCGAGCAGGTCCATGAACTCGGCGAGGATGGCCTGCTCGTGCGCCGTGCGCCACTGATGCGCCGCGGCGGCGGCCGGGTT
>PKYZ01000240.1:500-4846 GCA_003132865.1 Bryobacterales bacterium
GGCGGCACGCCCGGCTCACCCACGCCGGCGGGCGCCGCATCGCTGGGGACAACGTACACGTGCGTTTCAAAGGGCGCCTGGTTCATGCGCGCCACGGGATACCCGTCGAAATTCGACTGCTGTATGCGGCCGCCCGCGGCGGTGATCTCGCCCATGAGCGCGACACTCGTGCCAAACACCGCCGCGCCCTCAAACTGAGACTTGACGCGGTCGGGGTTGATGATACGCCCGGCATCCACCGCGATATCCACGCGCGGAATGCGGATCTCGCTGCCGTGCACTTCGACCTCAACCACGGCAGCCACATATGTGAGAAAGCTGCGATGCGCCGCAATGCCCAGCGCGCGTCCGGGCGCGGCTTTCTTGTTCGCCCAGCCGGATTTCTGCGCGGCCAATTCGACAACATTCCGAAGGCGCGCCGTATCGAACGGATACTTGGGATTATTCGGCCCGCTCTGCTTCATGCCCTCCTTGCTGAAATCGATGACGCGCGGCTGTCCGATCAAGTCGAGCAGGTATTCGACGCGACCGCGTCCGGCCGCCGCGGCCAGTTCATCGGTGAACGACTGCACGCCGAACGCATGATAAATGTTCGAAACCGAGCGCAGCCAGCCGATGCGCACATGCGCCTTGGCAGGGCCGTTCTCCACCCGCAGATTCGGGATCGGGTAAGGGATATCCGTCCATCCCATGCTGAGCTGGAAGCCGCCGTATTCCTCATTCGGATTCCCCTGCATGGCGATAGGCGGGAAGACGCTGCGCTGCAGCCATGCGGTGGGGTGGCCCTTGTCATCCACCGCAGCCTTCATGTACAGCGCGGCCGGGGAATGGAAATAGTCGAAGTGAACGTCGTCCTCGCGGCTCCAGACGATCTTGACCGGCTTGCCCACTTGCTTCGAGAGCAGCGCGGCTTCCGCGACGTAATCCGGCTTCGACTTGCGCCCGAATCCGCCGCCCAGCAGCGTCACATGGCACAGCACGTCTTCTTTCTTGATGCCCACCGCGAGCGCCACGGTCTCCTGCACGGCCTGCGGATTCTGCGTGCACGTCCACGTGACTACCTTGCCGTCTTTGAACTCGGCGACGGCGGCCAGCGGCTCCATGGCAGCGTGCGCCAGCATGGGCGTGTAGTAGGACGCCTCCAGGGTTTTGCCGCCCTTGGCGAATTCCGTGTCCACGTTGCCAGTCTCGCGGGCCACGCGACCGGGCTTGCGAGCGGTGTCGAGCATCGCCTGTTTATACGCCGCCGAATCGTAAGCGGCGTGCTCGCCCAAATCCCATTCGACTTTCAGCTTCTTGCGCCCCTGCAACGCCGTCCAACTGTTGTTGGCAATCACCGCCGCGCCGCCCAGCGGCTTGAAACCGTATGGCGGCTTGGCCAGGTCCAGCATGACGACCTGCTCCACGCCCTTCACCTGTTTGGCTTCCGCATCGTCGCAGGTTTTCAACGAGGCGCCCATGACCGGCGGACGCTCGATCGCGGCGTAGACCATCCCGGGCATGCGCGCGTCGATGCCGAACGTCGCTTGGCCGGTCACGATAGGCTTCAGATCGACGATGGGTATGTCTTTGCCGATGTAACGGAACTGGCCGGGCGTCTTGAAGCGAATGGCGCTCTGTTCGGCAGCCTCGGCCGCGGAAGCCAGCGCGACGAGTTCGCCGTACGCCAGCTTGCGGCCGGTCTTGGCATGCACGATAAAATGATTCTGTCCGTGACATTCTTCCGCGGGCACTCCCCATTTGGTGGCCGCGGCATTTTCGAGCATGGTGCGCGCCGACGCGCCCGCTGCCCGCAGAGCGTCGTAGAAATCGCGCACGGAACACGAACCGTCTGTATTTTGCGAACCGTACTTCGCATCGCCCAGCGCCTGGATCACCTGAACGCGCGCCCAGTCCGCTTCCAACTCGTCCGCCACAATCATGGGCAGTCCGGTGCGGCAACCCGTACCCATCTCGGAGCGGTGCGCCACGATCTTCACCGTGCCATCCGGCTCGATGCCGAGATACACGCTGGGCTGCCAGGTCTGTGCGGCGTTCAGCTTCGGGACCAACGGCACGGCGATGACCAGCGCGCCAGCCGAAAATATCTGGCTCAGGAAGCCGCGGCGCGAAACATTAAGGATCGCGGGTGTCATGCTCGCACCCCCGCCGCCATCTTGATCGCCTGGCGGATTCGCTGATAGGTCCCGCAGCGGCAGATGTTGCCCTCCATATTCGCGTCAATGTCGTGGTCCGTGGGATGTGGCTTGGTCTTCAACATGGCGGCCGCCTGCATAATCTGACCGGTCTGGCAGTACCCGCATTGCGGCACGTTGCAGGCTTCCCAGGCTTTCTGCAGCGGATGGTCGCCCGCGGCGCTCAGCCCCTCGATGGTGGTGATGTGCTTGCCGGCCGCCGCCCGCATTGGAGTCAGGCAACTGCGCGCCGCCGCGCCGTTCACGTGCACGGTGCATGCGCCGCACAGGCCCATGCCGCATCCGAATTTCGTTCCCGTCAGCGCGAGATCGTCGCGCAGATACCAGAGCAACGGCATGTCTGGATCGCCGTCGAAGCGGGTGGGTTTGCCGTTTATGGTCAGTTGGATCATTGGATTTTCCTCATGTCACTGCCTTTGTGCCCAGTATACCGCTGCCGAAGAGCGGGTTCCGGAGAACCCGCGCAGGCCTGGAGGCCTGCCCCACAAGTCCCCCTCAAGCGCGGAAAAGGGGCCGGATGCCGCGCGCCTTCGCAAACAACTCCTCGCGCTCTTTCGGCTCCAACGGACGGAATCGTGCGGCGAAATCCAGCGCCATGCGGAAGAGCTCAATCTCGCCCGGCGGAATGGCGGCGGTGATGTCTTCGCTCAGGGTGAAGCGCACCGCCTTCTCGGCGAGCTCCGGATCGTCGATCGGCTGATACCAGCACTTGCGCCACGCGTCGTGCTCCCGGCCGGGCCAGGTGGTATGGGCCATCGCCTTCAGCGCGATTCGGGCCACACCTTTTTCCTTGGCCTTCGCCAGGATCTGCGGCCCGAAGTTGCCTTCGTGGACCAGCACGAAGTTCAGGGGAATCATTACGGAATCCAGCGGAAAACGGTCCATCAAGGAGATGGCCGCCGCGGCGTCATGCACGGAAGCGCCCAGGAACCGTACTTTGCCCTCCTCGCGTGCCTTGACAAACGTCTCCGCAGCGCCGCCGGCAGCCAGGATCCGGTCCACCTCGGCGACGCTCGAAACGGCATGGAATTGGTACAGGTCGAAGTGATCGGTCCGCAGCCGGCCGAGGCTTTGTTCCAGCTCTTGGCGTGCGCCGGCCGCACCCCGTTCCATGGTCTTGCAGGCCAGAAAAGACTTCGCGCGGTATGGCGCCACAGCCGGGCCGAGCTTCATCTCCGCCTCGCCCGAGAAGTAGCTCGGCGCGACATCGAAATAGTTGACGCCCCGGTCGAAGGCCTCCGCCACCGCGCGGCCGGCATCCTTTTGCTCCATCCCCACGACTACGATGCCGCCGAAGGCGATCATGGACACCTTCACGTCGCCCTTATAGGTCCGCTTGGGAATCCCTTGCGTTGGCGCGGCGAGCGCCGCGGCGGACCCAGCCAGCGCCGATTGCATAAAAGTTCTTCGTCTCATAGTTCACCTCGGGAGCTTAAATGCCGATTTGAACCCACATCGCCGACCGTTGCAAGCGGCATACAGCAGCGATTGGCGGCTATGGCACGGGCGCGGTGGATCGGCTTCCAACAATCGGCCTCCAGCCAGGTTGTGACGCCGGTCTACAGAACCCGATTCATCGCCGTGCAGGTGCCCGAGATAGCACGCAAAGGTGATGAAGTACCTCATGCACTCTCTCTGACGGTCGCGGCTCAGCCTATCACTTTTATGTCGCACACCTGTGCATCGTTGTGCGGAACTGTGCTCGAATTGGGACTGCTAAAAATCTGCCGAACAAAGCCAATTCTGAAAACTTGCCAAATATCTGATTTAGTTTGTTATGGTTACTGAGATTAGTTAGAGTTTTGGTTCGTGCGGGCTTGATGGCTTCCGGCTGCGGTTGAAATTGTCAAAGAACGGGGGGGCGGCAGAACAACGCGTGCGTCTCTGTTTGCCCGACATAAGAATAGCACGAGGTTGCCTTGCAGTCCGGGGAATCGATCATCATCAGCGATTGTTTGCAGTCAATTAGGGACGACGGAATTGCGTGACGCGGCTCCAGGCGAGCTTCGCCCCCCGTTTTCACAGGTTAAAAGCCTGCGCCTAAAAGCCTGTGCCTAAAAGCCTGTGCCACCCAGCGGGTCCTGGAGGACCCGCGCAGACCTGGAGGTCTGCCCCGCAGAGCGGCAAGCCGCAAACGGAACGTCAACTGAG
>PKYZ01000724.1 GCA_003132865.1 Bryobacterales bacterium
GGCTTCGTTCAACGCCGTATCTGGGGATTTTGGGCGACCTCGGCCATTTGTCAGGTTTGCCGATACGGCCAAGTGACCCATATGACCGGCTGGCCGCTTTGTCAATTTCCTAAGTGAGCGTTTCGCGGGTAATCGGCCTTCCGACAGATCCGCCCTTCGGGCAGGGATGTGGTAATGAACCGCACCCACATCCGTTGACGGCACCCGGCGCGTCTCGCCGGGACAGGTTGATATAGTCGAGCGCGTGGTGGCGCTTGGGGCGCCGTGCCTCCCGGGCTGGGTTCATTGGCTTGGGAGCAGTCGCTTCGGTTATTGTTAGAGTAGGCGGTGTTACCAGCCGCGCTCGTCCTTATTTGAGAGAATTGGTTACTTGCTGGTATGGGGAACTTACCCTCCACCCTGGTCGAAGCGCTGAAGGCCCGCGAAGTGATCCCGTTCGCGGGAGCCGGTGTTTCGCGCGCGGTTACGGATGAAGCGGGGCGGCATCTGTTTCCCACCTGGCGCGGCCTTCTGCTGGCCGCGTCGGACCGGTTGCGCACGGAGGGCCTGACCACGAAGGCTAATCGGGTTCAGGCGACATTGGAGGACAACGACGACCCTGACGCTTACATGGACGCGGCGAAAGTGGCTCGCGCCGCGCTGGGAGCGCTCTGGCTCCCCTTTCTCAAAGCGCAATTCGATCCGCCGGCCGAGCACGTGCGGCCGGCGAGTCTCGACGCGGCGCGCGCCGTCTGGCGGCTGGGCAGTCCACTGGTGGTGACCACCAATTACGACAAGGTGCTGCGGTGGGCCAGTCCGCAAGAGCGCGACCTGCGGCATTGGACCGTGAGCGACCGGGTGAATCTGGTTGACATCCACCGGGATTGCGTTGGGCAACCGGCCGTCTGGCATTTACATGGCTTCATCGACCGGCCGGAAGAGATCATTCTGACGCCAGATGGTTACGGCATGCTATATCCAACCGCCGGCCAGATCCAGGTGGACTACGAGGCGGCCCTCGTGACGTTGCGCCATCTGCTTACGGCGCGCACGTTCCTGTTCATCGGGTTCGGTATGGAAGAGGCCGTCCAGCGGCAGATCCGTTGGGTGCGGGAAACCTTCGGCGGCGCAGGCGGCAAGCACTTCGTATTGGTTCAGGCTGATGCCCAGGGGGCGATGGAGAAGGAGCTGCACGGACTATCGGTGCAGCCGGTCCCTTTCGCCGATTTCGGACAGCCGTTGCTCGACTTGCTGGGTGAGTTGGCCAGTCATGCCGATTCCGGCGGCCTGCGGACCCCGGCGCCGTTGCCACGAGTGGAGGCCGATCCCAGACCCTATCTCGAATACTTGCGCAACGACACGGCATTCATCGAGATTCGGGGGCTGCGGTTGAACGTGGCGGAGGCTCCGCGGTTTCCGATCGACGACCTCTACATTCCGCTGGTCGACGAGATGGGAAGCGGGCGCGAGGCGGAGGGCGGGCGAGCCCGCCGGACGCTAGAGGAGTCCCTGGCCGAGACGCGTCTGGTGATTCTGGGGGATCCCGGATCGGGCAAGACGACTTTCCTGCGGCGCATCGCGCATGCCGCATGCGCGGCGAGGCTCGCCGATGCGTCGGCGCCGTTCCCGCTCCTGCTTCGGATTTCGGAGCTTTCCGAGTTCGTCGAGCGCCACGAGCGGAAGGACGCTCCCGCGCTGCTGCCGCGTCTGCTGGCCCGGCAAACGCGAGACCTCGGCGTCCCGCTGGACGAGTATTTCTTCGAGCTGCAACTCACCAGAGGCCCGTGCCTGTTGCTGGTGGACGGGCTGGATGAAGCTCCCAACGAGGCCGCGCGCGAGACCGTTTCGCGGCTGATTGAGAAAGCGGCGCGTGCCTGGCCCAACTGCCGGTTCGTGGTGACCACTCGCCCAAAAGCCTATGAAGAAGAGGTGATGCTCGCGGATTTCCACCATGCGCGAATCGGGCCGTTAGAGCCGGAAGCGGTGCGCATGTTCCTCCAGCGGTGGGCAGCGGCGCTGATTGCCGAAAACCAGGAGCGGGCCAAACGTCATGCCCGGGAATTGATCGAAGCGGTGGAAAGCCGGGCGGAGATCCGGCGCATCGCCAGCAATCCGGTGATGCTGACCGCGCTTGCGGTGCTGCATTGGAACGAGAAGCGGATGCCCGAGCAGCGGGCCGACCTGTACGATTCGATCCTGATGTGGTTGGCCCGCTCGCGGAGACGCCGCCCGGGGAGGCTGAGTCCGGAAGACTGCATCAAGGTTCTGCAAGAACTGGCGGGGGCGATGCAAGGGCATCCGGACGGACGCCAGGTGCAGGCGGCGCGCGATTGGGCGGCCCAAGCGGTGGCGCGGCAGTTTCAGGGCAACCCGGCCCGGGCGCTTGAGTTCCTTGAGGAGGAAGAGAAAGACAGCGGAATCGTGGTGAGCCGGGGCGCGGACGTCAAGTTCTGGCACCTCACCTTTCAAGAGTTCCTGGCGGCGCGGCTGCTGGCCAATATCGACGCCGCCCAGCGGCACTCGTTGCTGTTCGCGGAAGGGCGCGCGTGGCTGCCGGAGTGGCGCGAGGTGGTGCTGCTGCTGGCCGGGATCCTGCATCGGCAGCGGGCGGAGAATGTAAACGCGCTGGTGGCGGCTGCGCTGGACGACTTATATGGTTCGACTCTGGCCAAACGGATGTTTCATTGGGTGGGAGCGAAGCCCAAGCTGGCCGAGCAGGCGCGCTGCTTCGGGCTGTTGGGGGCGATGTTGCGGGACTTGCAGCCGCTTGGGTACACGCCGCCCGATCCCCGTTATGCCGAGGTCAAAAACGCAGTGCTGGGCATCTTCGAGGCGAATCAGGCCGCTGCCATTCCCTTGAAGACCCGATTAGCGGCCGCGGAGGCGTTGGGACAGGCTGGAGATCCGAGATTGCGTCTCCCGCGCGATCCGGACTATTGGGTGCGGGTGGAGGGCTTCGAGATCGGCAAATATCCGGTGACCGTTCAGGACTACCAGCTTTTTGTGGACGATGGAGGGTCCAAGCCGGAGAGATGGGACAACCAGTTACTACGGCCCAATTGTCCGGTCGTGAATATAACCTGGTTCGACGCGAAAGCGTACTGCGATTGGGCGCGCGTGCGGTTGCCGACAGAGGCGGAATGGGAACGGGCCGCGCGGGGCCCGGAGGGGCGCGAGTATCCGTGGGGCAACGAGGAGCCCGATCCCGACCGGGCGAACTACGATCAGACGAAGCTTGGGGGGATCAGCCCGGTCGGGCTTTTTCCGCGAGGTTCTACGCCCGACGGGATAGCGGATCTGGCGGGGAATGTCTGGGAGTGGGTTGCCGACTGGTACGACGACTCGCAGAAATCCCGCGTCCTTCGGGGCGGTTCGTGGGGCGGCGATTCGGCGTACCTGCGGGCCTCGCGCCGCTTCTGGCTCCTTCCTGGCTAAGGGAACGTCAGCATCGGGTTTCGTTGTGCTCGGGAAGTGTTCCCTTGATTCTTTCCCCCTTTTTCCCTTAGCGGCGAAGCCGCTCGAAATCTTTTTTCGGCCGATCCTGTTTCAGAACCCCGGCCCAGCTTCGCTTTCGCTACCACAGGGCCGGGGGGCGCTTTTGTGTTTGACGCCGCGGCACTGACCGCTGCGTCCGGAGCGCGATCCGGAAGTGAAGAACGCACACGCGAAGCGGCCGTGACCGCTCCAGTTCCGGCATGCGGAAGACTTGCACGCGTTCCGCTCCACATCCCGAGCACAACGAAACCCGATGTTGTCGTTCCTATTGCCAGGCTGGTTCCTGAAGCGGCGCGAGGCCCGCAGGTTCGTCGAATTGTTGTTCCACGAACCGCCCCGAAGGTTAGATCGCACACCGCTGTCAATGATACACCACCTGAACTGGCATTTGACGAAGCCTGGTGGCTTTCCGCCCTTACCTTCGCGCTCGAAGCGGGTCTCTTGCAGACTTCGCTTCCTACCAGGCCAGTGCCGCCGGCAAGAACGGCCGGGCTGTGCGGAATGGCAGGGCGAGCCGCGTTCGTGCTGGATCCGCGAGCGGCCCCGCCGCAAGGGCTCGGATGTGGCTGCCACCACCACGGCATGAGTCGACCCGCGTTTACTGTAGGAGACGGCTCTCGGCGTTGCGCCGTTCACTTGGACGCAATACGCGCTACTTCGTCGAACTTGAGCCGACGCGGGCAAGAAGTCCGGTTCGGGGAAGTTGAGCCTGCGAGCCGCCCAACGCGGGATTGGTCCCGTTCAAACGCCCTCCCATGAAACTAGCAATGCTCGACCGGTCATAGGCCAATGGATGTAACGTCGCCAAGCCGGACGAGTGGCTGACGGCGTCAAAACTCGCGGAATCGGTGCCCTTTCAAAGTGCCGTCAACATCGTCTCCATGACGCCTAGCTTGCCAACTCCTCAAACTGCGTGATCCGCACCTCTCGATCTTTGAACACCGCGCGGATCTCGAGCCGGCCGCCCATGGCTTCAATGTATTCGGCCAGGGTGCTGATACAGATGTCTCGCCGGTGCTCAATCTTAGAGACCTCTCCCTGATTGACGCCGAGGATTTCGGCGAGTTGCAGTTGCGTCATCTGCTGCGCCTTGCGCAATTGATCGAGCGGCATTGCAGCCAGACTCTTCCGGAACCGGTTCTCAATCCTCCGCCGCCGATCGGGCGGCATCGCTTCCAGCAATTCACGAAAATTGCGAGTGGGCATTAAATGCTTCCCTCCTTCTTGAGCTCAAGCAGGTGTGGTTCAAAAATCCGGTAGTGGGTCAGTTTGAAAAGCTAAGGAATTAAGAATGGCTACACAATTGCTCGCACCTCGCCCTGTCCTTCCACCCCGTCCGGTCCATCCTCGCCCACCGCTAAGGATAAAAGTCAGTTATGCTAGCGGGACTTTCGCAAATCTGGGGTGGCTCCGCGCCCGTGGAGGGCTGCCGAAGGCCTGTTAAACAAGCGGTTCACTTCAATTCAATCGCGTGCTTGGCCTTTCATAGATGAAA
>PKYZ01000822.1:0-2401 GCA_003132865.1 Bryobacterales bacterium
AACTGAAACCGATTCTCCCAATGGATGCCTGCGTCCACTTCATAACAACCTCCTTTTGGGGTTCAGTATACAGCGCCGAACACCCAACTGCGGATTGGGTGCGTAGCGCATTGTAGCGCGCCCGCGTCGGTGATTCGAGCTCCGGATCCTTTACGGGCAATTGGATGGATGCGTGCCTCCGTTCGCCCGGCAGCGTTGCTGCCGATAAGGCCGGATAACGCCGTCGAGACCCTCAGCCGTTTCTGATCAGGCCAGCGCGTCAGGCCATCGCTACTCTTCGCGGAGAGCTGTCATCGGATCAAGCCGCGAAGCACGCCGAGCGGGGACGTACCCGGCGAGCGTCGCCACGGAGATGAGTACGGTTGCTGCAGTCGCCAGGATGATCGGGTCGGTCGGTCCGACACCATAAAGCAAGCTGGAAACGAAGCGTCCGGCGAACGCAGTCAAGAATTCGGTAAGAGTTTCTCTCCACCGTGGGGCTCGCCACGTTGCTTTAGAAGAGCAAACGACGCGCACCGCCATGAAATCAATTTCTGGCGTGATCGGGCTCGGCGTCATTCGGGTCGCCTCCCGGCCCGGACAAATGGCAAGAGATCATCTCGACCTCGCCAAAAAACAATGGGAACGCGCCGCGTCCGATTCATGGACACCTAAGGACCATGCTTCTTGCGTTACGAATGCCTTCTATGCATACGAGAATCTTCTAGTTGCGGTAGCTGAGGCACACGGCAAGCAGTGGACCAAGAGTCATTATAAGAAGGCAGAGCTGGCTTCCGAGTTGTTCAAGGCGAAGATACTGGCGACTGATGTCAGTGGTACCATTCTGCGGATGAATGACCTTCGAAAGGATGTTTCTTATGGCGAGCCTGGTGATGAGTTGGCCGACGCCGACTTAGAAGATATCGTTGGCGACTTGGAGAAGTTCATTAATGAGGTAGAAACCGTCGTGGAAGGATTGGAGGAACAGGCTGCAGAGGAGGATGATTCGGAAGGTGATGAGTGACGAATTCTATAAAGTGGCTGCAAAGCTATCGCAATCTATTAATGCTGACTGTGCAGTCGTTTTGATCGGGTCAGCGGCTCGCGCATGTCGGACAGAGAACAGTGATATCGACATCCTCTTCGTTTGCTCCGTAAGGGTGCCTGCGATTCCCGTGATCTCCGGCTATCACATCAAGTTCAGCACTGAGGCCGACTTCCTTCGACGATTAAATGCAGGTGAGGACTTCGAAGCTTGGTGCGTCCGATATGGTGTGCAGCTTCTGGATCGTGGAGCGTGGGAACGCATCAAATCCTCTTCGGCCAATGTTTGGCCCCGCTGGGATATAAAAGTGGTTCACGGCATACGCCGATTGTTTCTCGCATCAGAACTGTCCAAAATGGGTGACCGAGAAGCCGCTAGGGAAGAACTGATTTTTGTCCTCGGTCATATCGCGCGGGGATTGTTGCTCAAGAATGGAAGGTTTCCGTTGTCACGCCCCGAACTGGCGGAGCAGGTAAATGAACTTGGATATCCGGAACTCGCAGCACTTCACGAGCGCTTGCGCAATGCCGATTTACCTTGCGAGACCGATATCTCATTGGCGCTGAACTACTCTAAGAGGCTGCTGATCTACCTTGACCGTGCGACATATGGAAAAATTGCGCGGGAACATTCGAGGATTGACCGCGGCAAAGAGAGCAAGCGGGTCGAATTTCAGACGACTCGTAACGTGAAATCTTGACTAGCGGTCCAAAGAAGACGTCATCGTCAGAAGTTCCTCGCTCGTGGACGCCTTCAGCGGTAACGCGGGCGGAACCATGTCCGGCGCCCGGATGGTTACCTCCCGATATCACCGCATAATGCCGCCCTGGAACCGGCGCCTAAACCTTTCCCCCCGCACAACCGATGAATCCCTTAGGATCGCTGCACTGGCGGGAAGTCCCACGTCAGGGAGCCAGGGTCTGAGGAAAAAAGCCGACTATGAAGACGTTTTGTGCGCGTCTGTGGCGCGAGGATCAAGGTCAGGACTTGATTGAGTACACGTTGATGCTGGCCTTCGTGGCGTTGGCTTCGGCGGCGTTGTTTTCGTCCGCCGGTGCGAGTATCAACCACATCTGGTCGAAAACCAACTCACAACTGAGCACTGCTGCCAGCTAGTGTCCTGGGTCAGAAGTTGTGTGACCTAAAGATCTCGCCTTCGGTTGCCGTACGGTTTGCCGATGCAGGTGAGTCCCGGTGACTCGATGGCGAGTCAGGAGACGCGCGGCTTCGTGTAAATCGAATTGAAAGGGGCCAGTTGGGTAGACCGTTTGTATGATCAGGCGGTTGGAGTGGAGCGGCCCACTATGGGCGGCGGCCGGCCGAGGGCGTGCCTTTTCTATGGCTTGGAAAATTCATCGTCGCTCTCCGCGCTGGCCC
>PKYZ01000822.1:2453-3056 GCA_003132865.1 Bryobacterales bacterium
CTTTCCAGTGGAGTGGCTTGGGGTTCTCATTGCGCCGCTCTAACTGCTGACCAATGGCTTGTTGCAATGCCTCGACGCTGTCTGCGGAGCGGCGTCGCAGACACTTTTCCCACACGTCGCTAAACACGCGTTCGACGGCGTTGAGCCAGGAGCCGCTGGTGGGAGTGGGGTGGATGTGGAATCGCGGGTGCTCGGCTAACCAGGCGGTTCGGCCACTTGCTAGCGCGTACCGCGAGGCCAGCCCCGAACTCAAGGCGAAAATAGCTGCACTCCTTGAGATTGAAACAAAGGTAGAGGGAGGCACCCCTGACAACGTTGTCGAACGAACCTTCGTAGCCCGCGACGAAGCTGGCAGCAGCTAGCGATAATGCTACATAACGTCCTCCTATCATATCAGCCGACCAACACCACAAAGAAGTGTAGGTGCGCGTTATTTGGCCTGCGGAGAACCCGTTTCCGAAGGCTGCATCCGCGCAGACCGCGCCATACCCCTCTTAGGCAAAGCCCACTTCAACCCCGTCACGAAGTTCAGCTTCGGCGCAGGGTATCCCAAGACTTCTTCGTAGGACTGGTTCAGCGCGTTGCGTAGATTCCCATAGGCCG
>PKYZ01000675.1 GCA_003132865.1 Bryobacterales bacterium
AAAACTAAGTGGCATTGGGCTCAAGCCCGCCCTCCATCGGCAATGGCAAGGGCTTTCAGGGATAATAGAATTTCGGGTCCTATTGTCTTGCCAAGGCGACTTGCACAAAAACTGGTCCTCTCGCTGACGCTCATCGTCATCGTGATCAGCGCGATTTCCGGGCTGATCACGGTGAAAAGCGAGCAGCAGCACCTGCTGAACGCCATGGTCACGGGCGCGGACCAGCTTTCCAAAAGCATCACCAGCGCCACCTGGCACGCCATGCTGGACGATCACCGCGAGGCCGCGTACGAAGTGATGCAGACCATCGGGCGCAAGCAGGGCATCGACCGCATCCGCATGTTCAACCGCACGGGCCGTCTGGTGTTTTCGACGATCCCTGATGACTCTGGCAGGGGCGCGGACCCGCGCGAGAAGATGAGCCTATCGAGCAGCATCCGCATCTTCACCGCGCGCGACGGCCGCCGCAACCTGGCCATGGTCACGCCAATCCCTAACGAGGCGGCCTGCAGCCAGGCGGCCTGCCATGCGCACCCGGCCGCGGTGAGAGTCCTGGGGGTGCTGGACCTGTCGCTCAATCTGGATTCGGCGGACCGCGAGATCTCCCAGGTGAAGATGGGGGTCTTCGCCGTGACCGGCATCGAGATTCTGCTGATCAGCATCTTCATCTTCTTTTTCACGCAGCGTTTCGTGGGCGTGCCGATCAAGCAATTGATCGCGGGCACCAAGGCGGTCAGCGCCATGGAACTGGATAAGCCGATCGACATCATCCATACCAGCGAGGAGTTGGACCATCTGGCGCGATCGTTCAATACGATGCGCGAGCGGCTACGGCTGGCGATGGACGAGATCAACCAGTTCACGGCGAAGCTGGAGACCAAGGTGGCCGAGCGCACGGAGGAACTGCGCGCTGCGCATCAGAAGCTGCGGCAAACCGATCGGCTGGCTTCGCTCGGCCACCTGGCGGCCAGCGTGGCGCACGAAATCAACAATCCCGTCTCCGGCGTGCTGAATCTCGCGATGCTGATGCAGCGGATTTTGAAAGACGATGGCATCCCGCAAGAGAGAATACCGGAATTCCGGAAATACCTCTCGCAAGTGGTGCAGGAGACCTCGCGCGTGGGCCGGATCGTTTCGGACCTGCTGTCATTCTCGCGGCGGTCCCAGCCGCAGCGGGCCGAGGCAGATCTGAATCGCATCGTGAAGACCACTTTGTCGCTGACTTCGCACAAACTGAAACTGGCGAACGTGACCGTGAATGCGGACTTGGCGGACAATCTTCCCGCCGTGCGATGCGACAGTTCGCAGATCCAGCAGGTGGTGTTGAACCTGGTGTTGAACGGGGCGGAGGCGACGCATTCGCGCGAGGAGCGGCGGCTGGCGGTGCGCACCCGGCGGGCCCAGAACGGCGCGGCGGTGACACTTTCGGTCCAGGACAATGGCGAGGGCGTGCGGCCGGAGAATCTGAGCCGGATCTTCGATCCATTCTTCACCACCAAGCCCGAGGGCAAGGGGGTGGGGCTGGGACTGGCCGTCTCGTACGGGATCGTGGAAGCGCATGGCGGCGATATCGCGGTGACCAGCAAGCCGGGCGAAGGGGCGACCTTCACCGTGACGCTGCCGGTATCGGGCAACGCGGAGGAGCCGGCGATGGCGGCGGTGGGAGCGGAACGGGCATGAAGACGCGTTGGGAAATTCTGACGGTGGACGACGAGGAAGTCATGTGCGAGTCGCTGGCAGCCTGGTTGTGCGAGGACGGCTATGCGGTAGATACGGCATCCTCCGGCCGGGAGGCGATTGAGAAGGCCGCCGCCAAAGACTACGCGATCTACTTCATCGATCTGAAGATGCCGGGCGGCATGGATGGCATCGAGACCATGATGGAGATCCGGCGCATGCACGCGGATGCGTCGATCATCATCATTACGGCGTACGCCACGGTGGATACGGCGATCACCGCCATGAAGGAAGGCGCGCAGGAATATATCGTCAAGCCGTGCAACCCGGAAGAGATCTCGCTGCTGGTAGGGCGCATCATCAAGGTCAAGAATCTGCAGCGCGAGAATACGATCTTGCGCAAGAAGCTGAGCCGGCAATACCGCTACGGCGACATCATCAGCAAGAACGCGCGCATGCGGGAGATTCTGAACCTGGCGCGGGAGATCGCGAGCCTGCGCAGCACGGTGCTGATCCGCGGGGAGAGCGGCACGGGCAAGGAACTGATCGCGCGGGCCATACACAATTCGGGCGAGCGCGCGGCCAAGCCTTTCGTGGCGGTATCGTGCGCGGCGCTGGCGGAGACGCTGCTCGAAAGCGAGTTGTTCGGGCATGAGAAGGGATCGTTCACGGGCGCGGTGTCGCAGAAGAAGGGCAAGTTCGAGATGGCGGACGGCGGCACGATTTTCCTTGATGAAATCGGCGACATCTCGCCGAAGCTGCAAGCCGACTTGCTGCGCGTGCTGCAGGAGCGCTGCTTCTATCGCGTGGGCGGCTCGGAGGAAGTGCGCGTGGATGTGCGCGTGATTGCGGCCACCAATCGCGATTTGCAGCAAGCCGTGGAGGACCGCGAGTTCCGCGACGATTTGTATTACCGGCTGAACGTGATCGAGATCCGGCTGCCGCCGCTGCGCGAGCGGCGCGACGACATTCCGCTGCTGGCGGGCGATTTCGTGGAGCGGCTGTCGCACGAACTGGGCAAGGACGTGGCGGAGATTTCCGCGGGCGCGCTGAAGCTGCTGATGGACTACGACTGGCCGGGCAACGTGCGGGAACTGGAGAACGCCGTGGAGCGGGCCATCGTGACGGCGAAGGCGCGGGTGTTGACGGAGGACGATTTCGGGTTCATGTCACGCAAGATGGAGGCTGGCGGCAACGGGCGCTTCCCGGTGAATGTGACGCTGCAGGAGTTGGAGCGGCAGGCTATTGCGGCGGCTATCCAGCGGACCAGCGGGAATATTAAGGAAGCCGCGGCGGCGTTGGGGATCGACCGGTCTACGCTGTACGAGAAGATCAAGAAGTACGAGATCCGGAGGGCGTGGCGGAACTAAGAAAAGCAACCACAGATGGACACAGATGCACACGGATAAAAGCGGTTTTCATCTGTGCCGATTTCTGTAGTCGTTTTTCTTAAGACCAGGCGCGTCATTCCGCAATGTTCCGCAATCTTGAAATCGGTTACCCCACGTGCTGACTTGGTCGCCTATGAGGAGATCCCATGTTACCATAACAGGCTAGCTAGCTAGTGTCCTGGGTCAGAAGTTCTGTAACCTAAAGATCTCGCTTCCGGCTGCCGTACGGTTTGCCGATGTAGGTAAGTCCCGGTGACTCGATGGCGAGTCAGGAGACGCGCGCCTTCGTGTAAATCGAACTGGAAGGGGCCGGTTGGTAGACCGTTTGCATGATCAAGCGGCTGGGGTGGAGGGGCCCACTATGGGCGGCGGCTGGCCGAGGACGTGCCCTTTCCTACGGCTTGGAAAACTCGTCGTCGCTCTCCGCGCTGGCTTGTCAACTGGGTGCGGCGTTCAGGGCGTCGAGAAAGCGTTCGATACTGGCCAGGGCGGCGGAGGGCTTCTTGGCTCCATAGCGGTCGTGCA
>PKYZ01000005.1 GCA_003132865.1 Bryobacterales bacterium
CCGATAAGAAGGACCATCGCTTCACTCTGATTGTGCCGTCCAAGGTTGTGCGGGACTATGTGCGCAACACGCTGCCCACGTTGGTTACGAATCCACTGGTGGAAGCGCTGCAGCGCGCGAAACCAGCCNNGTTCGCACTCCTGCGAACACACTTGTTCGGAAATAACTCCTGGCGTTCACAAGAGTGTGAACGCTGCACGCATGAGTGCGTGCGCTACATCACTGTCCCGGCACCAGCTCCACGCGGTCCATGGCCAAAAATTCCCGGATGTGCGGATGATCGGATTTCTCCAGATCTTTGACCGCGCCGAAATAGATGGCTTGGCCTTCGTAGAGGAACATCACACGATCGGCTACTTTGCGCATCAGGTCCAGATCGTGCGTCACTACCAGACCGGTCAGCTTCAGATCGTATTTCAGCTTGAGCATCAGCTTGATGAGCGTGTCCGACATAATCGGGTCCACCATGGTGGTGGGCTCATCGTAGAGTATACATTCCGGTTGCGCGGCCAGCGCGCGGGCGATAGCCACGGCGCGCTTGTGTCCGGTGGACAAGTCCGCCGGATAGACATCGCGAAACTGCAGCAGATCCACTAGCGATAACAGCCCGTCCACGACGTCTTCCTTGTTTTTCTCGTCGTAGTCGCTACGCAGCTCGAGAGAAAAAAGAATATTCTCGGCCACCGTCAGCGAGTCGAACAGTGCGCCGGATTGGAACACCATCGTCACCTTTTTCCGGATCTCGCGCAGTTGGGCTTCGTCAAAGTCGGTGATGTCCTGATACGCCACGAAGACGCGGCCCTGATCGGGTTTGAGAAATCCCATGATGTGTCCCAGGCTCACGGATTTTCCGACACCGCTGCGGCCGATGATGGCCAGCGTTTCGCCCACGTCGACGTAGAAGTTGGAATCGACTAAAACGGGGTGATCGAACGTCTTATAGACGTGGCGGAACTCGATGTAATGGAGCTTTTCGGTCATTTTGGCTTAGGTTCGAACTCCGCCCACTCGGCGGGCGTGTTTACATTGGCCAGCGCGGATGCATCCACGAGCGTGGCCATGGCGTCCAACTCCGCCACTAAATCCTTCATTTTAAACCGCTTCTCCTCGATCGCCCGAGCCAGCACCGGCAGGCAGCCGCGATGGTAAACGGCGCAAAGCGGTTCCACTTCACCACTTGTCCCGGTGGCGACGATACAACTCTTGCCCGATTCCGCAGCGCCTCCCAGCAGGGTGCGAAGGACGCCGGCGGAGATACCCGGCATGTCGCAAGCCACGATCAGGTTCCAATCCGTGGTGGATACGCTCAGGGCCGTGTAAACGCCTCCCAGGGGTCCACAGCCGGGGAATTTGTCTGGATAAACCGGATGGCCGAGGCTCCGGTATCGGCCCGGCTCACCGATCAGGGCCACGGAACCGGCGGCATCCTGGACCGCCCGCGCCAAGTGCTCCACCAGCGTGGTTCCACGGAAGGGCAGCAAGGCTTTGTCCCGGCCCATCCTGGAACTCCCGCCGCCGGCCAGTACGAATCCAGACCATGGCATGAGAGAATAATAGCATTGGTCGTAAGACCAGCCCCGGGAGACCGGCGCTTGCGGATTGGAGAATTCCGGTTATAATCGGATAAAACAATAGGATGCACTTTTGTTCGGATCTTGTTCTCGGAACGGCGGTTTTGGCGGCTGTGGCCGGCACGTCTCTAATAGGCGAAGCCCTGCCTCCCGAGTCCGGCGCTCCGCGCGCAGTGTCGGTGGTGCGATCCGATGCCCGGACTGGCCGCTTAGTCCGGAGCGTTGTGGTGAAGGCCAAGCCCGCCGATGGCGACTCTTCGGATACTCGAGTCCGGACTTTGGTGGAAGAGGCCGCGAAGAATCACGACGTGAGCCCGTTGCTGGTGGATTCGGTAATTCAAGTGGAAAGCAACTACAATCCGTATGCCACGTCGCCGAAAGGCGCGCAAGGTCTCATGCAATTGATGCCGGCTACCGCCCGCCGGTTCGGCGTAACGAATTCGTTCGATGCCAAGCAGAACATTGAGGGCGGCGTCCGGTATCTGAAGTTCTTGCAAGATACGTTCAAAGACGATCGGTTGGCGATTGCAGCCTACAACGCGGGCGAAGGAGCCGTGACGAAATACGGCGATGTACCGCCTTATGCCGAGACCAAGAGCTACGTGGATAAAGTGGGCGCTAAATACAGCAAGGCCAAGCACGCGGCAGAAACGTCCAGTGCGACCGCGAAAGCGGCCGATGAGCCCAAACCCGCCGAGGATGACTTCCGGCACTTAGTTCAATATCTGGACTCGGAGGGCCGGCTGCACCTGGCAACTCGATAGGTTCATTTATCCAGATATGCTCCATCTCCCCCGCCAGCCTGCCGATGAGCAAGCCCTGAGATGTAGAGCGCACGGGTGTCTGAGCAAGCCGCGCAACGCTGTACTCCTGTTGCTATTGGCTGCGACCCTACTTCCGGCTGGCGACCGGGTTGAAGCGCGCATTACGGCGATTCGTTTCTGGTCGCTCGGCGATGTCACGCGCATTGCTATAGAGTCCGACGGGGACTTCTCGATTCGCTCCGACCGTCTGGAGAATCCCGATCGGCTCTTTTTCGATCTGGTAGGCGCCAAACCAACTCTCGGATCCAAAGGCATGACTGTGATCCCCGTGTCGGATACGCTGGTGCGGCAAATCCGCGTTGCGGAGACCCAACACGGCGTGACACGAGTGGTGCTGGATCTGGAGCGCAGCGCGGACGCCAGCACGTCTCACCTGGACAATCCCAATAGGCTGATCATCGAGGTGCGGGCCTCAGGCGCCACCGCCCCCGTCACCTCAAAGCCTCCGATCGAAGCCGAAGTTGTCGATTCGAGAGCGCCCGCATACCGCACGTTCACGCCTCCGCCCGCTCCTCGCCCCTTCGAGCAATCCGCGCGCCGCGCATCACCGGATTTCATGGACCCACCGCCGCCGGTGGCGCCCCGCTCCGGCTTTGCTTCCGAGGCGGCCAACGTCATTCCCAAACTCTCGCCCCCCGCAGTCCGTCCAGCGCCAGCCACGGTGCTGGCGAAGGTCGTGATGCCGGTGGCAACTTCGACGGTTGCGCCTGCTCCGGCTATTGTTCCAGTTCCGGCTCCTGAGACGACGGCGCTTCCAGCCAAACGGAATTCGTCGGGTGGACGCTCGATGATCCGCGTGCTGGGTCTAAAGGTCGGCCGGATTGTTCTTGACCCGGGGCACGGCGGGCACGATACAGGTACTGTTGGCCCGGAGGGACTGCGCGAAAAGGATCTGGTGCTGGACGTCGCGAAGCGACTGGGTGCATTGATCGAAGAGCGGATGAATAGCGAGGTGATTTATACGCGGACGGATGACACCTTCGTTCCGCTGGAGCAGCGCACCGAAATCGCCAACCAAGCCAAGGCTGATCTGTTTCTTTCGATTCACGCGAATTCCTCGCCGCTACCCTCTGCGGCGGGTGTCGAAACTTACTATCTGAACTTAACCACATCGAAAGCCGCGCTGGATTTGGCTGCGCGCGAGAACGCCGGTTCACAAAATAGCATCTTCGAGTTACAAGATCTGCTGGAGAAGATAGCGCTGAAGGACAAGGTGGATGAGTCGCGCGAATTTGCAAACCGGATTCAATCGGCGCTTTATTCGTTTTCCGCCAAGAACGATTCCCACGCCCGGGATCGCGGCGTGCGAAAGGCGCCGTTTGTAGTGCTGATCGGCGCTTCGATGCCATCGGTGCTGGCAGAGATCGGATTCATCAGCAACGCCCGCGACGAGAGCATCATGAAAAAAGCCGAGTATCGCCAACGGCTGGCCGAATCGCTGTACAAAGGGTTGGCGAGCTACGCCGGAACGTTGAGCCACTTCCAGGTAGCGAAGAAGTAGCGTAAGCCTCCGGCTTGCGCATTTGGCCAGCCGGAGGCTTGCCCCACGGAATATTATCGGACGGCGGTTTCTATGTCGGCCGTGGCGTTGACCGGCGCTGGTTCGGAACCGTGAGGCAGAAACTCGACGCGATTGCGTCCCCGCCTCTTGGCCAGGTACAGCGCTTCGTCTGCCTTATGGATTAACTCCTCCGGTGTCCAGGGTTGGCCCGGAAGCGCGGTGGTTACCCCGAAGCTGGCGCTGACGCCGACGGAGCTCTCCTGAAGAGACATCTGGACTTGGGTGAGTTGCTTGCGCAGACGTTCCGCCTGGGCCCAACTCGCTTCCTCATCGCAACCCGTCAGCAGGATCAGGAATTCTTCCCCGCCGTAGCGGCCAATGGAATCATATTGGCGGATCGCGTTTTGCATGCGGCGCGAGGCTTCACAGAGAACGGCGTCCCCGGCAAAGTGGCCGTAGTTGTCATTGATGTTCTTGAAATGGTCGAGATCCACCATCACTACGCCAACCGGAGTACGTTCCCGCTGCCCGCGAGCTAACTCCCGGCAAAGGATGTCGAAGATCGAGCTCCGATTCCAGAGGTGCGTAAGAGAATCCTTGGTGGCCTGTTCCCGCAGCGCTTCCCGGGCCGACAACAGCTCAGCTTGCAGATCCACCAGCCGGGTGCCGGCGCGAAGCCGGACTTGCAGCTCGTGCTGATCGAAAGGTTTGGTGATGTAGTCGTCGGCGCCCGCATCGAGTGCTTCAATCTTGTCGGCCTCCCTGTCGCGAACGGTGAGCATCAGAATTTGGCAACGCGGAGCGTTCTCCCGAATTTTCCTGCATGCCTCGATTCCACCGATGCCGGGCATGTTGACATCCATGAGAACCGCATCGAACGGGCGCACGGCGATCGCCCGGACAGCCTGCTCCCCATTAGGGGACTCGGAGACTTCGAAGCCCAGGGCGTCTAACGTCCTTCTGAGCACGCGCCGGAGATCGGGATCGTCGTCGGTAACTAAAACGCTGCCATTTATAGAAGGCATAGTCAGTGAATGTGCGCCCCCTGCGCCGGGAGAGACATGGAGAAGGATGTTCCGTAACCCGCTTCGCCTTCGGCCCAGACGCTTCCGTGATGAGATGCCACGATCTTTTTGACGATCGATAACCCCAACCCGGTGCCGGCGGGCAGGTGTTGCGTTTCCGGTGCGCGATAGAAGCGTTCAAAAACACGTTCGCGATCCTGTTGGGCGATCACTATGCCTTTATTCCGCACCGTGAGGACCACGGCCGTTTCCTTGGCGGCGCAAGCAACCTCTATCGGCGAGCCGGGTTCAGAGTACTTGATCGCGTTGTCAATGAGCTGGGCAATGGACGTCAGGATCAATTCCCGGTCGGCGAGAATGGGCGCCTCCGGATCGGGCACGGAAACACGAAAACGCTTTCGGTCTGTCTCTTGATCGAGCCTCCCGATAGCGCCACGTATCAGGCCGGAGAAGAGCACCGGTTCGCGCTTGGGCTTGAATTCAGTGCCATCCAGCATGGCAGCGCTGAGCAGCCGCGATGCCAGACGATCCAGCGTGCGGGCCTGTTCGTCTATTAACGTGACCAGTTCCGTTTGCAGCTCGGTCAAGCCGCCGACAGCCAGCAGCCCGGAACTGGCGGTGCGAGCTACCGTCAGCGGTGTTTTGAATTGATGCGCCAGAGCGTCGAGCACGGCTGTCCGCAACTGCTCTGTCTGGCGCGCCGCCTCCGCGCGGGCTTCTCTCTGCAGGGCCCGCACGCATTCCAATGCGACGCCGCTCAACGAAGCGAGCGCCGTGGCAGCCAGTTTCGTCATCCGGGTATCGTGTAACGCCAATCCGCCCACCGCCCGCGTGCCCAGGCGAAGGACACAGTACCAAGTGCCGGTCTCCGGATTAAAGCTATCCGCGGCCAGGAAATACGCATCCCGGGTCCGCTGTTCCGCCCCCGCCGGCATCTCGCCGCTTTGGTACGTGGTCCCAGTTAGAGCATCGAGCAAGCGAACCGCCTTTAAGTCGAACATCTCCCGGATGAGCGCGGCGATCAGGTTCCCGGACTCCCCGCGATTGTCCAGCAGCAGTATCCGTCGCGACGTTTCGTAGAGGCGTTCCATCTCGCGCCGCCGGGCGATGGCCTCGACGGCTTGCAGGCGGGCATCGAGCGAAAGTCTGCTGATGACCAAAGCCGTGAACTCAAACGCGCCCAGTGCGACCCAGTTAGCCGGGCTGTTTACAAAGCTGAATATGGGTGGAACGAAGAAATAGTTCAGGCAGGTAGCCGCGACCACTGAGATGAATGTTGCCTGCCAGAATCCACCGTACACAGCCGCTAAAACCACAATCACGAGATGCAGAAACCCGGTGAACGCGAAGCTCTGATCCAGGCGAAACGATACCCAGGTGGAAGCCGCTATGGCGGCCAGAGAAAGCCAGAACGGCAGCCCGGGTACAAGACGCACTTTCAAGTTCGAGGCCCAAGTCCGGACATCGCTCAGCCACACATGTCTGGCGGGAAGTTCAAGACCCGGGTTAGTCCAAAAAAGATGCATGCACGTCCCAACGTCACAGTTCCAGCTTGCCCATAAACTCCATTTCGCTCAGCTCGAAAGTTTGATCGACAACAATCCGGCCGATTTGCGCCTCGAATTGGAGTTGCCGATCTTTCTTGCTGATCTCCGCGGACAAAGGAAACAGATAGACCACGACCAGGCCGTTTTCCCGCTGGAACACCTCCACGCTGACCGGCCTCACATCCTTTTTCCCCTCGCGCTTCAAGGCGGCCAGGTTCTTCAGAGTTTTGCCCAATTCTTTGGGATCGCCCTTGAAATCGGCGCCGGGAACGCCGTAGACGGCGATGCGATAGCCTTCGCCCTCCAACGTGGGAGGCTCGACCTCGTGCGATTTGAACTCCGCGAGCTGAACCGGGAGAGCGCTTTCCCAACGCAGTTTCAGTGTAATGGGCTGGGGAAGAGACCGGGGGCTGCGGTCATCGCCTCCGGGGCCCGAGAAGATATTCGGTGACACCTTTGGCCCGCTGCCCTTCGGGTCCACCCCCTCATTGCCGACGCCGCGCGGTTGTCCCATTTGCCCGCCTTCCCTAAGTTGGTCCTCGGTCAGCCGGCGTGTTATAACGGCTCTATTCTCCTTCGCCCAAGGTGACGCCGCCAGGATCTGCTTCGCGTCCTCTTCGGTCCACTCGGCGGCCGGCTTGCTCTTCCAAACCGGATCCGCTGCCATGAGGCGGGACGCGGCCACAATCAGGCAGACCGCTTGCATCGAAAGCCTACGCATCCGTTACTCCATAAAAAGCCAAACACGGCGCTAAAACTTCACCATCACGCCAAGAGAGGCTTTCGCTTCGCTGCGGCGAAGGTCGGGGAACCAAACACTGCCGAGGCCGCCTCCGCACGTAGCTTCCGCTGCCGCGAGGCTGGCGGTACCTGCCGTAGCGCCGGTGCTGCAGGTATAGTATTGCGGCGCGCCGTTGTTACCGCCCGGAGGTGTGACCCCGCCTCGCCCCGCGAAATACGGGACATCCGAGTGCCGATATCCAACCTCCGCCCACCAGGTGATGTACTGTCTGGGCATGTACTGGAGAGTAATCGTACTGTCCCACATGTGGGCCCTTTGGCCGGGGCTTTCCGTGAAGTAAGGCGTACCCGATACAGCGTCGGCCCCGTCGATCGGCGGCAGCAGCGTCAGATAGCGGCCCCAGTTGCTCATCTCTCCGCCGCCAAGCGTAAGGCCCCACAGATCCTTGTGGAACCACATCCGGTCATAGAGCATCCACCCTACAAACGCTGACTTGTTCTTGCTGGGTGCGCCGGTGCACTGAATTCCGCCACCGTATTGGCATCCCGCGTCCGCCGTGAGGGAGAATGCCATCTTGGAGAGACCCATGCTCTCTGGCTTGTTGTAGTACCTAACCAGGATGCTGTCGTCCGTGTGAATGCGTTCCGTATTGGGAAGACCCAGATTATCCTGTCCGAAGCCATACTGGTTCGCGACGAGCTTAAACCATTCCTTCGGCTCCCACAGAAGCTGTCCTCCCAAACCCATATGGCCGTTGTACCTGGCGTAGGATTGCCATCCATTGATGAGCCAGGGCTCGATCTTCAGCTTGTTGGTGGGGAACCACTGAATGCGCAAGCCGTTGAAGAACCAAGGCGTATTGGAAGAGACATATGACGGTTGGTATGTCCAGTTGTCGAAATTGTAGTAACTGAACAGGCCGATGTACGAGACGAATATGCCCGCGTCCACGTTAAGCCCATGATTCACGTTGAAGTGGTAGCCGCCATAAGCCTCCGAAACGTATTTGTAGGCGCCGCGGAGGTCCCACTGGCCAACGCCGGCGCTGGCGTCGTTGCGCGGCGTCGTGGTCGCAAACAGGCCATCCATGGTCAAGATCCTGCCGCGCACGTTTTGCCAGTGGAAATCGCCGCCGACGCTGATCTGCTCAATCTGGATTTCGCCCGAGCGGAAGGACTCGGTCGCCCCGACGATGGTGTGATCGATCGGCTGGTTCGTGTCGAACATGTAGTGCGTGTCGAACCGAACTTCCGGAGTGAAGTATTTCGTATCCAGCACGGTGTCTTTGTTGCGTGAAGTGCCATTGAGCCAGGTAAAGTCGCCGTATGCGAATGGAGTGAAGTTATCCACCCCTGGGGTGGATGCGGGGGCCTGCAGGGCTTCCGGAATGGTTGGCGCAGGCGGTACCGGCGCGGCCGCTGCCGGCGGGACGGCGGCTTGCTGAGGGGTCGGCGCCGCCGCGGGGGCAGGTCCGGTCTCCGGCGCAGGTTTGGCCACGGCGACCACCGGGGCCGGAATCCGCTCGCGGCCGCTCTGCCTCTTCAGCTCCGCTTCGAGCAACTCGATGCGCGCCTTCATCGCGGCCAGCTCGGCCGCCACGGACGATTCGGACACTGGAGCCGCCGCACTCGGAGTCTTCTGCGTCGATTCCGGTATGGATGCCTCGGCCGGCTGCGCGGACGTTTCCGCCCCGCCGAGCTGAACGCTCGCGTACGTGACTTGGTTCTGCGCAATCTCGACGGTAGCCGGCAAGGCCGCGCCGATCCCTTCCGCCCGCGCGGTGAGGCGGTACTGTCCCGGCTTGAGATCGGCAATCAGGAAGTTTCCATCGCTGCCGCTCACCACGGTTCGCCTAGTCTTCTCGTCCAAGTTTTGCACGGTTACTTGAACACCGAGCAGGCTTTGGCCGTTAGGACCCTTCGCGATTCCGTGAAGAACGCCATACGTCGGGCTGCCAGCGGCCGCGGCGCTAGGCAATTCCGCCGCAATCTGGAATGCGAGGCCGGGCAACGCCACCGCGGCCAGCCCGAGCAGGCTCAGTATCGACTTCTGAAACCACTGACTACCGTTGATCGCCGTCATAATGTCTAGGACTCCTGGTGCATAAATGTTGGGTGTCGACAGGGGCCTTCTGAACCCGGCAACGGAGCGGGATTGAATCTCAGTCAGGGAGTAAGGTCTTCTGTAGACGCCAGTATGGCAAAGCAATCGCATACAAGGCATAAGCAAGGCATAAAGACTCGATAGAGACTGCTTATCGCCGCAATTAGATCTTTCGATGCGCCCTTGGACACGGACAGCCACCACAGTAACGCGGTGGCCCTAAGGAATGTGTGAGAGAGACGTAAGGGTTGTATTAAGCGCGGTGCGTGGGCGCCGCGAGAGTTGTCAAGGGGGCCTCACCCCTCCGCAAGGTCCGGGTCTGCTGTCCAAACGCCTTCGAAATCAACGTAGTAGCACGCCACGGAGACCTCCGGTAGGACTTGCCGCAGGCACGCCGCCGCGCGCCGCAACTCGTCCGCATGGTGGCGCGCCTCGGCCTGCGCATCGCCGCCGAACGCCGCCAGTCCGCCGTACGCTCCGCAGTCCGCATGCAGCATCAGCACCACGCGATCCGTGCCGTGCAGACGCATGGACTTGCGAATTTGCTCCAGCACGAACTCCCGCTCCGACTCCTGGTCCGGAGTCGCCAGGCACTTGGCACCCCCCGCAATGCGAATAGGATCGGCCCGCGCTACGCCGATGCGCTTGAGCAGCTTGCGGAACGCCAGCTCAAAGCGGTTGTCGTAACACCAGACCACTGCCGCATCGCAATGATACTTCTCCCGCGGAGAATCGAAGTGCAAGACTTTTCGCATGCTCGCCCCATCAATTAACATAACGGATATCGGATGATCCCCGGACGCATCGTCGATCTCAGCCAACCGGTGGGCGCCGGTACGCCCGTCTTCCCGGGCGACGGCCCGGTGTACGTCACCTTTGTCGGCCAATCTTCCGTGAAGGTCAGCCGCATCGATCTCAGCGTGCACACCGGCACCCACATGGACGCGCCGTTTCACTTCTTCAACGACGCGGAAACCATCGACCGCATACCGCTGGATCGCTGCGTGGGACGCGCGCGGCTCATCGATCTGCGGGACATCGCCGCGGGAGCCGAGATCCGCCGCGAGCATATCGAGACGCACTGCGATGCGCCGCTCCGCGCGCATGCAGCGGTCCTGCATACGGGCTGGTCAAAACAATGGGGTGCCCCGCGCTATTTCAGCGATCATCCATGTTTGGCCGCCGATGCCGCGCAGTTTCTGGTGGACTGCGGCGTGCAACTCGTAGGTGTGGACATGCCCTCCGTCGATCGCGCGCCCTATCCTGCACACGAAATCCTGCTGCGCGCTGGCGTGCCAATCGTGGAGAACCTGACCAACCTCGACGCCATCGGCGCCGATCTGTTTCAACTCCTCGTGCTGCCGCTCAAACTGGCCGGACGCGATGGCTCCCCCGTGCGCGCCGTCGCGATTGTGCAAAACAACGCTCACTGACGTGCGCGGCTCAACACCGAGCCGCGACCGTAAGGGAGCGGTTCTGGCCATGCCGCCCCACCTATTCGCAAATCAGATTAATCTGGCCGATCCCGCCGTTCACACTCACGTGTATGGTGGCGTCCGTCTCTCCGGAGGGCTCGTTCACCCAGCGGTCGCCGCGCTTGGTGAGCCCGCGCGCCGAAATCTCCCCGATACCGCCGTGCGCTTCGACATCCAGCCGCGCGCGCCGCGGCAACCGGATGGTGGCTTCGCCCACGCCTCCGTGCACCCGCACATCCATATCGCCGTGCGGATGGCCGGTTAAGTCCACCTTCATCTCGCCCGCGCCAATTTCCACATCCAGGCTGTGCAGCGCCGTATTGCCCAAGTCAAGGCGGCCCTCGCCGGCGCCCATCTTGACCCTGATATCCATGGGCACATCCTCGTTCAGCCGCAGCTCCCATTGATTCTTGTCGTTGTTCCCAATGGTATGGTGGCTGGGTTGCCGCACGGTGAGCGTGCCGCGCGAACCGCTTACGTCGTATTGCACCTCCGGCTGGCCGTCGCGGACACGATAGCGGAAGTCGGCATCCATAAGCTGCGCCGCGCCGCCGCGCATGACCAATTCACCTGCACCCATCTCGATCTGCACCTGGACGGACTTGGCGCCTTTCAAATCCACGGTCCGGGAGTCCCGCTCGACGATGCCCGAACCGTCGGTACTGACGTAGCATGCAGGCGCCAACAGCGCTAGAGTGGCCACTCCGGCCAGCAACGCCATGGTTTGAAATTTGGCTCGGTTCACAGATGTCCTCCACCCAGAATCATACGCGAACGAGAGGCCGTGTGTTCCTTATTTCGGGGAGTTCATCGTTATGGTACGCTATGGCCGCTTGAGCCAGAACATCGTCAAGACTCTGATTTTCACCATCGTCGTGCCCGGCACGGTTGGCGTTTACATTCCTTACCGGCTGCGCGGACCCGGTCCGCATGCCATCTCCGCGCTCGGGTGGCTCGGGATCGCGCCTGTGGCCGTTGGCGTCGCCGTGTATCTGTGGTGTGCGTGGGATTTTGCCGCGTTCGGCGGGGGTACCCCGCTTCCCTTGGACGCGCCCAAGCGGTTGGTGGCCCGAGGCCTCTACCGGTTCGTCCGCAATCCGATGTACGTGGGCGTGCTGCTCGCGATCTTGGGTCAAGCGCTATGGTTCGGATCGGCCGCGACCCTATGGTATGCGATGGTGGCCGCCCTGTTCTTTCACTTGTTCGTGGTTTTCTACGAGGAGCCGACGCTGCGCGGAAAATTTGGCGAATCCTACGCGGCGTACTGCAAGACTGTTCCGCGCTGGATACCTAAACCCGCCGCAAAACTCGCGCCGGCAAAGTGACGATCGCCCATACCAAATCCAGCGCTCCTCCCACCGCGATGCCCACGATCCGGAAAGGCAACAGCAGCAGCCAGATCAGCGGATACAAAATCAGCGCAACCAGGGCTAACGGCCAAAAGAAGAACAGCACCACGCACCACACCAGAAACGTCAGCACAGCACTTCACCGCGGAGTGCGGCTTCCGCGTCCTCCACATCCTGGAACAGCGGGATGATTTCGCCGATGCGGGTCATCTGCAGGACTTCGCGGATCCGCTGGTTGGCTTCCGCCAGGAACAGTTGTCCCCCGCGGCTGGCGAGGGCTTTGTGGAGTTCCACGACAAAGGCCAAGCCCGTCGAATCCATATACGGAACAGCGCTCAAATCGACAACTGCGTTGGCGATTCCGGCTTTTTGCAGGGAATTCCGCGCAGACACAAGTTCGGCGTCGGAGCCGGTTACGAACCGGCCCTGGAGGCGCAGCACACAAACGCCGTCATGAAATTGAACTTCCAGGCGCATACATACTCCGGCAACTCACGCTCTGTTTGGTAGTGCATTGAACCAATCAAAACGTTTCATTTATTAGACGAACGAACGAGCCAAAAGGTTCACTGAACTTGGCAAATCCGCGGCGCGTCCCCGTGTCGCCGCGCCAGCGCCGTATGGCAAAATAGTAGCCACATGTCCGAAACGGCAGACGTGGTCATTATCGGCGGCGGCATCGTGGGATCGAGCGTCGCCTGGCATCTCACACAGGCGGGATGCCGCAACGTGTTGGTGATCGAGCGCGAAAGCCAGCAAGGCCTGGGATCCACAGGCAAGAGCATGGGCGGCGTGCGCGCGCAATTTGCCACCGCGGTGAACATCCGCATGTCGTTGTACTCCATCCCGATCTTCGCCGCTTTCGAGGAGATTACCGGACGCCCCTCCGAATACAAGTCCCACGGATACCTGTTCGTGGCCACCGCGCCGCAACATGTCGAATACCTGCGCCGCAACTTCGAACGCCAGGTCTCCCTGGGCTTGCAGCACGTCGAGATGCTCAGCCGCGAAGAGGTCATCCACCGGGTGCCGCAATTGCGTTCCGACGACATCCTGGGCGGCAGCTTCTGCGCCACCGACGGCTTCGTGGACCCCTACAGCGTCATGAAAGGCTTCATGGCCGCGGCCGCCGAACACGGCGCCAGGCTGTGGCGCGGCGTCCAAGTCACCGGCATCGACGTGGACGCGCGCGGCGTCGCGGGCGTCCGCACAACCAATGGCAACGTGGCGGCGCGCACCGTGTTGAACGCGGCCGGACCTTGGGCCGCCCAGGTCGCGCGCATGGCGGGTGTCGATCTCCCCATCGTGCCGCTGCGCCGCATGCTGGTGCCCACCGAACCCTTCCCCGGCTTGCCGGATCGCCTGCCGATGGTGATCGATATGTCCACCGGCTTCCATTTCCGGCCCGAAGGGCTGGGCCTGCTGATGGCCTGGAACGATCCGGAAGAGAAGCCCGGTTTCAAAACTGCTTTCGACCCGGCGTTCATCGAAAAGATTCTCACCCACGCCGTCAATCGCGTGCCTTGCTTCGAAGATCTGCAGGTGAATCCACACCGCGCCTGGGCGGGCCTCTACGCCGTCACGCCGGATCATCACGCCATCATCGGCCCCGCTCCCGGAGTGCCCGGACTCTTCTTCGCCAATGGCTTCAGCGGCCACGGCGTCATGCATTCGCCGGCCACTGGCCGCATCACCGCCGATCTGATTCTCCACGGTGCAAGCAGCCTGCTCGATGCCCGCGATCTGGGCCTCGAGCGCTTCGCCGAAGGCCGCATGCTGGAAGAGACCGCCGTACTATGACCCTTCGCCCGCCCCAACTGCCTTGCAGCGCGGCCCCCGCCGCTTGGCGAGTTCTTCCTGCTTCTCCAGGACCTCTTCAGCCGCTTCCAGCCCGACGGCCTCGGCGAAGAAAAACTGGTCCTGCGCATCGGCCTCGACCAATGGCGTCTGGACCGCGCCATCCCCTTAGAGGCCGGTATCTACCGTGACCGCTTCCAGGATGTCGCTGTAAAGGACAAGGTCCGCCAACGAATGTACGACATCGAGAAAGAGGCGGCCGAAGAGGACGGCAAGCCGGCCCACCCCCCGCCCACGCCGCTCGATGAAGGCGATCTCCTGGCGCGCGCCTTCAACGTAGATTGCGAGGGTGCCGACTCTTTCACCAAGCTCGCCCGCTACGAAGGCCACCTAGAGCGTTCCATCGACCGATGCCTCCGCCAGTTGAAAAAGTTCCAGGCCGCCCGCAATACCCCTGACCCCGGTCCACCCGAGACCGGCCCCCAAAGCGACCCGGAGCCCCTCTCAGCGCCCCAAAAGGCCGATAATTGCGAGACGAACCCAAAAAACGGGGGTGCCGCCGAAGCCGCCCCCGCCCGTCCATCCGCCGGCCTCACCTCGACGCCGTTTGTCGATGTTGGCGCGCCCCGCGCGCCCGAAACACAACTCCAGCCCCCGGCACCCGACCCCTGGCCCGGTGCGCAAAGCGCGACCCGGAGCCCGCCTCGGCCCCGCAAAAAGCCGAATACTACGAGACGAACCCAAAAAATGGGGGTACCGCCGAAGCCGCCTCCGCCCGTCCATCCGCCGGCTACACCTCGACGCCGTTTGTCGATGTTGGCGCGCCCCGCGCGCCCGAAACACAACCCCAGCCCCCGGCCCCCGGCCCCGGTGTGCAAAGCGCGCCTCAGGCGCCCCGCGCTACACTGATACCTCTCTCAACCATGAATACCAACGAAATCCTGCTCGCCAGCCAGGAATACCTGTTTCCGGCAGTCTTCCATTACTACCGCGAGCCGCTCGTAATCGCGCGCGCCAAAAACCAGTTCGTCTACGACGCCGCCGGACGCGCGTATCTGGATTTCTTCGGTGGCATCCTCACCATCAGTGTGGGCCACTGCAACGACCGTGTGAATCGCGCCATCCACGCCCAGGTGGACACCCTGCAGCACGTCTCCACCGTGTTCGTCACCGAGCCGCAGGCCGCGCTGGCGAAGAAGATCGCGTCGCTCACACCTGGCGACCGCCTGACCAAGTCCTTCTTCACCAACAGCGGCACCGAAGCCAACGAAACCGCCATCCTGGCCGCGCGCTGCTACACCGGCAGCACCGAGATCATCGCCCTGCGGCATTCCTATCATGGACGCTCGGCCATGGCCATGGCCCTCACCGGCCAGGCCGCCTGGCGCGTGGGCGGAGCCGTTCAGCCGGGCATCGTGCACGCGCACAACGCTTATTGTTATCGCTGCCCGTTCGGACTGGCTTACCCGTCCTGCGATGTCCGCTGCGCGCGCGACATGCAAGATTTGATCCGTACCTCCACGTCGGGCCGCGTGGCGGGTTTCATCGCCGAGCCTATACAAGGCGTCGGCGGATTTATCACGCCCCCCAAGGAGTATTTCGGCATCGTCGCAGACATCGTGCGCCAGGCGGGCGGCATTTTCATCAGCGACGAAGTACAAACCGCCTGGGGCCGCACGGGAAGTAAGTGGTTCGGCATCGAACACTACGGAGTCACTCCCGATGTAATCACCAGCGCCAAAGGCTTGGGCAACGGCTGTCCCATCGGAGTGACCATCGCCACACCCGAGGTCGCGGCGGGCGTCACCGGACTCACTATCTCCACCTTCGGCGGCAACCCGGTCGCCACTACCGCCGCCAAAGCCGTTCTGGATTTGATCGAAGAAGAGAACCTCCTGGCCAATGCCGCCGAAACCGGCGCCTACTTGCGCGGCAAGCTGGAAGAACTCCGCGGCAAACACGCCATCATCGGCGATGTGCGCGGCATGGGCCTCATGCAGGCGTTGGAATTGGTGGAGGACCGCCAGACCAAGGCGCCCGCCGCCCGCGCCACCGCGGAGTTGATGGAAGCCGCGCGCCGCAATGGCCTGCTGATAGGCAAGGGAGGCACATACGGCAACTGCATCCGCATTTCGCCGCCGCTGAACATCGCCAAATCCGATGTGGACGAATTTGCGCGGCTGCTGGATAACTCGTTGGAGGAATGTGTCAATGGGGCAGGAAGCTAACTGTGAAGTCCGCTTCGGCAGCAAAGTATCGACGGGCACGGCACTGCTCGAAACCGGCGATCTGATCTTCCGCGGCGATTTCCGGTTGTCGATTCCGCTGAAAAGTATCCAGTCGCTGGAGGCCGCCGATGGTGTGCTGCGCGTCACGTCGCCCGCGGGCACGGCGCTCTTCAGCCTCGGTGCGCAGGCCGATAAGTGGGCGCACAAGATCCGCAATCCGCGCACTCTCGCCGATAAGCTGGATGTGAAGCCGGGTATGCGCGTCTCGCTGATTGGCGTCCGCGATCGACTGGAGGGCCGCACCCGCGACATTACCGAAGGCAAGGCAGCCAAAGAATCGGACCTGATCTTCTTCGGAGCCGGGACGGACAAAGACCTGCTGAAGCTGCGCACGCTGCAGAATGCGCTCAAGCGCAATGGCGCGATCTGGGTGGTCTATCCAAAGGGAAAGAAGGACATCACGGAGATAGGCGTCCTGAAAGCTGGCAGGCAGGCCGGGCTGGTGGATACCAAGGTCGCGCGCTTTTCGGATACGCACACCGCGCTGAAGTTTGTAATCTCCTTAGCGAAGCGGTGACTCTTTCTTGAGAGCATCCAGCTCGCGCCGGCATTGTTCCGCCTCGGGAGCCATCTTACACGCAATCTGTAAGTGCTCCAGAGCTTTCTGAGTAAGTCCCAAGTACTTATCGGCGATGCCTAACTCAAATTGCGTCATGTAATCGTCCGGCGCGGCGGCCACCACCGCCTCGAAACACTCGCGGGCCTTGGCGTATAAGTGCTGTTCGACATACGTCCCGCCCAGATCGCGCCGCGCCAGCGTGTTTTTCGGATCGCGTGCCAGAATTTGACGGAAAGTGGCGGCAGCGTCTTCCAGCCGTCTGTTGTATAGCCACGCCTGCGCCCTTTCGTAGAGCCGGTATTCCGTCAACCGGTCCTTCGGGTCCGGCATCGCGCCTCCGGCCGCGGTGTGCGGGCGGCCGGATAGATAGCCTAACGAAGCCAGCAGCGCGCGTGCGCGTGGCGGGATGCTCGTGGGCGATGCCGCCTGTTTGGGAGCGTGACTGGCCAGCAGCCTGCCCAGTTCGCTGAAGAGCGCACGCGCGCGTGCCGGTTCCTTGCCATACAGATTGACCTGCTCGTGCGGGTCCGCGGCTAAGTCATAGAGTTCCGGGCCGGGCGCATCGATATACTTATAGGCGCCCTCTCGCAGACTTCGCAGCGGCGCCCAGCCGAAGCCATCGTATGCATAGAGGCTCTCGCTGTAGATACCGCGCGGGCTGCCCGCATCCAGGAGGCTGCGCCCTTCGAACGACGGCGGCGCGGCGATGTGCAGAAAGTCCAGCACGGTTGGCGCGACGTCCATCAAGCCGCCCGGCCGGTCGTCGCGCGCGGGGCGTCCTACCGTGCCGTCAGGCCAGTGGACGATCAGTGGCACCCGTAGCGTGCTTTCGTAGATGAAGTAGCCGTGGCTGTCTTCGCCGTGCTCGCCGAGGCTTTCGCCGTGGTCCGATAGCAGCACCACCAACGAGCTTTGCCACCACCCACTTTGAATGAGGGCCTGCTTGAACGCGCCCAGTATCTGATCGGTGTACGCCAGTTCCGCATCGTATCCGGCGCGTATGTAGGGCTTGTGCAGATCGAACAGGTGCGCAAACACGAACACCCCCGCGCCCCGCCGGATCATGTTGGCCGCCAGCCAGCCGCGCGCCGCGCGCAGGACTAAGGCTCCGTCGCGCCTGTCTCTGCCCGCGTACTCGTGACGGCCCACCCCGCCGAAGAACATGGAGCCGGATATGGGCGAGAACGCTTCGAAATGAAACGGGCTGTCGTAAAGGTCGAAGCCTTGGTCGAGGCCCATCTCGCTTTCCAGGAAGACGCTGCCGATGAAGGCCGCCGTCTTGTATCCATGCGACCGCAGCACGGATGCCAGAGTGACAACTCCCGGCGCCACGCGCTCGGCGTTTTCTTCAATCTGGTTCTCAAACGGATAAGTGGACGTGAACAGCGAGGTATGTGAGGGAAGCGTGAGCGGAACCTGCGCTTCGATGTTGCTAAATAGTGTGCCCTGTTGGGCGAACGAGTCGATGTTGGGCGTGCGGATGCGGCGGTATCCGTACGCGCTTAAGTGGTCGGCGCGCAGGGTGTCGATCGAAATCAAGATGACGGAAGTGGGTTCGGCGGCCAGACACAACCCGGCACTTATACCGAGTAACGTAAACCGTCGAAACCACCTTGAACACAACCACCAGCCACCAGCCACTAACCACCAGCCACGGCGAGCTATGCTCGCCACCCTACGACTTCGGAATCTTCTTCCCCGGGTCCACAAACGGCATCGGCACAACCACCGCGCGCGCCGCGCCGTTGGGCGTCTCGACTTCAAGCTCCGTGCCCATCGCCGCGTGCGCCACCGGCACCATCGCGTAGCCGATGTTCTTCGTCAGTCGTGGCGAATAGATGGCCGAAGTCACTCGACCCACTAGCTCGCCATCTTTGCGCACGGGCCAGGGGGTCATGTTGAACTCGATCGGCGCGCCCTCAATCTCGACCCCAACCAGGCGCCGCTTCACGCCTTCCGCGCGCACCCGGCGAAGCGCCTCGCGACCCAGAAACTCGGCGTCCTTGTCTAGATCCACCAGCCGGTCGAGGCCTGCTTCGTACGGATTGGTATCCAGTGTCATATCCACGCCATGGTTCAGAATGCCGCCTTCGATGCGGCGAATATCGCTCGGGCCCGTAGGCCGGATATTGAAAGGACGCCCCGCCTCCATGATGCGTTCCCACAAGTCGTCACCACGGCTGCCATCCCGCAGATAGACTTCGTAGCCTACTTCACTGGTCCATCCGGTGCGCGTGACCACGACCGGAATGCCGTCCAGATCCGTTTCGAGGAAATAGTAATAGCGCAAGGCCAGCACCTTGTCGCCGAGCAGCGCCTGCATCACCTGCTTGGATTTGGGCCCCTGCACTTGCAGCGGAGAAACATCCGGCTCGCGGATGGTCACCTGCATGCCCGAGTGGACGGCCAGCCCCTTGGCGTAGAGCAGCAGGTCGCTGTCGGCGCCGGCCAGCCAGAAGTGCCGCTCGCCCAGGCGCAGCAGCACGGGATCGTTGACGATGCCGCCGTCTTCGGTTGTGATCAGCACGTATTTGCCTTGCCCCACGCGGCACTTGCTCAGGTCGCGCGGCGTCAGCAAGCTGGTAAAACGGAAGGCGTCCGGGCCGGTGATTTCGGTGTTCCGCTCCACCGACACGTCCCACAGCGTCACCTCGTTCAACAGGTGCCAGTACTCGTTGACCGGATCGTCATAGCAACTGGGCAGGAACATGTGGTTGTAGACAGTGTAGGCGCGGCAGCCATAACGCAGCGTGGCTTCGAAGAAGGGCGACCGCCGCAAGCGCGCGCCGCGCTGGATCAGGCGCATGTCGAAGGGTTCTGGCATAGTGGGTCAAGCCAGTATACTACGGCGCGGTAGGACAGGCCTCCGGGCCTGTCCCCGGGTCTGCCAGCCTGCTAGACTATTGGCTGCATGCTCCCTGTCGCGCTAACTATCGCCGGCTCCGACCCAATCGGCGGCGCGGGTATCCAGGCGGACCTGAAAACATTTCATCAGTTCGGTGTGTACGGCGAAGCCGTGATCACCTTGCTGACGGTGCAGAACACCGTGCGCTTGGCGCGCGTGGATTGCGTGCCCGCGGAACTGGTGTTGGCCCAGTTGGCCGCGGTTCTGGAGGACATTCCGCCGCACGCCGCCAAGACCGGCGCGCTC
>PKYZ01000162.1 GCA_003132865.1 Bryobacterales bacterium
TCAAGTGGGTAGCCGGGTCAGATCGAGTTTGCCTGCGATGAGGTAAATGATGGTGGCAAGGTTGCGGTCGGAGCGATAGCCGCGGGCTTTGGCCTTGGCGGCCTGGACGAGGCTGTTAATGCCTTCGAGGATTGCGTTGTTGATGCCGGAGACGAACCAGCGCAGGATGCCATCCTGATGGCGACGGATGGTTTTAGCGACGTCGATGATAGCCGGGATGCGGCTGTGGGTGGCCCAGAAGTACCACTTGTCGAGGAAGGATTCGGCCTTGTCGGCGGGTTGGGTGAAGAGGTCCTGGAAGGCGAGGCGGATCTGGTAGGCGCGGGCGGTTTTCAGATGGGAGTTGACGATGTCTAAGTCGTCGAACTTTTCCCACTGGCTGGGGGTGAGGTTCTCGGGGTTCTTGAGCCAGACGTAGCGGCTGCCGGCGAGTTCGGGATGGTCTTTGCGTTCCTGGCGGCGGACTTTCTCGACGGCGTTGTTGACCAGGCTGACGACATGGAATTTGTCGAAGGTGACCTGGGCGTTGGGCAGGCTTGCAACGATCCCCTTGGCGAAGGCTTGCGACATGTCGGCGCTGACTTCGGTGACGGCCTTGGGATCGCCGCCGTGGGCCTTGAGGTCTTCGGCGAAAGCAGCGACGGTGGAGGCGTCCTTGCCCGGGGTGGCGAACAACACCTTGCGCTGCTCCAGATCGACGAAAAGGGAAACGTATTTCTGGCCACGCCGGGAGGCGGTTTCATCGACGCCGACCTGGGTGACTGTGGAATGGTCGGCTTTGGCGCGGGCTGCGTCCACGTAGTGGGTGACGATGCGCCAAATCAGGGTGTCGTGCTCGTTGACGAGGCGGGCCACCGCGAGGACTGGCATGGACTTGGCGAGCATCACGACCAACGCCTCGAACAGCAAGGTGAAGCTGCTGTCGGCTCTGGCCCAGGGAACCGCCACGCGGTGGATGCCGCAGCGGGAACACTCGACGCGGGAGGTGCGGGCGTGGAGGAAAGCTTGGTGCTGGAAAAAGTTCAGGTGCCGCCAGGTCAGATCGTCCGTGTCGTAGGCTTTGCAGGGAACCCCGCAAACCGGGCACGGGAAGACGCTGCCCCGCGGAAAATCCAGATGGATATCCAGGCGTCCGGCCGACTCCTCAAAGGTGCAGCGACTGACCAGCCAAGGCGGCAGCAGCCCCAGGGCTGCCTGAAAGAGTTCGTTCTCGTTCATCGGGGTGCGCCTCCCTGGCGGCCCGCCCATGATAACGCAGGCACATCTGATTTTGGCCCGCATCCGATAGCCATCAGAAGCCCAATTCGGCAGGCTTCGGCACCGCAACCATGCGTAGACAGGTCGAGGTTTCAAAACCAAAACCAAAACCNNAACCAAAACCAAAACCAAAACCGTTCTATCAAAGGAAAACCAAGACCATGAAGCTTGAGGTGGGGGCAACGCCTCCCGTTGGTCGGCACCGGCGCCTTGCCAACGGATCAAGTTCCGCCGGCATCGCCCCCGTTGCCCTCACGCAACCCACACCAAACAGCGAAGAGCCCTTTTATGGCGGCTCCATCGGTGCGGTCCGCGAGGCCGTCGCACGTGAAGCCGCCGTTTCTCCCTGGCTACATTGGCTCCCAGCAAGCGGAGTTGATCCCCCTGACCGCCAATGCCACGTTGGTCGGCCACGATTCCTGGGCCGACGGTCGCCTCGGCGACTTCTTCGCTCCGAGGTCGCGTTGAACGATTACTTCCTAATCACCGAACTGCGCAGCTTGCAGAAACAGGAACGCTACGCCAAACTGAACGCCCTAGGCGACGAGGCGGCCGAATTTCTCGAATATCGAGTACTTGAAGCCCTGCCCCGATGCCAGAATGTCATCGTTCTCACGCATGTGCCGCCATTCCGCGAATCGTGCCGGCACGAAGGCCAGATCTCGACCGGGGATTTTCTGCCGCACTTCGCTTGCCGCGCTGTGGGAGAACGGCTCGCCAGTATCATGCGGGCCCACCCGGACCGCAACATGGTCGTGCTCTGCGGACACACTCATAGTCCCGGCTTTGCCCGCATTCTCGACAACTTGGTAGTGCTCACCGGTGGCGCGCAATATGGTGTACCCGCGTTCCAGCAAGTATTGGAGCCAGAATCATTGTCCCTGCGTTTCTTGTGATTCTGGACTAACGGTGGTCACTGCAAAGCGAACCGGGGCTCGAAAACGAGTTTTGCCGATGGTGGCTTCCACCGGAGCTCTTCCGTTACCTCTGCGTGGGCCTTCTTTGCTGCGATTCTCCGAGCCTTCGGCTTACGGCGATGCCGCTGCCGTCACGCCGCCCGGCGAAGACGATCCTGGCAGCAGATGCCTAAATGGCTACCGATATGACGAATTAAGGCCGCGGAGTGCGCGCCCTGCCAAAGAATTTCGTTGCTACTTCGAATACCGGGAAGGGATCGCGTACGATCACAGCAAAGTGACCAGATACGGCTGACTCGGGTGCAGCGGCGGCGCGAATCAGCAGGCGGCGCGCGGCGCGCCGGGCAATAGGGCCGCGCCGGCGACGGCCAGACTCGATTGGAAGAGAAACTCCTTGCGATCTTGCATGGCTGAGCTATTACGCATCCGCAATCGCAGGCAGTGTCAAGATAGATAGTGCTTTGCTACGACGCACGGGGCCGACCGCCTGACTGTATTCTAACTTCAGTCCTGCGATCTCGCCCAGCGCGCTGAAAGCTGTGCCTTGCCAGCCCGCCAATCTTACAGCACGCGCAAGAAGGCAACGATATCGGCCTTCTCCTGCGCCGTCAATCCCGCCTCGCAGATCAAGTTGAAGTACTCCACCGTGTCTTCGAGCGTCAATAAGCGGCCGTCGTGCATGTAGGGGATGATTCCTTGATCCCGCGGAGGGGGAACGTCTTGATGGGGCCATCGGCGGAGGCCATCATGCCATTGATCATCCGCGGCTTATAGAGCTCGGTCTGGAGGTTGTGCATAAGGTTATCCGTATAGTAAGGCGCAGTATGGCAGGCCCCGCATTTTGCCTTACCGAAGAACAGCGTTTGCCCACGCGTCTCGGCCGGCGTGGCCTTTTTGGGATTCAACATCCCGTCAATACCGAGCTTGGGGGCCGGCGGAAAATCCAGCAGTTCTTGTAGCTCCGCCATGGGGTGAACCTGGCTTGACCGATCCAAAGTATTGACTCCCTTTTTGGCGGCGATCACGGGATCTCCATCAAAATATGCTGCGCGCTGCTCGAACTCTGTGAAGTCTTCGACGGTCTTCAACGCTCGTTGGGAACCGAACAGCCGCTGAATGTTCACGCCGCGCAGCGAGGGAGTCTCAATCCGATGCCGGAACTCGTGGGGCCGGATATCGCCGACCAGATGCGTGGCACCGTTGGTGTGCCGTTCGCGTGGCAATCGAAACAGGCGACGCCGCGGCTCGGGCGTTCGGTACGGCGGTCCTCGGTCTGATTGAACTGCTGCTGCGGGAACGACGTCACCAGCAAGCGTAGTCCCTCGAGTTGCTTAGGATTCAAAATCCCGTTGAACAATTCATAGTAGTTGTCGATTGTCACCAGTTTGCCCTGGGAGACATCGCCCAAATCCGGCCGCGTGGTCAAATAAATGGCTGGCGGAAATTCAGGCATGATGTGGTCGGGTAGATCAAAATCGAGATCGAAGCGGGCCAGCTCGCGATTTTCCTGCTTCTTGATCTCATCGATAAGGTACTTGGGAAATAGCATTCCCCCTTCCCCATGATTCGGATGCGGCAACGGCATGAAGCCGAGGGGAAACACGTCCTTGTCGCGAACATCTTCGGGGCTCATCTGGGCGAGTCTTTCCCAGGTCATGCCTCCGCGAAGCTTCACACGCACGCCGGCCTGGACTGCCTTGCCACGAGACATGGTTACGCCTGCGGCGGGACGGTCGCTTAGGTCGTAGCGCTCCTCCAGCAACGCCTTCTGACGCTGCATGATGGCCGGCTTCGCCGCGCTAATGCGAGACATGACGCTGGCAAAGTCCTCCTGAATGACAACCGGTGAGTAGCTGGATGACATCTCTCCGGTCTCCTGCGCGAGGAGTGCGCCGAGGGCCAGAACGAGACCCACCGCAAGCATAGCTTTCTTGCTCCAATTCGCTCGAAGCCTCATAACACTTCTCCTCTCTATTACCTACAGAAGCGCCTGTCGCGGCACTCCCCAACCTCCTGCATGACTCGCGCATCGGCTCTTTCACTTCGCGCAGACCATCTCGTAAGCCGTAGCTTCTGGCGAGCCGGTGAACTCTCAAGATCCTCGCAAGTCCGTTCCATTAAATAAGGCCTCCGGGCGAATCGTGAATGCCTCTGGTAGGTTTTCAGCCCAGCGAGTGGCAGATTCTGACATTTCTGCTGATGTGGGTATTTACTTGACGCAGGTAGCCACTACAGATTGTGGTTTTCCTCGCCGCCCACGGCATAGCATTTCACCATCGCTTTGTAGGGCACTGGTTCCACCGCCACGGCCTGTTGGACGAGTCGGTAGAAAAGCTTTCCTCGACTTTTCGAGCGCCGCCTGTTGAAGCGGAAGGTATACTCGTCCAGGTAGTAGTCCAGGTGTTCCCGGCTGACGGCTCCCTGGTGGGTTCCCAGCAACCAGCGCTGCAGCAGCACCGCGACCCGGTGCACCCGCGGCATCAATTCCGAGGCCGACTCCTTTTTGCCTTTGAGCACGGTGACTTGGTGATCGAAGCCCTTGGCTGGCACTCCGCCGTAACCTGCCCAGCCATCCGTGTGGATCACGCTGCCGGGCTCAATACTCTCCATGATAAATGGCTCCAGGCTCTGGGCCGAGGCGTGCGAGATCCGGCGCATGCGGATGCGTCCGATGCCAGCGCCATCTTCTTGAGCGGCAATGACTACCAAAGCTTTGGTCTCCGTCTGCCGCCCTCGAACCCCCTCTTCCAATCCACCCACGAAGGTCTCGTCCACCTCGACTCTGCCGGTGAGCCGATCGCGTCCGGGGCGGACCATGGCTCGCCGCAACTTGTGCAACCACGTCCAGGCCGTCTTGTAGCTTCCCAATCCAAGCACTCTCTGCAGACCCAACGCGCTGGCCCCGTTCTTCTGACTCGTCACCGACCACATGGCGCGGAACCACAGCACCAGAGGCTTGCGGGTGTCCTGGAAGATCGTCCCCGCGGTCACCGAGGTTTGATGTCCGCAATCGCCGCATTCCAGACGCACCGACCGAAACGGCCACG
>PKYZ01000666.1 GCA_003132865.1 Bryobacterales bacterium
ACTGCGCAGGTCGTCGTATTGTGTGTCTGGAATGACTCCCACGATTTGATACACGCTCGACGGATAGTCAGGCTCCGCGCCGGTGCGCATCGTTTGCCCCAGCGGATCGGCGCCGCGCAGAAGACGCCGCACGAACGTCTGGTTGACCACCGCGACACGCGTCGAGACGGCTGTGTCGTTCGCGGTGAAGCCGCGCCCAAGAACCACCGGGATGCCCATCGTATTGAAATAGCTCGGACTGACCCAGGTGAATTTGGACACGCCTTCCACGGCTCCGATGCGCACACCGTGCGTCCAACTCGAGCCCGCCAGCGGCGTGTTAGTCGTCGTGGCCGCTTCCANNAGCTGCGCACAAACAGCAGCGCCGCCACCAGCAGCACCAGCGAAATGGAAATCTGGGTAACTACCATCAGCCGCTGCAGCGAGAAGCGCTCGCGCCCCGCGGTCATGCCCCGTCCACCGGCTTTCATGGCGGCGACGGGCTGTGCCTGTGTGGCGTGCAGGGCTGGCAGCACGCCGAACGCCGCGCATGTCAGGATGGCGACCGTGGCAGCGAACAGCAGCACGCGCCAATCGAAAGTGGTTTCCGCGAGCCGGGGGATCTCGCGCGGCCCGACGGCGGTGAGCGCCCGCGCGCCCCATTGCGCCAGCAGGCCGCCGGCAACGCCGCCAAGCGCCGCCAACAGCAGATTCTCGGTGAGCACTTGCCGGACCAGACGCGTCCGGCCGGCGCCGATAGCCGCGCGGATGGCGATCTCTCGCGCGCGGGCGGTCGAGCGCGCCAGCACCAGGCTGGCCACGTTGGCGCACGCGATGATCAATACCAATCCCACGGCTCCCAACAGGATCAGCAGCGTGGGGCGGATGTCGCCGGTCGTGTATTCGGTCAGGAAGACACCGTTTGCGCGGTGCAGGCTCTCGGGTCCGGGGTCCGACTGCGCCAAGCGCTGCATGATGAGATCCAGGTCCGCGACTGCGCCGCGCAGCGTGACGGCGGGCTTCAAGCGAGCCAGCAGCCGCATGGATTTGTGCCGGCTGCGGTCGACGATTTCGCCTTGGAATTGGGCGAGCGGCAGATAGTAATCGATGGATCGCTGGAAGAAGTGCAATCCGGGTGGCAGGACTCCGATGACTTCGTACGGCTTGCCATCGAGCACCAGCGTTGCGCCCACCGCGCCAGGGTCGGCTCCCAGTTTGTCGATCCAGAACCGATAGTCGAGCACGACAGTGGACGCGGCGCCCGGCTGATCGTCGGCGGCGTTGAATACGCGGCCGAGCACAGGGTGTACGCCTACCAGGCCGAAGAAGCCGTAGGTGATCAGGCCGGCGCGCGTGAACAGAGGCTCGCCGCGGCCGGTCAGGGTGAGATGCGCCGTCTGGAAGCCGGCCATGTCTTCGAAGCTGTGGTTTTCGTTACGCCAATGCTGGTAGTTCACCCAGGTCACGCTGATGCCTTCGGCCTTGGGGTCCGATTCGCCGAGCCAGACCAGGCGTTCGGCGGCGGGGTAGGGCAGCGGGCGCAGCAGGACGGCATTCACCACGCTGAAGATGGCGGTATTCGCGCCCATGCCCAGCGCCAGAGTCAGAACCACGACCAGCGAAAAACCGGGGGATCGCCGGATGCCGCGCAGACCGTACCGCAAGTCTTGCGCGATGGTTTCGAGCGAGCGGAAGCCCCAGGCGTCGCGGGCGCGTTCCTGGATCTGGGTGAGGTTGCCGACATGGCGCCGCGCCGCTGCGCGGGCCTCATCGGGCGGCATACCGCGAGCGATGTTCTCCTGGATTTCAGATTCCAGGTGGGCGGCGAGCTCGGCGTTGAGATCGCCCGCCAGGCCTTGCCGTCCAGTGAGGATGCGGCACAGTTTGGACCACCATTCCCGGATCATGTTTTAGCCCTCGGGAGCCAGGATGCGCCCCATGGCTTCGACGAACCGCTGCCAGCGGGACGTGGCGGCTACCAGTTGCTTGCGGCCGGCGGGGGTGAGCCGGTAATATTTGGCGCGGCGGCCGTTCGGCGACATCTTCCATTGCGCCGCGATCCAGGTCCGTTGCAACAGACGCTGCAGGGCTGGATAGAGCGAACCGTTATCCACCAGAAACTCGTCGCCGGATTGCTGTTCGAGAAACTGGGTGATGCCGTAAGCGTGGTTAGGGCCAAGCTGCAGGCTGCGCAGGATCAGGACTTCCAGCGTGCCCTGCAGGAATTCGAGGCGTTCCCGTGGACTGTCTACCGTAGACATACTATCTATATACGACAGGGAGCGGCGGTTGTCAAGGGGCGGCGCCCAAGAGGTGTCCCCACGAGTGGGGACACGGCACGCACGGGCCCGGAGGGCACCCCGTGCGCCACATCGGGACTATTGCACGGTCAGGCTTACGGTGGCGCTTTTGACCAGCCCGTCACTCGTGGCATTGATGGTGATGGTCGCGGTGCCGATGGCTGCCGACGAAGCGGCGGTCAGCTTCAAGGTGCTGGCGCCGGCGGCGGGATTGCTAATGGTCGCCGCTGAAAACGCGGCGGTGACTCCCTTCGGCAGTCCGGTGACCGATAACGCAACTGAAGCGCTGTAGGTCCCGGTGACGCTGGTGTTGATGACCACACTCGCGTTACTGCCGTGTTTTACCGTCATGGCCGCGCTCTGGAAAGTTACCGCGAGTTGGCCGATATTGAGCGTGATGGGCACCGTGGATGTTACACTTCCGCCCGTGGCGCTCACTGTGATGGTATAGCTGCCGGGCACCGCCGAGCCGGTGGTTTGCACGTTGATGGTGCTTTTCCCGTTGTTCCCGGGGATGTTCGGAGGCGCGAACGTGACGATGACCCCGGCCGGCAATGTGCCGCCCGACAGCGCTACCGTCGAGGAGAAGCCGTAGGCCACCGTGGATGTGATCTGAGTACTGGCCATGCCGCCCACCAGCACGTTCAAGGTCGATGCCGCGGCATGCAGCGTGAAACTGGGGGGCGGTATCACGGTCAGTGTTAGCGCGGCGGTTCGCGTCACTCCCGCTCCGCTCGCGGTGATGGTCAACGGGTATGCGCCGGGTGTCGAAGTGCCATCCGGGGCGAATGACAGGATACTAGATCCGGAGCCGGGCGCCGAAATTGCGGCGGGTGTGAAGCTGGAGTTCAGGCCGGTAGGCAGGCTGCCGCCGCCGGTCGGGGCCAAGGACAGCGCCACCGCCGAGTTAAACCCGCCCACCAGTGCGGATACGGTCGCATTGACGGCGGCTATGACGCCCTGGCCCACCGTGAGCGTTTTCTGCGCCACGCCGAAGGTGAAGGCTGGCAACGTCTGGGTGGTGACCAGCAGCGTCAGGGTCTTGGTCAGACCGCCGCCCACGGCCTTGATCGTGAAAGTGTAAGTGCCCGCCGTTGCGGTCGCACCCATCTGGATGGTCAGCGTGCTGGCGCCGTCGCCCGGCGCGGCCAGCGAGGACGGTGAAAACGAAGCGGTGACTCCCGCGGGCTGGCCTGTCACGGAAAACGCAATGGCCGAGTTGAACGACGCAACGTGGGCCAGCGTAAGAGTGACGTGGCCGGGAGTGCCCTGCACGACCGTGATGCTGGTTGGCGAGAGACTCAGGGTGAAGTCAGGCATGGGATTGACCGTCAGGGGAAGGGACATGGTTGGCGACTGCCCGCCGCCGGTGCCAGTCACGGTAAGGGTGTAGTTGCCCGCCGGCGCGCTGGCGCTCGCAGTGACGGTCAGCTTCGATTGGGCGGAACCGGGAAGGATGCCGGTCGGGGAGAACGATGCCGAGACTCCCTGCGGCGCTCCGCCGACAGTCAGCTTCAGCGATGTCTTGAAGCCGTTCTGAGGCGATCCGCAACTGACTTGGGTGGACGTCGAACTGCCTACATTCAAGGTGAGACTGGCTGGCGCCGCAGCCAAGTTGCAGCCCGCCGGCGTCGATACGGTCAGCGACAGCGGGAGCCTCTGGGTCACCGTGCCACCAGTGGCGACGATCTGGATGGGATAGACACCGACGGCTGCACTGGAGGACGCGGTAAACGACAGGCTGCTGGTGCCCGACCCGGGCGCGGCCAGAGTGGGCGAGGCGAACACCGCCGTCACGCCGGCGGGCAGACCCGTCGCCGAGAGCGCCACCGCCGCATTGAACCCGCCGGTCACCTTGACTTGGGCGATGACGGCGCGGGCGGCGCCTGCCGGCACGGTGACCGACCCCGGATTAACGGTCAGCGTAAAGTTGGGCGAGCCTCCGGTAATGGCATCGGTCCAGTGATTCACCAGGACGGCCGCATCCACAGATCCGAGTCCGCTGGCCGGGTCGTAGCCCGATGCAGCGCTGAACCCGGTAAGCCCGGGCACGCTGTTGTTCCCGTTGACGATATCGTGAAAATAAGACAGACCGCCCGATCCCTGGAGGGTTGCCAGGGCGTAGAAGGTTGTATTGGCATTTCCCTGGCGGGCGCCGGTCTGCTGATTGACCAGCGCCATCAGACCGGCAAACGAGGGCGACGCGGCCGACGTTCCGCCGACATAAACCAGGCTGCCCTGGTAGAACATCAGGTAGCCGTCATGCAGGGAGGCTGTCAACGATACGTCCGGCACGTCGCGCCGGCCATCGGCCGGTACGCCCGGAGCGCTTTGCCAAGCGGGCTTGGAATAGTAGGCGCTCGCGCCGCCGCCGCCCGCCCAGAGACCATATCCGCCATTGCTCCCGCTTTCGTTCCAGACCGTCTCCGGAATGTAGCCCAGCGCGGAAGACCAGTTCGAGGCATTGCCGGCCGACCAATACTGGCCTGGGTTGGATCCCTCGTTGAATTCGGTGCCGCCCACGCACACGCTATAGGGCGAGGAACAAAGGCCGTTGACCGCCAAGCCGCCGGTGGCCTGCGAATCCGAACCACCGTCGCAACCCGCCGCGCCGCTATCGCCCGAGGAGATCAGGGCCGTGATGCCCTGCGCCGCCGCCTGCTGCCAGAGGTTGTTGTAAAAGGTGTTATACGCGGATCCCATGTACGCTTCGCAGCATCCGAAGCTGGTGCTCATGACCGCCGCCAGGTTGTGGCTGACAATGTATTGCGCCGAGAGATCCACGCCATCCGAGCTTTGGGTGGACGCCGAGACCACGAAGTCGATGGTCGCCTGGGGAGCCACCGCGCCCGACCATTGCACATCCAGGTCCGCCTCGGCCAACTCGTCGGCGGAGATAATACCGGGATCCGAACCGTTCACGACGATCGTTGGATTGTTCGCGGGCAGGCCGAAGGTCTGGCGGAATGTCTGCACGTCGGACATGGGGATGTTGCACCGCGCCACTATGGCAATGGTCTGTCCAGCGCCATTGATGCCGTTGGCATAAAGCGAAGCTACGTCATAGATGGCGGCAAAATCCCCGGGGGCGAGATAGTAGTACGAACCGCCCGCGCTATACTCNNGGCGCGGCCTGCAAACGGGTGTGCATCGGCTGACGGCGGAAATCGTGCAGTGTGGCGACGCCAGCCACCACGCCGGCCAATGCCTCGGGAATCCGCGGATCGCCGGCATTGGCCAGGTGCATCTCGCCGTGGACACGATAACGATGAATCGCGGTGTGGAATGCCTCCTGCACCTGCCCGGCGGAGCCGCTAAAGACGATCGTACGGCCCCCGGCCGGAAGCTCGTCGATGGAGAAGCCCTGCGCGCCCAGCCACGACACGATCCGGCCGATGTCGTTGGGCGAGGCGCCGAAGCGCTCGGCGAAGCTTTCCGGCGTGAGCCACTGGTGATAGACCGGGGAGCGCGGATCGTGCTGCGCATCGAGCACCTCGGCCAGCTCCTGCTGCTGGGCGGCATCCGATTGGAGCACCAGGATCATGCGTTCCAGGCGGGTTTCGGGCGCGGCTGGGCCCAAGTCGTACTCCATGCGGGCCAGCGGATGCCGGTTGCCGTGGAGTGAAACGGTGCGGATCTCGTCAATCGCGGCCCGGATGCGGTCCGCGGGCTGCGCGCTGGACTGGGAAACAATGGAAAAGAAAGCGGAAAGCAGGATCGTAAAGGAAACGGCGGTGGGACGACGGTGCATGCGCGGTCTCCTTGTGTTGGGAGCGGGGTCTGTCAACAGATGCTTATCGGCTGGAATTGGCGGCGCTTGCGAAATACCTAAACTGGCGTGGAAAGCGAGGCGGTTCTATCTCTCTCGATCTTCTCCAACCCAAGCTACGCGCCCTGGACTGATACTGCGGAGAGCGGCGAGAGCAGCCGGAATGAGGGGAACCAGGTCCTCGATCTGATTCGATTGCGCGCCTAGAATGAGGATGGCAATTCCGCGGCCAGCAAGGTTCCTGCCGATGCTGGATGCCCTGGTCGATGGTCACCAGGACCTCGAATTCGGACCACCCCAATTCCTGCACTGTTCGACATTCGTGCCCGGAAGAGGCGTTTCAATGCGCGCGGCAGGCACTCGTCGAGCGTCGCCGCCTTCGAGATAATCCAGCAGGTTCTTGAATGGCACGTCCTAGCCGCGAAGCATGCGTCCCGACGAGTCGGGACGCGGCACGCAGGAGTGCGTACGCCACGCTACCGCAGATTGTGCTTCTTGATCTTATACCGCAGCTTGTCGCGGGTGATACCCAGTATGCGGGCGGCCTGCACTTGGTTGCCGCCCGCGCGGTCGAGGGCCTGTTCGATGACGCGGCGCTCCTGCTCATCGAACGACAGTTCCCCGTCCGCCCTGGCGGGTTGCGCCGCTGGCAGTGGGGCGCCCGCGCCGGCGACGCCTTGCCGCATGTATTGCGGAAGATCGGCCACGTCGATGGCCTCGCCGGCCGCCAGCATGCACGCGTGCCCGATCACATTCTCCAGCTCCCGCACGTTGCCGGGCCAGGAGTGGCGCGCCAGCAGAATTTGCGCTCGCGGGGTCATCGACTCCACCGGCTTCTTGTACTGCGCCGCGAATTTCTGAATGAAGAAACGCTCCAGCAGCGGCAGATCTTCCTTGCGGTCGGCCAGCGCCGGCGTTTTGATCTCCACCATGGAGAGCCGGTAATACAAATCCTCGCGGAAGCGCTTCTCCGCGATTTGTGCGCGCAGATCGTGATTGGTGGCGGCCACCACGCGCACATCCACCTGGCGCGCGCTCAGCGAGCCGACCCGCTGCACTTCCCGATTCTGCAGGACGCGCAGCAGCTTGGCCTGGGTCGCCAGCGGCATATCGCCGATCTCATCCAGGAAAAGCGTGCCCCCATGCGCGTATTCGAACAGGCCCATCTTGTTGGTCGTGGCGCCGGTGAATGCGCCCTTCACGTGTCCGAACAGCTCGCTTTCGAACAGTGTCTCCACCACCGCCGAACAATTGCAGACCACCATCGGGCCGGACGCCTGGCTGAGCTTGTGCAGCGCGTGCGCCACCAGCTCTTTGCCGGTGCCGGTGGGTCCGGTCACGGCGCAGGTGCGATAGTGCGGCGCCACGCGGCGGATCTGCGCGAACATCTCCCACATCAGCGGGCTGCGCCCCACCATGCCTTCGAATTGGCAGGTGTCCATCAATTCGCTATCCAATTGACTGGCCCGCTGGCGGCGGCGCGCATCGGTGGCCAGCTTGCCGATGCGCTCGCGCAACACGGGGATTGAAATGGGCTTCGTCAGGTAATCGCAAGCGCCCTTCTTGATGGCTTCCACCGCGGCGTCGGTGGAGTAGTGGGCGGTCATCAGAACCACGTCGATGGCGGGATCCACATCCAGTATCCGGCTCAGCAATTCCATGCCGTTCATCTTGGGCATCACCACATCGCTCAGTACGATTTCCGGGCGTTCGCGGCGCACCAACTCCAAGCCGCGCTCCGGATCGTCCGCGGTCAGGACGCGCAGGCCATTGTCCGAAAGCGCCTCCGAGACAAGCTCCAGGCTTTGCGGATCGTCGTCGATGGCGAGTAGCTTGATGCGCGGCGGCGTGGCGTTCATGGCGTGCTAAAGAAACCTTTTGATTTCCTGCCGTAGCGCGACGATCTCCACGGGTTTGGTGATATAGCCATCGAAGCCGGCATCCAGCGCGCGGTCGCGGTCGCCTTGCATGGCGAAAGCCGTCAGCGCCACCACATGCAGGTTGGAAAGCCGCGGATCGGCGCGCAATTCGCGGAGCACGCCGTAGCCATCCAGGCGGGGCATCTGGATATCCACCAGCACCAGGTCAGGCGCGTTTTCGCGCGCCCTGGTCACGGCGTCCTGGCCATCGGCGGCTTCGACTACCTCATAGCCGCTCATTTCCAGCACTTCCCGGATCAACTCGCGGCTGGCGGCGTTATCGTCCGCCACTAGGATCTTTCTACTCATACGCGGCTCATACGCGGCCCGCCTGGGCGCCCACGGCGCGGCGTAGATCGGCCAGCAACTGCTTCTTCCATTCGCGGCCTTTTTGGAAAAGGCCGATGGTCTCGTGGCGCAGCATTTCGATTTCGTTATCGGTCAAATCCTTGGCCGTCAGAACCAGCACCGGGATATTGCGCAAACCAGGATCTTCTTTCATGCGCAGCAGCATCTCGAAGCCATCCATTTCGGGCATGATCAGGTCCAGCAGAATGGCGCTCACCGAGATGTGCGCCAGTGCCTCCAACGCCTCTTTGCCGCTCGACGCCAGCACGGGAATATAGCCATCCGATTCCAGCATTTCCTTGAGCAGCTCACGCGTGCCGGCTTCGTCGTCCACTACCAGCACCTTGGCGGGACCGTCGGATCCCGGTCCGATATGCCGGCGAATGGTTTCGAGCAGCACTTCTTTATCGACCGGTTTCACCAGGTATTCGGCGGCGCCCAGCGCCAGTCCGATCTTGGGTTCATCGACCACGGTGACCACAATCACGGGAATGCCGGCGGTGACCGGCGTTTTCTTCAACTCATAGAGCGTGTCCCAGCCGCCTTTGCCGGGCATGAGCATGTTCAGGGTAATGGCATCCGGCACGTGTTCGGCGGCCTTGGCCAGGGCCTCCGCCGACGAACCCGCGGTAATCAGTTGATACCCCTCGGGCTCCAACCAACTCGCCAGGAGCTCGCGGGCGGGGGCCTCGTCGTCCACTACCAGAACCAGTGGGCGGTCGCGCGGCGGCCCCATCTCGACCCCGCCGGCGTCCTCGGGCGCGGCATCTTCCGACTGGGCGCGGCCGGCCGGCATGGTGAAGCTAAGCCGCGCGCCCTTGTTCGGCTCACTCTCCACCCAGATGCGCCCGCCATGTTCCTCCACCAAGCGCTTGCTGATGGCCAGTCCGAGACCGGTCCCTTCCTTAATGCCTTTGGTGGTGGCTCCCGCCTGGTGGAATGCATCGAAAATAGCTTCCTGCTCCTCAATGGGAATTCCCAGGCCGGTGTCGCTGACGGAGACCGTGAGGCGGCCGCGGCGCTCGGTGGCCTCCACCCAGATCTTGCCGCCATCGGGGGTGAACTTGACCGCGTTGCTCAGCAGGTTAAACAAGATTTGCTTGAATCGGATGCGGTCGGCGAAGACCGTCACATCCGGTCCCATGCTGCTATGCACCGCGATGCTCTTGGCCGCGGCGGCGGCCCGGATGCCGGTCAGAACATCGGCCAGGACCGTGGTTACGGGCACGTTCTCCCGGCTCAGTTCCAGACGGCCGGCTTCCACCTTCGAAAGGTCCAGAATGTCATTGATCAACGCCAGCAGATGCCGCGCGCCCTGCTGGATGTGACCGACGAATCGCTGTTGCTTGGAGGACAGCGCTCCGGCGGTCTGTTCGGCGAGCAAGTCCGAGAAACCGATGATGGCGTTCAACGGCGTGCGCAACTCGTGGCTCATGCTGGCCAGGAATTCGCTCTTCATGCGATTGGCGCGTTCCACCTCGCGGTTGCGCAGCTCCAGCTCTTTGTTGGCGGCCGCCAGCTTCGTATTCAGTGCGGCCACGGCCTCTTCGGCCTCTTTGCGCTTGGTGATATCGCGATTGGTTTCCAGAACGGCGACGGGGGTTTCATCCGTTCCGCGTACCAGAATGTGGCGGCTTTCGACGGTGATGCGGACGCCATCGCGGCGTGTGTGCCGCAGCTCGCCATCCCAGCGGCCGCCGCGGTCGATCGCCGCTTCCACCTCCTCCAGGGAGACCGGAGACCCGGTCTGAAACAACGTATGGGTGACCTGGCCCGCGGCCTCCGCGGCGGACCACCCGTAAATCTCCTGGGCACCGGCGTTCCATTGCAGAATCCGGCCGCCGGGCTCGCGCACGATAATGGCATCGTGCGACGCTTCGATCAACTGCGCCTGCCGGCGCAAGGCCAATTCGGTGCGATTACGGTCCGTCATATCGCGGACAACGCACAGGACCTGCGGGCCATCCTTGGTGTCCAGCGGGCTCAAAGTGATATCCACAGGGAACTCGCTGCCGTCGGCGCGGCGGGCCCACAAGTCCAAACCGGATCCCATGGGCCGCACAGCCGGCTTTGCCTGGTAATGCTCGCGGTACGCCGGATGCCGGTCGCGAAAACGGCTGGGCACTAGCTCGTCGACAGACTTGCCCAGCAAGTCGTCCAACCGGCAACGGAACATTTCGCCCGCCAGCGAATTCGCCAATGCGATGTGGCCCTGGCGGTCCACCTGGAGGATGGCGTCCGGAGAGGCCTCGAAGATCTGGCGGAACCGTAGATCCGCCCGGACCACGTCCCGGGCGCCGGGATCGTGCCGCGCGGCCTTCAGCTCCAGGACTTGCTTGGCGGAAATCGGCAGGCGGAAAAGTTCGCCGGTGTGCAAGCAGTCCGCGGCGCCTTCCAGAACGCAATTCATCAGCAGGCGCGTCTCGGCCTCACGGGCCAAAACGATGAGAGGGACCAACTCGGCGCGTGCGCGCAAGGCTTCCAGTGCAGCGCGCCAGCTCCAGCCGGGGGCTGCGTATTCCGTCACTATCAGATCGTACCCGGTGCCATCGAGGATGGCGGACAGATCCTCCGGTTTTTCGGCGGTGGCATGGCCCGCGTCGAAACCCGCGCGCGCCAATTCGCGCATGCAATGCTCCGCGATTTCGGGCTGGGTCTTAAGAAATAAAACGTGCAAAGCGCCCCCTCATTTGTCTAATAATATACAATCTCGGGGACCACTCGCTAACGCTCGTGGCTCGGTGCGGGCGCCTCCTCGGGCGCGGAGGCGAACGCCTGGTTGCGGCGCCAGGCCAGAAACAGGAATCCGCCCAGGATGCAGAAAGGCGGCAACCCCAGCAGCACGATGCCCATGTTGAGCAGGTGGGCGCGGGCTGAATTTTGAGCCGCTGCCGTGCGGTAGCACATCACGCACTGCGCCCAACTATTCGCGCAGATGAGAAAAAGCGCTAAGCCCAAGCGTTTCATCGCGGCCTCATCATCATCAGCCGGCTGGAGTCCGGCATGAACATTACAAGCATCAGGACGATGCAGAGAATCAGCATGGGGAACAGTGTCAGGAACAGGCTCAACTTCTCAAACCTCAAATGCATGAAATAAGCGATAATCAGCGCCGCCTTGATCACCGACAGACCCACCAGGGCCGTCAAAAAGATGATCACGGGAATCTGCTCGTAGGCCAGGAAGACCTCGACACCGGTCATGAATAGCAAGGCAAACCAGACGGTGACGAATGCCTTGGTGGTGGCGCCGTCAATGTGCTCGACTGCTTCGGAGTGAGTGCTCATGAGTAAGTTCCTTTGTCATGGCTTCGCTATATACGGGCCGACATCAAATAGACCAGCGGGAAGATGAACATCCACACCAGGTCCACAAAGTGCCAATACAGACCGCTTACTTCCACGTCCTCCGCCTTGAATTTGCCGCGGCCCACGGCAAAGGCGATAATGCCCAGGTAGATCAGGCCGATGACGACGTGAGTCATGTGCAATCCCGTGAGCGCGAAAAACGTGCCGCCGAACAGCGGCACTCCCCAGGGGTTGTCGAAGGGTGTGACATGCTCGTTGTGGATCAGGTTCAGCCACTCGGTAAGGTGCAGCGCGACGAAAGCTGCGCCGCCCCCCATGGTGGCCAGGATCCAGCCGACGGCGGCCTTGCGGTTGCCACGATTCATGGCGTGCACTCCCATGACCATGGTCAAGCTGCTGGAGAGCAGGCAGAAGGTCATGACCGTGGAAAAAATAATGCTGGGCGAAAAATGAAACGGCGTGGGCCAGTTGGGCGTGGCCAGCCGCACGTAGGTGTACGCCATCAGCAGCGCGGAGAATGTCAGCGCGTCGGAGATGATGAACAGCCACATCCCGAACTTCTTCGAATTCACGGCGTATGGCGAACGCCCGCCTGACCAGACCGAGGTCATGGTTGCCGCCGAATTGCCTTGGGACATCGACAAATTACCCCCAAACGAGAAATAGAGCCATCAAGTAAAGCCAAAGGCCATCCACGAAATGCCAGAAGACCGCGCTGACATCCACCGCCGTGCGCTTTCCAGGCCCCAGCCGCAAGCGGAGCGCCTGCACGTCGACGTAGGCGAGAGCCGACAGACCGCCCACGATGTGCAGGCCGTGGGCCGCCGTGAGCAGGTAGAAAAACGAGCTGCTGGGATTGGTGGCCACGAAGATGCCGGCCGCATTCAATTGCCGCCAGGCGAACGCCTGACCCAGCAGAAACATAGCCCCGAGCACCGTGCCTGCGGTCCAATAGCGGCTGAATGCGGTGCGCCGCCCGCTCTTGAGCGACCGCCGCGCCAGTTCCAGCAGGAGACTGCTGGCGAGCAGGACGCCGGTATTCACCCATACGATCCGCGGCAGCGGCAACGCGACCCAATCGTTGGATATGCCGCGGCGCACCACGAAGGCGCTGGTGAAGGCCGCAAAAGCCATGGTGGTGGCGGCCAGCAACACCATCAGGCCGGTCATGGACGCGCGGCGCGATGCGCCCCGGCCGTCCGATCCTCCTCCGCCGCCGTAGCCGCCTCCGCGGGGAGGGGCGGGCGGTTTGATTATGTCCGATGTGATGGAGCTGGGCATCTAAAAATCCGTGGCCATTACCACTGCCTCGTGGGGCAGGACTCCAGTCCTGCGGCCGACGTCCACGTCGGCCTGTGCGGGGTCCTGGAGGAGGCGTCTAGCGGATGCTGTTGACGGGTCCGGAGACGGTGCCTGGCGGCGGCGTGTGACTGGCCAGAGTGGTTCTGGCGCGTTCTTCCAGGCGCCGGGCTTCGCCCTTGCGTTTCACCTGGCGCAACAGGCCGGAGTAGTTGAGCAAGACAGTAGCCACGTCGGGACGATCGGGCCCGTCCCGCTTTTCCAGGATGGCCAGCGCCCGCCGATAGGAAGACTCGGCGTCACCCATCCGCCCGAGTCTCTGGTAGACCACCGCGAGGCGGTTGCACTCCGCCGCCACCGCGGGATGCGTTTCCCCGAGCCGCCGCTCCCAAATCGCCAGACTGCGCCGGTAGTAAGGTTCGGCCGCGGCGAAGCGGCCATCGTCGCGATAGGTGTCGCCCAACAGGTTGAGCGTGGACGCCAGCACCAGATCCTGCCTGCCGCCTGCCTTCTCCGCGATGGCAATCATGCGTTGCAACAGCCGTTCGGCTTCCGTGTAGTGTACCTGGTCGCGCGCCACCAGCGCCAGGGAATTGAGGACGGGCAGCAACAGGATATTTTCGGGACCCAGGGATTTCTCGCCAACGGCGAGCGCGCGCCGCCATACGGACTCAGCGGCTTCCGCGCGTCCCTGCCGCGCAAACGCTTCCGCCAGATTGCCGAGGATGGGGATCAGCTTGGGATCCTCCACCCCCAATATCTTCTCCTGAATGGCGAGCCCGCGCCGGGCAGCCGCTTCGGCTTCACTCTTTCTGTCCGTCCGCAGATAGATCGCTGCCAGGCCATTCAAACTGGCAGCCGCCTCCAGGCTCTCCGGTCCCAAGGCCTTTTCTCGGATTTCGAGCGCATGCCGGTAGAGCGGCTCGGCATCTCCATACCGGCCTTGGAAAGCATACAAATCCCCCAGATTATGCAGGGCCATCGCCGCCTGCGTGGAATCCCCGCCCAGGTGGCGAGTCCAGATCTCCAGTGCCCGGCGATCGCACGATTCCGCGTCAACGTATTGTTTTCGCTTGAGGTAAAGATCGCCAAGATTGTTCCAGGCAACGGCAGTCTGCGCGCTGCCGGCGCCGAAGGCTTTCTCCCAGATCTCCAGCGCGCGCCGGTACAGGGGTTCGGCTTCGTTGAGCGCCTCCCGGCTAACCAGTATGCTGCCTAAGTTATTCAGGCGCGTGGCGAGATCCGGATGCACCGGCCCGAGCGCCTTTTCGTCGATCTCGAGCGCGCGCCGCAGCAGGGGAATGGCATCGGCGTCGCGGCCCTGCGCGTGGTAGAGATCCGCCAGGTTGTTCAGACTCGTGGCGGTTTTGGGATGCTCCGGCCCCAATAACCGCTCGTGAATCCGCAGCGCGCGCTGGTAATGGGCCTCGGCCTCCTGGTAACGCCGCTCCATTTGATATGACGCCGCCAGATTGTTAAGCAGAAGCGCCAGCCTGGTGGTTTCCGGTTTGGTTTCCCAGCCATCGAGCGCGCGCAATAGGAGTGGTTCCGCATCGCCTGGCCGGCCCTGCTTGAGATACAGTCCCGCCAGATCGCTTAACAACGTAACGCGGAGAGCGCTGGATTCTTCGTCAGGCTGGTCCGCCAGGCCGATCGCTTTGCGATAGAGGGGTTCCGCTTGGTTGTCTCTCGCGGTTGCGGCATACAGCGCGGCGAGGTTGCCCCACAAACTGGCCAGATTGCGGCGCCCATCCGCGGATTCGTCCGGCTTCCAGATGTCCAGCGCGCGGCGGTAATAGCCTTCGGCTTCGGCATAGTGTCCGCCGTCGTAGCACGACGCGGCCAGATTGTTCAGCGTCTGGGCCAGCCGGCTGTCCACGCTTCCCGTGGATTCGGCTACGCGCAACGCGTCCTCATAAGCGCGGCGCGCGTCTTCGTATTTGCCTTGTTCTCGCAGACGGGCGCCTTCCGATTGCAGCTTGAGCCAGCGCTCGTCCGGCGATTCCGCGCGCATGGCGGCGCATGCGCACACCAGCAAGAGCACGCACTTACGGCATACACCAGACGTCATTGCGCCCTCCCTGTCACATGTCGGGCGCGGCCACGCTCGATTACTGCTATCGACGCGGATGTTGAGGAGTGGTTAGATGAAGAAGATGTAAAGTGTGGAGGGCGCTCCCGCCACTTACTGAACTGCGGGGGTATCGAGTACTTCTCGGATAAGAGCCGACAGGATATCCAACTTGAGAGGTTTGCGCAGGAATGACATGCCCGGCCCGGGCGCGTCCGTGTTCAGTAGCACGTCGTCGGTGTATCCGGACATATAAATCACCTTTAGACCGGGCTTCGATGCCAGGGCTTTCTGAGCCAGTTCGCGGCCGTCCGCCGCCTCGAGTACCTGGTAACCGCTGGCATCCAGCAGATGCCTGAGGAGCCTGCGCACGCTCTCCTCGTCTTCCGCCAACAGGATTGTTTCCGTTCCCGCGCCGGGCGCGCGCGCCAGAGATTGGGGATCGGCGATCTCGCCGTCCTGCTCCGCGCGCGGCAAGCAGATGGTGAAGGTGGTTCCTCGGCCTGGCTCGCTGCGCGCCCATATTCCGCCGCCTGCCTGCTCGACGATCCGGTGAACGGTGCTCAAGCCGAGGCCCGTGCCCCCGCGGTTCTTGGTAGTGAAGAAAGGCTGAAAGATCTGGCGGAGAGTTTCCGGATCCATACCGGCGCCGTTGTCGGAAACCTCCAGCATGATGTAGCGGCCGGGCGGCAATCGATGCCACGAATCGGCGCGGAGTTCCATGTTCGCCGTGCGGATGCCGATCGAGCCGCCGCGCGGCATGGCATCCCGCGCGTTCAACACCAGGTTCATGACGACGCGGGTCATCTGCGCAAAGTCGGCCTTCACGACGCCCAAGTTGGGGTCGAGAGTAACTACCAGGCTGATGTGCTCGCCGATGATGGGCCGCAGCAGTCTCATCATCTCCACCACCAGTGCGTTCAGTTGCACGATGGTGGGCAGGGCAACCTGTTCTCGTTCTTCCAGCTCCGGACGGCTGGGATCCTGCGCGCCGATGCGGCTCAACAGTATGTCGCTGTAGCCGGAGATCAGGGTAACCAGGTTGGCGAAATCGTGGGCCACGCCGCCGGCAAGCCTGCCCAGCGCCTCCATCTTGTATGCCTGGGGATACTGCGCAGCGTCCGCGTCCGTGTGCGCAAGCAGGACGCCTTCGACTGCGCCTTGGCGATAGGGAGTCGCCACTAGGCGCACGCGCATCTCGCGATCCGGCAAGCGGCAGGGAAACTCCAGGCTGAAGGTGTCGGCCTGGCCGGCGCCTACTGCCCGGATCCCCGCGCTTACTGCCGCGGCCCGCGCGGGGTTTTCGCCGCAGATTCTCGCGAGCAGGCTGTCGTAACTGGAGCCGTCGAGAGACTGGATTGCACCCGTGGCATCTATCCTGACACGGCAATTCCCCGCGCTGCCGCTACGCACTGTGCGGGCGATAGAGAGCCCAGCCGATCGCGTACAAGTCACTGAATTCAGGACAGGTTTATCATAGGTAATCTTACGTTAACAGGGGGGTAACAGGTAAGATCCCCTACTTCTTCTTTCGCAGATAGATCTCTCCGTTGAAAGTGGTGAACTGCATCTCCGGGCCGCCGCCGTTGATGGAACCGTAGGTGACCTTGTCGAACTGCACGCGGAAGCGCCCGTCCTTGCCGTGCGTCTCCGCGATTTTGGGGCTGGACGGATTGGCTTCCGGATGTACGTCGAAATCGCTGTAGATCTCGCCGTTGTCGGACTTCAGCTTGACGCGGGCTTTCACGTCCGCAGGGAACGTCACGTCCACGTTGCCGTTCATGGTGCTGAACGACATCGACTTTCCAGGAGTCACTTGGTCGAGTGTCACGATGACGTCCTCGTTGAGCGAGTGCGCCACTACCGCGCCCGAGATGTTCAGCAGCTTCACCCCGCCATTCAAATCGTCCGCGTCGACTTCGCCACTCACCCGCTCTACCTTGATATCGCCGTCGTTGAGGCACTTCAGTTTCAGAGAAGTATTGAACGGCACCTGGATGTTGAGGTCCACCGTGCGATTCATCAAACTCACCCCAATGTTGACCTCGTTGTCCTGCTCCTCGACGCTGAGACCACTGCCCCGGCTATCCAAGCGGTGCATGCCTTCGGCCTTACGGTCTGGCTTGGATTCCCGCGCGCCTTCGTGGCGCGGGCGCGCTTCCACGATGACCTCCTTGCCGTTATAGCCGGTCACCGTGATGCCGCCGTTCATCAGGGAGGCGTGTACTACTGCCGGTCGCGACGGATCGCTCAGCGGGACGTTGACACGGTCCGGTGTTTCCTGCGCGATGCCCGCCAGGCTCGCCGCCAGGAGAAATGCACATAGGTTAATTGGTGTTCGCATGATTACTGTCCTCGATTGAGAATTCGAATATTGCCGTTGAATGCGTCGAAACTAAGCTCCGGCCCGCCGTGGCCCACACGCACCGCGGACCACTCATTGCTCTTGTAGACAAACTTCGTGCCGTGCCGTTCGCCCGCCGCGGCCGGCAGCGGCAGGTAACTGACCGTATAGTCCGTATAGACGCCGCCATTGAACGTCTCGAAGCGCAGGTCGGCGTTAAAGTCCGGCTGAAAGGTCACCCGGACTTCGCCGTTTAGCGAGCCGAAGGAACTCTTGTCTCGTGGGTTTTCGCGGAACGACACTTTCACGTGGCCGTTCAACGCGTAGACCTTGCCCGAACCTGACACCTCGGTCATTTCGATGCCGCCGTTGATGTTGTTAACCTTGTAGTCGCCCGCCACGTTGTCAACGGTGATCTGGCCGTCATTGATGGTCTTGAGATCCGCGGCCGTATCGTGCGGCACTTGCAGTTCGAAGTCGTACTTCACCTCATACCCCGGGTCCCGGTCGATGTGAATGCCTCCGTCGCGGCAGCGGAACGGCCCGTCCACATAGAAGCGCACGGCGTTGGCATCCTGTGAGATATCCAGCTTGACGTCGCGCCGCGCCTGTTCGGCCGTCTCGGAAGAATCGGCGCGCAGGCGCTTGTGCGCCACCAGGCGGACTTCGCTGCCCGCGTAGCCGGTCACCCGGATCGATCCGTTGACGTTGTCCACGATGACCTTCTTCGGCGCGGCGCCCGAGAGCGGATACGTCTTTTGGATGGTTTCGTTCTGCTCCACCTCCGCCGCCGTCGCCATCAGTGGCAGGCACGCGAGGAGCAACCCAAGGGCAATTGGAAATCGATTCTGCATGGCGCGTCTCCTTGTTATTGAAGCGTTACTGCAATTGGGACAATCCCCAAAGGGCTTTTTCCTTGACGTTTTTGTCCGCGGTGGGGCTGCGCTCCAAAGCCGCGAGCGAGGGAAGCGCGGTTTTATCCCGCGTATCCACGATGAAGTCGATCAGCGCGAGCTGCACCAGCGGCGACTCCTGCTTGTTCAACGATTGATCGAGCTTTCCTTTCACCGACGGGCTCGCGGCGAACTTGCGCAGCGCGTCCACCGCGGCCAAGCGGACATTCACATTCGGATCGTGATTTACGGCATGCAGCAAAGCCGCAAGCACCTGCGTGTCGGACTGGTCCACGCGGTAGGCGTAGTCCACGCCGCGCAATCGCTCGCTGGCGGATTGCTGCTCGAGCAGCGACAGCGTGACCAACTGCCGCATGTGGTGCACTTCATCCTGCAAGCCCGCCAGGTCGGCCCGCCCGCGTTCGCGTCCGCCCAGCCATTGACCGGCGCCGATGCCGACGATTGTGCCTACGATGAGCAGCGCCGCAGACCAGGCGAATCGGAAGGCCGGCGAGGCGGCCCAGCCGCCGGCGCCCCAATCGAAAAACCGGCGCCGGACGGGCGTGGGGGCCGCGGACTCCAGGCCCTGGCGGTACGCCTCCAGAGATTGATAGAAGCGCGGCCGCACCTGGGCGCTGGGCTGCTCCTGCTCCAGCAGTCCGAGCATCTCCCAGGTTTCCGACAGCGCCGCGGTTTCCTGCTTGCAGGCGGCGCACCGGGCGAAGTGCTCGTCCAATTCCTCAGCCTCGGGACGGCTCAGGGTGCCCGCCAAGTAATCGGCGATATGTTCCTTTACCTGATCGCAAGTCATGACGCCTTCTCTCCAGCTAATTCGAAAAAGATCTGACTGAGCGCCTTGATGGCGCGATAGACCCGCACCTTCACGGTTCTCACGTCGCACGCCAGGATGTCCGCGATGTGCTCGTACTTGAGGTTTTGAAACCGGCTCAGCACCAGCACTTCGCGCTTTTCCACGGGCAGGGCCGCCAGCGCGCGGCGCAGCAAGCCCAGATCCTGCCGGCGGCGCAGGATCTCGCTAGGATCCGGTTCCGCGCTGGCCGGCTCTTGTGTCCTGTTCTCGTGGCGCTCCTCGAACAAGGACGCTTCTCCCTTGCGCTTCTGCACGCCGTCGAGGTGCGCATTGCGCCCCACCTGGTACATCCAGGACGTAAAGGGGTTGCCATCCCGATAACTGTGCCGGTATTTCAACATGCGAAAGTACACGTCCTGCACCAGGTCTTCACTGAACTCGCGATTGCCGGTGAGCCGCTGGAAATAGCGGAACAATGCGCGATGATGGCGCTCGAACAGCACCGCCATCTTCGCCAAGTCGCCATCCCGGACCTTCTGCATTAAAACGTTGTCGGCCCGCGTTTCCGGCATTCACCCAATAATACCGGCTGACGAAGAAAAGGTTACAGGCTGAGCGGGCGAGTGGGCGAGGGGGCGATCCGTTGTGCCAGACTGGAAGAAAGCGTTGCGAGTTCTCCTGATTTCCACTTACGAGCTGGGCCGTCAGCCATTTGGGCTGGCATCGCCCGCGGCATGGCTGCGCAATGCCGGCGCGGAGGTCGCCTGTCTGGATCTGGCGCGCCAACTGCTCGATGAAGAAGCTCTGCGGACAGCCGACGCCGTGGCGTTCTACCTGCCGATGCACACCGCCACGCGCCTGGCCATCCCCGTGATCCAGCGCACGCGCGAGATCAATCCCGCGGCGCACCTGTGCGCGTATGGCTTGTACGCGCCGGTGAACGCCGAACTCCTGCGCAAGCTGGGCGTGCGGACACTGGCCGGCGGCGAGTTCGAAGAAGCTCTGTTGACGCTGGTGCGGCCCGGCCCGGCGCCCTTGATCTCTCTCGCCAGGCAACGGTTCGTGACGCCGGATCGCAGCGGCTTGCCGCCGCTGGCGCAGTACGCGCAGCTAGTGCTGCCCGGCGGAGCGCGCCGCACGGTCGGCTATACGGAAGCCAGCCGCGGTTGCAAGCACTTGTGCCGGCATTGTCCGGTGGTGCCGGTCTACCAGGGGCACTTCCGCATCGTGCAGCGCGAAGTGGTGCTGGAGGATATTCGCCGCCAGGTGGCGGCGGGCGCGCAGCATATTACGTTTGGCGATCCCGATTTCTTCAACGGCATCGGCCACGCCGTCGCACTGGTGCGGGCGCTCCACCGCGAATTTCCGCAGGTCACTTATGATGCGACCATCAAAGTCGAACACCTGTTGCAGCATAGCGAGCACTTGCCGCTGCTGCGCGAGACGGGCTGCGCGTTCGTGGTATCCGCGGTCGAGTCGGTGGACGATTACGTCCTGCAACATATCTTGGAGAAGGGCCACACGCGCGCCGATTTCGTGCGCGTGACTCGAATGTTTCGCGAGGAGGGCCTCGTGCTGGCGCCGACCTTCGTCCCGTTCCACCCGTGGATGACGCTGGAAGGTTACGCGGGCTTGCTGGCGTCGATCGCCGATCTGGACCTGGTGGAGCACGTCTCGCCCGTGCAGCTCAGCATTCGATTGCTGGTCCCGGCCGGCTCGCGGCTGCTCGAATTACCGGAAGCGCGCGCGGCGATCGGCGAATTCGACGAGGGTGCGCTGAGTTACCGCTGGGTGCATCCCGATCCGCGGGTCGATAAGCTGCAGCGCGAGCTGGAGGGGACCATTGCGCGCGCGGTCACGGCGAAGGAGGATCGGCGCACGATTTTCCGCCGCGCCTGGGAAATGACGCACGAGGCGATGGCGATGCGGGCGCGCCGCCTGCCGGATGTGCCGCCGGGCCGCCCGCGAGTGACTATCCCGTATCTTACGGAGCCTTGGTATTGTTGAGCGGAGCCTATTGAGGAGCAGTTGGCTCCTATTTAATTGGCTGTATGTTGTGGTAAATACAGGTTTATTTGAAAAGTGCTTGACTCTGCGTACACTCTCATGTACACTCTGAATTGTCATGCGCCCTAGCGCTTGAAGCCTTCCGCCCGGTTGTGGACTCCACACGACCAGTACGGGCAGGCGCACCGCTTGCGTTTATCGCTGAGTTGCGGCGCGGCCCGAATGCCAGTGACACGATGTTTCAAGATATTGCAAAAGTGCCCCGTTGGACCGCGCCCGAATAGCACAAAACGACAAACCGCGCCTGTAAGTCATTCTCTTAGTTGGGTAGAGCATTGTTTTATAATCAGATGCGGTGACGCGCGCGTGCGGCGATCACATGACCTTCCACCCCCCGTATCGCATTGATTCTACTCATAGCCCAGTGCGTCCGCATCCGACTACATGTGGCTCTGCGTGTCACAATAGAAGCAGTAGATAAGTTACATGGACGGCATCAACGTATCCGCTACCACGTCGCAGCCTGACCGATATCTGTGCCCGCGCCCCGAGCTACAGGCGCGTGCCAAACCCCGGAAGGGCGGCGACACACCCCTGGAGGCCAAGCAGCACGGGATGGAGGGGCCATAGGCAGAGATCACAGTTCCCTGGCCCACAAAAACAGAGGTATCTGACTCATGAAAAAAGACGACAAAATTGAAGTACAAATCACGAAGCAAATCGGGCGTCAAAAAGCACCTGGCTCTCACTCATTCCCAATCGGCCATCCGAGGTTCTTCGGATCGGGCCGTGTCCCTGGGAGCAAAAACCGGCAAACTCGGGAAGCAATTGCTAGCGTGGAAGCCACTGGCTTTCACCCGGCAGCATTCCTGGCAACTTGCGCCATGACGGGTATGATGCCAAACGTAGATGGCAGTTCCACCCCAATAAGTGCCAAGGAAAGACTCAAAGCGGCCATTAGTTTATGCCCCTATTTGATGCCCAGACTTTTGGCCTCTCAAGTGACCAACGTGGATGACCCGGTTGACCGGGCCATAGATCTGTCAGCTATTATGCAGGACCCGGCGCTGGTGGAAAAGGCACAGGATTTAGCAATTGCGCTGGCACAGGCAGATACCGCGCCTAGTCCTGATCCGAGGTCTTCTGTCGCCGGATCTGGCGCGGGCAGGGACAGGGGTGGCCCCGGCTAAAGACTTTGCTGATGACCTGGAAACCGATTCACGCGGATGCGGGAGTCAAAAATGAAGCACGCCACTGATAAAAGGTCTTCTTTGATCGCCATGGCCCGCGCTTGGTCTTCTGGAATCCGAGGGGAGGTGAATCTACTTCAGCACGGATTCTCCGATTGGCGCGCGACATCGAACCTGGGCATCGTTAACGGCCTTGTCCACCGGGAATTATCGATTCATCTCGCTGGATCGCTCGCTTCTCGCCGTTGTTTGCAGGTCAACAAGAGCGTGCTTTCGAGAGCCAACGTGCGGGCATTTGACGGAGATGCAGAGGACAGGCAGTATATTCGCACTCTAGCCAAGGACGTGCACCGCACTCCCGGAACCTGGGGCAAGATACGCCGGGCCACTGAATCTATGCTACAAGAGCGGCTCACCTGGAGGGCGGTAGAGTACCTTGCCGGTGCGCTCCGTGTCGCGAATCGAGGTTCAGGAGAAGAGGTGCAAAGGATTTGCCGGTTCTTCAAAGTACCGCGAATCGCAAGAGGCGGGGATATATTGACACGGCCTACGGGTCCCGCGCCCCGTTAATGCTGAGTCACTTCTGCTAGATCGCCGTCGGGGGCGGCCCTCTCGGCGTATTAAGGATATGCAGGTGCAGAAATGGTGCTTCAACCGCTGTGATGTTACTGAATAGAGTTATACTGGGCGTGGCTGCAAGTGCAGCCTGGAAATCCCGGCCTGGCCCAACGGTATCGTCCGCCATGTCGAATAGGAGAATTTATGAACGAAAACAGGCAACACCAGACTAAGCGAATCGTTAGCGGGTTGGGCAAACTGAACTGGCGGAAGCGGGCGGGCGCTGCTTTTGCGCTGTGCGCTGCGGCGGCGATTGCCCTACCTGCGCAGACTGTCACCACGCTGTTCAGCTTCGATATGACGGACGGCGCAGGCCCATATGCGGCGCTGGTTCAGGCCACCAATGGGGACCTGTACGGGACAGCCGCGAGTGGCGGGGCCAACGGGAACCACAACTATGGAACGGTCTTCAAAATCACTCCAAGTGGTGCGCTGACGACGCTATACAGTTTTTGCTCCCAAACTGCGCCAGATGGCGAATGCACCGACGGCGCAAACCCGTACGCGGCGCTAGTCCAAGCCACCAATGGGGACTTCTACGGGACAACCGTGGATGGCGGGGCCAACGGCGAGGGCGGGACGATCTTCAAGATCACCCCAAGTGGCACGCTCACGACGCTATACAGCTTTTGCTCCCGAGGCGGTGCCGGTTGCACGGACGGCGAAAGCCCCGTGGCGGCGCTCGTCCAGGACACCAATGGGGACCTCTACGGGGCGACCGTGTATGGCGGGGCCAACACTAACCTTAACTGCCCCAGCGGCTGTGGGACGGTCTTCAGCCTGTCTATAGGTCTCGGCCCGTTTGTGAAAACACAGCCCACCTCCGGCACGGTGGGAAAGTTCGTCGAGATTCTGGGGACCAACCTGGCCGGAGCGACCATCGTCACCTTTAACGGCACCCCTGCGACGTTCAAGGTGGTATCGAGATATCTAATCACGACCAGCGTACCCAGCGGCGCGACCAACGGAAAAGTTCAGGTGATAACACCCAGCCGCACGCTTTCGAGCAACGTGCCTTTCAGGGTGCCGTAAAAGGCGCGCTTCCCGACCGTGCCTCGCCACCAGAACGGTCTGTCCATGGTTTCCTGACTTCCGGTCGCAAGGGTCGCGCGCCTCCCCTCCGGGTGCCGTGCTCCGGGGTGGAGGGATCTTTCGATGTGCGGCCTTCAGCATGTCTACCAGCACGTACAGCCAGCGGGTGTTTGAAACGGCGCGTCTTGCGCTGTACAGATGCCAACGCCGGACCTGGGTCCTGGAGGTCTGGCAGGATCGCCGGAACGCGCCACGGGCGTATAATAGACCCGTGGCGAGCACCGCGCAGGGGGCCATGCACACATGAAGAGCAAATGGCTCCTTACGGTTCCATGTACAGTCGCTTCGCCTAAACAGCGGTATCAGCGGTACAGGACTCTAAAAGAATCTGTAGCTTACAGATTCCAAATAGAACACCGGTGAACAGTTGGCTCCTGTGTGAATTGCTATCGCGCCGCCCGAATCGTCGTGTTCACCAGGAACGGGTCGTCGAACGCCGTGCGGTCGCCCACCTTCTTCCCCTTGACCGGCAGCAGGCGCGCGGTCAGCGGCTTCTTCCATTTGAAGGCCAGCGTGGCCACATCACCCAGGATGCGTTCGATCTGCTGCTGGGTCACATCGCCCGCCATCGGTATGGTGTCCAGGCCGGTGCCGCAGACCGCCGAGTAAGCCAGCAGGGCATCCACGTCATACGTGCCTTCGGTCCAACGCTGTGCAAGCAGGGTGTCTTCCACCACCGGCAGCATCAGGCCGGAGAACCCGATGCGCTTTACGGGCGCGGACTGCACGGCCTTCGTAATCGCCGCCGCCGCCGTCATGCTGCCGCTCGATCCGAATCGGGCGCCCGTGAACTTCTCGATGGCCGCACCGATGGAGACCTCGCGCAAGGGCGCCGGGGTGCGCGCTCAACTCCCGCGCGAGCCGCTCCGGTGCCGATCGCGAAGCGCCGTCCTTCGCGAAGTGATACGAGCCTGGATAGAATGGCGCGTAGGGCGCGAGCATTGCGGTGGCGGCGAAATTGAGATTGGCCGCGCTGCCCGGACAACGTTTCTCCAGGCTCTTCGCCGCGGGGCATCGCCAGTCCAATATTTGGGTCGAAAGATTCCTGGATTGCCAGCGCACTGTATTCGCGAAAGAACCGCAGCACATCCGGCCGCGATTGGCCGCGCCTCCACCCGATACCCGCCTGCTTGCACCACGCGCTTCGCCCGGCGCAACATCTGCAAGGTGTCCTGAACTTGTTCCCGGTAGCGCGCGCAATCCATCTTCAGGAACGCAGTGATGGCGTCCCGATGAGTCGGGACGCGGCACGCACGAGTGCGTCCGCCACAGTCATCCATCCCCTCCAAGCTCAATCACCGCCGCGCGCAGCCGCGGGTGGCGCTGCATCAACCGCAGGTAGCGCGCTTCGTCGGGGCTGCTCTTGGCCCGTACGATGGCCTCGACCGCCGCTCTTTCTTCGGCGCTCCAATGTTCGGCGATGCGGCGCAATGGCGAATCGTCCGCGGGCATTCCGGCGCATGCGAGGCCGAGATTCCGCACTCGGAATCGGTCCCACGCGCCATGCTCGGCGTCCTCGCATTCATACAGCAGGTACGAGTGGGCCAGCTTCTGCAACGTGCGCCGCGAGCTGCGATAGCCGGGCGTCCGGAGCATGCGGTCTTCTTCGCGGTCCACCAGTTGCGCCGCCGCCTCGTCCAGCGGACGGAAACCCAGCTTGCGATAGAACCAGAATGCGCCCGAGTCCAGCGCTTCGTCGTTCTCCAGACCTACCTGGTAAGGGTCCACGGAGAAGCACTTGACCCCCAGGATCTGACGGAACAGGCGCAACAGGCGCGCATAGAGCCACGCCGATTCGCCCTCGCGGAATGTGTAATACAGGTTGAAGCCGACTTCGGCGCGATCGAACAGCGACAGCACCTCCACGTAACCTGCGGGCACACCGTTCTTGAAAAACATCCCGGCATGATAGGCGCGCAGGGGCAGACGCCACTCCGGCGGCACGCCGAAGAAGACGATCTCGACGCCGCGTCCGGCGGGCGCGCGGAAGATGCGCTGCCGGTCCGGATGCGTGAAGCCATATAGCTCGCGATAGCGCATGGCGGACGTATCCAGGATCAGATCGAGCATCTTGCGGGCCTGCGGCTTTGAAAGCTGCGTCACGGGCAGCGGCGGGCCATCGAGCTCCAGCGCGAGATCGATGTCGCCGCGCCGCAACAGCGGTTTGCGGTGGAAGTACGGCTTTCGCACCGGCAAGCGCATCCGCGAGCGGCTGGCGCGCGGTTCGATGCGCCACAGCAGCAACAGTTCCAGCGATTCGTAGAGATCCGCCAGGTCGCGCGGGCTTAGGGGCAGGGAAGCGATGCGCTCCAGCAGCCATCCGAGGGCGGTCGATCTTCGCGGGCGCGCGGCATCCATCCACGCGCGGAATGGGACGTGCGCTTCCACCGGCCAATCCTCTTCGACCAGCGGCAGGAAGCGCCGCAACACGGGACCGAGCTTCTCCGCCCGGTCGTAGTTTTCCCAATCGATATCGATATGACGCGGATAGCGGGCGACGAGTTGCCTGGCTACCTCATAGCTGAAGACCGCCGAAAACGATGTTCCCGCGATGCCCGAAACTGCGGCGTCTTCGAATGCCGAAAGATCGCTCAATTCGGCGACGCGCTGCGCAAAGGAGAAGAGCGCGGCGTCCGCCAGCCGCATGACCTGCGCGTCGGCCGGATAGGCGCGCAGAAACAACAGGCACTCGTGCAGCCGGATCAGCGAGTCCGCATCGGTGAAGCGGTGGCCGGCGATATCGGCGAGCAACTGGTGGAGCTGGTGGATATCCGGCGCGCCAAACCGGCTCTTCCATTCTTCCAGGCGCGCGAGCAGATCCGTGGGCATTGGTTTGAGCTTATTACAGAGCCGGGGCGAGCGGGCGGGCGGCGCCGCGAGGGAATTGGGCGATTTTGGGCGAAATTGTGCAAGTTTGTGCGTTTGGGGTTGCATGCGAATTTGAACGAACAAACCCATTTTGGTCTTTAGAATCAACGAATGGACATGCAGCAACGCTTGAATTTCCGTCCGCTGCCACATGGGCAGGGCTGGTTGCGGCCGGGCTGGGCGGCGGCGGGTTTTGGGGCGGCCGGTGGGGCGTCCGATGGGGCGGGCGATTTTGCGGGCAGGCGGCATTGGACGGCGAGCGCGGCTTCGAGGCGCACGGCAGCGGGGGCCTGAGGATCGGCCAGGATGGCCTGGATTGCGCCGAGCGCTTGGGGGGCGAGCGACCGGGCTTGCTCGCGCCAAACGAGGTCCTGGTCGCGCCGGATCTCGATGAGGGCCTCGCGAAAAGCGGCGGAGCGCAGCCAATTGCCGACGGTGT
>PKYZ01000244.1 GCA_003132865.1 Bryobacterales bacterium
GCCAGGTGATTTACGGCGCTGGCATCGATACTGCCATCGGCAAGCTGCTGGTCGAAGCCGTTTCTCCGCTGGCCCTGGAGGTCGCCCTCTCGGTCCAACAGGAAATCCAAACCCGGGTCGAGGAAGCTGATCGCTTGCGGCGTACTCAAGTCGAGCGCGCCCACTACGAGGCCCAACTGGCGCAGCGCCGCTACCTGCAAGTCGATCCCGGCAACCGCCTGGTGGCGGGCGCGTTGGAGACCGATTGGAACACGAAGTTGCGCGCACTGGCCGACGCCCAACAAGAGTATGCACGACAGCGCCAGACCGACTCCGCCGGCATCGATCCGCAACAGCGCGAACGTATCCTGGCTGGCCCGTGACTTCCCGCGGCTCTGGCAGGATCCCAACACACCCGATTCGCGAGCGCAAGCGCATGGCCCGCCTACTATTGGAAGACGTCACTCTGACCAAGAAGAAGGACATTACCCTCGGCGTCCGCTTCAAGGGCGGCGCCACCACAGTTCTTACCATTCCGCGGCCGCCCCGCGTCTACGAGTTCCACAAACTCAGCTCCGAGGTCGTCCAGGAAATCGACCGCCTGCTGGACGGCCACACCACCGATGAAATCGCGGTCATCCTCAACGAACGAAGTCTGCGCACAGGCCGCGGCCACCCCTTTGACACCGCGGGCATCCAGCACGTCTCGTGCCGCTATGGTCTCAAGAGTCGTCAACAACGGTTGCGAGAGACCGGTCTATTGACTTCCGCCGAGATGGCTGCCATGCTACATACTTCACCGTCGATGATATGGTACTGGCGCTGCCACGGCGTCCTGCACGGCGAAACCTATGGCAAGAATAAATTCCTCTACCACCCACCCGGTCCTGAACTCCTCAACGGGCACCGAGTTAAACAAGACCCCAGTGGGGTATGAAATGTGATCGTACGATTGTAACCTGCAGAAGGACAGGCCAGGAGGCNNCCCACCTAAGTGAACAGTATTGGTGCTTGCAGGCTTATGAGGGCAAAGTGTGTCACGAACGACCGGGCTCAAGCCACAGTCTAGGTTTTTGCCACGCGGGGGCGTAACGGAGACCATCATCCACCCGTTCGCCGTGTGCGGCGCCGTCTGTACCGACGGAGCGAACCCCGAGAACGGTCTCACGATCGACGCCTCGGGCAACCTCTACGGTACGACCGATCTCGGCGGCGGCGGCGGTAGCGTCCCCCAGGGTCATGGCGTCGTCTTCAAACTGACGCCGAACACAGACGGCACATGGACGGAGAGCATTCGCCATCGCTTCACCGGTGGAAGCGACGGAGGGTTTCCCTTGGACGATCGCGTTGCTGTCGACTCCACCGGGAACGTCTTCGGTACCACGCTCAATGGCGGCCAGATCGGCATCTGCCCCGCTGGATGTGGGGTTGTCTTCGAGATCAAACCGTAGGTTCGCCCTCGCTTTCAGATCGAAGCTCGTCCGCCGCGGGCCTGCCAAATCGGCATTGCAACGCACTTCAGGCAGGCTCCCATAGCTCGATGGGATTGCCTTCGGGATCGTAGAGGCGGGCAAACCGGCCATTCGGATAAGGCTGCGGGTCAACCTCGACTGACACGCCCGCGGCGCGCAGTTGCGCCATGGCGTCCAGGCTGCGGACCCGGAAATTGACCATCCAGGTTTTGCTGGCGTCGGGGCCAAAGTAATCGGCCGTTTCGGGGAACGGCGTGAAGACGGTTGGCCCGGCTTCCTGCTGCCCGGGCGGCTCCTCGTAGTTCGATGGCACCAGCGCCACGCCCAGATGATCCTGGTACCACTGACCGAGCGCCTTAGGGTCGCGCGCCCGGAAGAAAAGCCCTCCGATGCCGGTCACTTGTTCCATGTTCGCCTCCCTGGCTGAATGTTGAACAATAATCATTATGGCGCGTACGCTCGGTTGTGTTTCACGCGGTAGACTCTAGGTGTGAGGGAGTTGCGCGCACTAACGCCCGAGGAACTCGCGCGGGCCGAAGCCAGGCTGCGGAATCCGGCGCCGGGCAGCCGCATTGAGGCGGCCAAGAAGTTCGGTATCGACTTAACGCTGCTGATCGGCCAATTGCGTCTGACGCCGGCCGAGCGCGTGGAGCGGATGCTGGAGGTCTGCCGTATCGCGCAAAGCGTCCGCGGAGCCGCACGGCGGCGACGGCCATGAATATCGACACGGCGGTGCGGGCGCTGGTCGATGCCGACGTGGAGTTCGTGCTGATCGGCGGCTGGTCGGCAATCATTCACGGCAGCAGCCTTATGACTGACGATCTCGACATCTGCTACTCGCGGAAACCCGAAAACCTTCTTCGTCTGGCGCGGGCGTTGGCGCCTTATCACCCCCGCCTGCGCGACTTACCGGAAGGGCTGCCATTCATCTGGGACGAGTCCACGCTGCGGAACGGAACCGTTTTCACTCTAGTGACCGACTTGGGCAAAATCGACCTGCTAGGCGAGGTGAGCGGCTTAGGATCTTTCGACGAAGTGAAGTTAGGCTCCTATGTGGCGGAGGCGTTTGGCCGAAAGGTCCGGACGTTGGATCTCAAAAGCCTGATCAAGGCCAAGCGAGCCGCGGGCAGGGATAGGGATCTCATAGTCCTGCCCGAACTCGAAAGTCTGCTCGAAGCTCAAGAATCGTAGGAACCGCGCATGTTTTGGATGGACAAAAGCAAAGTGCAGGCGGACGAAATCCCCGCGCCGGAAGGATTGCCGCCGGACGTCATCATCAGCCCGGACACGCGGCGCGCGGGACGCATCCCGCCGGGCCAGAGCCGCACCAAGAAGTGGCCGGTGCTGGACGCGAGCGGGCCGCCTGCGATCGATTTGGAGCGCTGGCGGCTGCGCGTCAGCGGGCTGGTAGGCCGGGCAACCGAGTGGAACTGGGAAGGTTTTCTCAAGCTGCCCAGGGTGAAGGTCTTCGCCGACTTTCACTGCGTCACGCGCTGGTCGCGGCTGGGCAATGTTTGGGAAGGCGTCTCCACGCGCGAGTTACTGCGGCAGGCCGGCGGCGCGCTGCCTGAAGCCGCGTATGCGATGGCGTATGGCTACGACCGCGGCTGGACGACCAACCTGCCTCTCGCCGACTTTCTGGCCGAGGACGCGCTGGTCGCCTTCCATCACGATGGCGAGCCGATCGCGACCGAACATGGCGGTCCGGCGCGTTTGATCGTGCCGCGCCTTTATGCATGGAAAAGCGCCAAGTGGCTGGCGGGCATCGAAGTCATGGATCGCGACCGTGCCGGTTTTTGGGAGAAGAACGGCTACCACATGCACGGCGATCCCTGGCGCGAAGAGCGCTACGGCTGGTGAGCGAAGCTGGCTTCAAACAGCGCCGCAGCACTTCTTGTACTTCTTGCCGCTCCGGCACGGGCAGTAATCGTTGGGGCTGATTTTCGGCGGCTGACGTGGGGCCGGCGCCGGCGCGTCTTGGCCGCGGGCAAGAAGCTTTTCGACATCGGAGACGTCTTCGGGCTCGTCCGGTTCCACACCCACGATCACCTGCCAGCCATGACCCGTACAAAGAGAGACGATCTCTTCCGCCTGTGACATCGTGTGGACTCGAACTACCGCCGGGTGTTTCTTCGTTCCTAGCTTGGCCACCTGTTACGCTCCACTGGTTTCAGTTTGTATGTTGACCGCCACGCTCGCGAGCGGCGGGTTTTCTTGCGCGGCTTCGCGGCTGTCGCCTTACGGAAGCGCAGGTTCTCTCGCGCCAACTCATCGGAGGGGTCCTTGGAGACCGCCTGTTCGAGCATTTTGACGGCCTCTTCGAGGCGGCCTGCCTCAAAGAGACACCAACCGAGGTCGTTGACCAACTTCCGATTGTCCGGCTCAAGCCGCAGTGCCCGCTCGGCCGCTGCCACCGCTTCGTCGTGGGCACCCTCGTGACCGGCGCAGCATGAGAGGCCCTGATGTAAGGCAGCGGCGGCGGGGAATCGCTCGATAGCCGTCCGGCAGAGCTCCAGGCCATCTTTGTACGCGCCAAACTGGATGAGAAAAGTCCCGGCCTCGTCGCGCGCCGATACTCGACCGACCCCATGCTGAGAATCGCGGGCGCATAATCCGGCTTCAGCGCGAGCGCCAGCTTCAAGCGAGACAGACTAGCTTGGTGGTCGCCAAAAGCCGAACGGACCATGCTATCGGCTATGCAGCTTCCGAAGAAGAGGCGTTCTTCTGCTCTGCCGGCCTTCGTCTGCGATGCCCCCGACCTTTTCATGCACGATCCTTGCGCAACCGTTCGCCGCGTACTCGATTAAAACCCACCTCAGGCGTCAAGTCAAGAGAGCCAAGAATCGAGGCGCGGGTGACAGCCGGGGAACGGAGCCGGAATTATTGGCAGGTGTCGATGACCAACTCGACGCGCCGGTTCTTCCGACGGCCGTCCGGATTATCCGAACCATCCGGGTTGGTGTTGGGAGCGATCGGCCGGGTTTTCCCGAAGCCCTTGACCGTTGAGCGATGCCGCCTCGACATAATGCCGCTCCACCAGCCAGGCGCGCCATCAGAAAAAGGACGCGCCCGCCCGCAGCTATAAGTTGACGTTGCGGCTCGCACAATACAGTGACAANNGGTCAGGGGACCCGCCCCACATTCTTGTAACCGAAACTGTCACCGTATTAGGCGAAACTCAATAAGTATATTATTTGCGCCGCTGGTTCAAGATAGACTAATCGAAATCGCGCCGCAGCGGGTAGTCGACGATGATGGCGCGGCCGTCGGTGAGGGCCTTCACCGAATGGCGGACATTGCCCGGCACGATCGCGACCAAGCCCGCTCGGGCGATATTGGCAACGCCGTCGATGGTCACCTCAAGCTCGCCTTCGATCACATTCCAGACTTCTTCCTGGGGATGGAAGTGGTCGTGAATGGACGAGCCACGCTTGAAGTCGTAGTGCGCGAATGTCATGCTCGGAGAGTGGAAATAGCGTCCAAACCAGCCGGGCAGGCGTTCAATTACACGGAGGCTGCTCGTGTCGACGAAGGGCATCAGTTCCTCCCTTAAAGCATCCTAGCATGGGCCGTGGTATCCAGCGCGAAATGCTATAGCAGCGCGGGGTCCAGGCCGTTAGCCGATAGCACGGCCGGCGCGGCCGGTTGGGTACGCGACTCGCCCTGCAGGAACTGCAGGAACTGGAGTAACTGGTGCTGGGAACTCTCGAAGTACGAATCCAGGAACTCCTGCAACGCCAGCCGCCGCATGGCATCGCGCGAGACGGCGGGAGCGTAGACAAACGCGCGCCCGGCTTTGCGGCGGGTGACGATCCCGCGGCGCGCCAGCCGGTCGAGTACTGTCATCACCGTCGTGTAGGCCAGCGGACGGCTGGAGGCCAGCAACTGCCGCACATCCTTCACGCTGCCTTGCCCCAGCGACCAGAGCGCGTTGAGACACAGCAACTCCAGCGGCGGCGGGACAGCGCGCGTGGCGGCTTTGCGCATCAGCCCTCTCGCTTCCCGTCGGCCGGCCGCAAGGCCTGCAGCAGTTTGTCGCCGAACGGGGAACTGTTCTTGAGCGCCGGAGCGGGCGCCTGTGCGGGCGTCGACGCGGGCATGGGTTTGGCGGGCGGACTGGCGGGAGCGCTGGGCGGCTCCGGCACCGGCCCCGCCAGATACCGGTCCTTCTTAAGCAGCACGCGCTCGAGCGTTGGGCTAAAGCCGGTGAAGTTCCCCGCCAACTGGCGGTCCGTCTCGATCAGGTGGCGCATGCACTCCATCTTGGAGTCCAGGTCGTCCAGATAGTGGAGCAGCATGGCTTCCGGGAATACCGGCGTCTTGGGCGATCCGAATTCCAATTGCCCGTGGTGGCTGAGGATCATGTGCTCGACCAGCGACCGCAGCCGCGGTGGAAAATCGGGAATGTCGCGCAGCTTTTCGCCGATCATGCGCACGGCGATCAGCATATGTCCGAGTAACTGGCCCTCGTCGCTGTAACTGAAGCCGCGCTCGTAGCTCAACTCGTATATCTTACCGATGTCGTGCACCATGGCGCCCGTCACCAGCAGGTCGCCATCGATCGAGGGGTAGTGACTGGCCGCCATGCGCGAAAGGTGGCACAGCGACAGCACGTGTTCGATCAACCCGCCCAGATAGGCATGATGGATCTGCTTGGCGGCCGGCGCCACACGATAGCGCTGCGCGATGTCCTGGTCGTCCAGCAGGGCGGCCAGCAGCTTATGCAGGTGCGGATTCGCGATCGCCGCGGCGAACCCGCGCAATTCCCGCCACATCTCCTCGGGATCGCGCGTGGAGGCCGGGAAGTAATCGGTGAAATCCACCTCGCGGTCGTCCAGCTTGTGGATGGTGTGCAGAGTCAACTGCGGCCGGTTGTGGAAGATCTGGATCAGTCCCTTGACCTTGACGAAGTCGTCGCGCTCGAAGGTCTCCATGACTTCGGCGACGTTATCCCACATTTTGGCGTCCAACTCGCCGGTGCGGTCGCCGAGCTGGAGAGACAAATAAGGATCGCCCTTCTTCTTCTGCCGGATCTCTTTGGAGCAAACCAGGAAGCTGCCGGTGACGATCCGATCCGGCTTGAGTTCGTTCACATAGGGCGATTTCATGGCAGCCGCCGCGCGCTCACGGCTTGATGGGCGCCGCGGCTGGTGGGGCGGAGGCGGAGGGCGGAGCGGCCGTGGCCTGCGTGGGCGCGGCGGGCTCCGAAGGCTTGCTGGACGGCTTCTTCTTGTCGCCGGTCCCGGGAATCGGGATCGCGAAGAGCAGCCGCTTTCGCCGCCTGTGGGCCGCCACCTCTTCCTTGGTGACGGTCTGCGGCTTTAACTGCGCGACATCCTTCCAGGACGTGTCTTTGCCGGGTGCGGCGCCGCTATCCACATAGCCGGGCTTGATCTCCAGAAACGCCTCCTGGCGAAGCTTGGTCAGGTAAATGCGCACCTTGGCATTCATCTGCGGCATGACCATGCGCTCACCGATCTCGTTTTCGACCTCTTCGTAAGTGGCCAGTCCTTTGTCGTAGCGCTCCATGATTCGGAAAATCACGAGCCCGCTCGGTCCGCGGATGGGATCGGTGACGTAACCTTTTTTCTGCTTGAAAACGATGTCCGCGAGTTCTTTTGTCAACTGGTCGCGCTTGTACGCCGGCAATTCACCGCCGTTGCGGGCAGTTTCCAGATCGTCGGAATTGGTGGCCGCCAGGTCCGCGAACTTCTCGCCCTTGCGCGCGCGGGTCACCAGGTCCTTGGCCTTCTTTTCGGCCGCGGCCACTTGATCGGGTGTTTTTCCTTCGGTCGAAATGACGATCTGTTGCAGGAAGACCTGCTCGTCGCGCACGAAATCGTTCTTGTGCCCTTCGTAGTATTTCCGCTTTTCCGCCTCTGGAACGGCGATCCGTTGGCTGACCTCCTCGCCGATGACGCGCTGGGTCAGGAGCGCATTCTTGGCCTGCTGCTTGTAATCCTCGAAGGGAATGCCCATCTGCTCGCGGATGAAGTCGTGGAATTTGTCCGGATCGGAGATTTTGCTTTGGACCTGCATGGCGGCCAGGCGCTTGGTGATTTCGGAATCCACGTTGATGTTGAGGTCCTTGGCTTTCTGGACCAGCAGGAGTTGGTCGATCTGGTCGCGCAAGGCGTCGGCGGCTTTCTCCTGGAGGGCTTGTTGCAACTTGGGGCCGGACAACCCCATCTGGCGAAGCTCCGCCTCGATCTCCAGCCGGGCATGCGCCAATTCGCCGCGCGTGATGATGTCGTTATTCGCTTTGGCGACGATCTCTTCGACGGTGCGAACGTCGGCCGCCGCGGCCACGGATATGGAGGCCGCGAGAAGGAGGATAAGCCTGCGATACATATATGGGACATTTTAGCATTGTGGGCGGTGCGGCGATGCTGACCACTCCCTGACGGTCGTGGCTCGGTAACGCTTTCAAAATATCCGCGCGTTACGATGGACAAGCGTCCCACGAAATGTCCACCCCAGGTCCCAACCTCGTAGTCGTCGCCGGCCCCAACGGCGCTGGCAAAACCACGGCCGCTGCGGACGTCCTCGCCGGCGCCTTGGCCGTGCAGGAGTTCGTAAATGCCGACATCATCGCCAAGGGTCTCTCCTCTTTTCGGCCCGAGAGCGTCGCCTTCGATGCCGGCAGAATCAATGCTGGCAGCGCCTGCGCCATCTCACCGCGGAGCGGGCCGATGTGGCGTTCGAGACGACGCTCGCCAGCCGCACATTCGCTCCATGGATTAAAACGCTGGCGGCAACCGGCTATGAATTTCGCCTGCTCTTCTTCTGGCTGCCGTCCGCCGATATGGCCGTCGAGCGCGTACAGGAGCGCGTCAGGGAGGGCGGCCATGCCGTGCCGGAAGAGGTCATCCGCCGACGCTACGAGGCCGGCTTAAGGAACTTCTTCCAAATCTACCGTCCGTTGGCCGCAAGCTGGCGCTTCTACGACAACTCCAATCCCGGAGGCCGGCGCCTAATCGCCAGCGGTGCTTTGCATCAAGCTGCTGTGGTCTTGGACCCGGATTTGTGGAACAATGTGAACAGGGACTGGAGATGAATACGGCAAAGTCGGAAAAGAAGGATCTGGATCAAATCTTTCGCGATGGCACGGCCATCGACGAGGCACTGGATCGGGCTTACCGCAAAGCTGTCCGTCAGCACAAGCAAAACGGCGTCCCCATGGTGTTCTGGGAGAACGGAAAAATCATCAAGGTTCCCGCCGACCAGCTCCCCGATGTTTCCACTGACTGACGAAAATTTCAGCACCGTAACACATAGAACTATTCCATAACCATGCGCGCGTGATTCGCGCTAAACTCCGAACTGATGACACCACTTCGCCGTGTAGCCGTGCTGGGAGCTGGCACTATGGGATCGCGCATAGCGGCCCATTTCGCCAATGCGGGCATCCCAGCTTTATTGCTCGATATCGTTCTTCCCAATCAGCCCAATCGCAACGCCGCTGCCCTGGGCGGATTGGAAACAGCGCTGAAACAAAAGCCCGCCGCTTTCTTTACACCTGAAACCAAGTCACTCGTCACACCCGGCAACTTCGAAGACGACCTCGCCAAGATACGCGATTGCGATTGGATCGTGGAAGCCGTCACTGAAAAGCTGGAGATCAAGCGCGCTCTGATCGAGAAGGTGTTGAAGCATCGCAAGCCAGGCTCCATCTTCTCCACCAATACCAGCGGCATTCCGCTGGCGAGCATCGCCGAAGGATTCCCCACCGAGTTCCGGCAGCATTTTCTCGGCACTCACTTCTTCAACCCGCCGCGCTATCTGCACCTGCTCGAAACGATCCCCGGCCCCGAAACGCTTCCCGCGGTGCGCGATCACATCGCCGAGTTCTCCGACCGCCACCTGGGCAAAGGCGTGGTGCCGTGCAAGGATACGCCCAACTTCATCGCCAACCGCATCGGCAGCTTCCTCGGCGGCACCGTTCAGAACCTGACCGCCGAGATGGGCTTCACCATCGAGGAAGTGGATGCCCTCACCGGCCCGCTCATCGGATTGCCCAAGAGCGCCAGCTATCGCCTTCTCGATATCGTTGGCCTGGATATCTGGGCGCATGTCACCAAGAATCTCTACGACCTGGTGCCCGGCGATCCCTGGCGCGAGCGCTTCGTGCTGCCGCCCTTCTTCGCCCAGATGATCGAGCGCGGATGGCTGGGCGATAAGACCGGCCAGGGCTTCTACAAACGCACCGGCAAGGGCGACAAGAAGGAAATCCTGGCCCTCGATTTGAAAACGCTCGAATACCAGCCATCCAAGAAGGCGCGCTTCGCCTCCGTGGAAGTTGTCCGCAACATCGAAGATCTGCCACAGCGCCTGCGCGCACTGATGGCCTTGACCGATCGCCCCGGCACGTTCCTCTGGAGGCTCTTCAGCGACCTGGTGCTCTATTCGGCCAGTATGGTGCCGGAGATTTCCGATCGCATCGTCGAGATCGACCGCGCCATGCGCTGGGGCTATGCCAACTCGCTCGGCCCCTTCGAACTGTGGGACGCGCTGGGCGTGGAAGAAACTGTCGCGCGCATGCGCCATGAGCAGCGCCATATCCCGGAGAACGTCGAGAAGATGCTCTCGACCGGCGCGAAAGCCTTCTATGAGGCCCCCGACTACGACCGCCGCCCGCACCACGAATACTTCGACCTGCTCGCCAATTCTTATAAGTGGCTGGTAGACCGCCCGGGTCTTACCGTGCTCAAGGACGTCAAGCATGCGCACGGCGTGGTGAAGAAGAACGGCGGGGCATCGTTGATCGATATCGGCGACGGCGTGCTCTGCCTCGAGTTCCACAGCAAGATGAACTCGCTGGGCGACGACCAGGTCTCTCTGATCCGCGCCGGCATCGAAGAAACCAGCAAGAACTTCGAGGCCATGATTATCGCCAATCAGGGCGAGAACTTCAGTGTCGGCGCCAACCTGATGCTGGTGCTGCTGGCCGCCCAGGAAGAAGAGTGGGAAGAGTTGGAAGCCGCCATCCATCGCTTCCAGCAAGCCACCATGACGATCAAGTACGCGCCCAAGCCGGTGGTGTCCGCGCCGTTCGGCATGACGTTGGGCGGCGGCTGCGAAATCGCCATCCATTCGGCGCGCCTGCAAGCATCCGCGGAAACCTACATCGGCCTCGTCGAAGTAGGCGTGGGCGTGATCCCCGGCGCGGGCGGCACCAAGGAAATGCTGGTGCGCTTCGGCAGCGCGCAAAAGGCCTTCGAATTGATCGCCTACGCCAAGGTCGCGACCAGCGCCGCCGAGGCCCGCACCTTCGGACTGCTACGTCCGCAGGACCGGATCTCCATGAACCCGGAGCGCCTCATCGACGATGCCAAGGCGCTGGCGCTTTCCATTGCGCCCGGCTACGTCCCCGGCGTGCCGCGCACCGATGTGGAAGTGGGCGGCGCCGAAGATCTCGCGCTGCTCAAGACCGGCATCTACCTGGCGAGGCAAGCCAATTACATCACGGATTACGATACCGTAGTAGGAGAGAAGCTGGCATACGTATTGAGCGGCGGACGCCTGACCGGACGTCAGACGGTCTCCGAACAATACCTGCTGGATCTGGAGAGGGAGGCTTTCCTGAGCCTGTGCGGCCAGCGCAAAACGCAAGAACGCATGCAGCATATGCTGAAGACCGGAAAACCGTTGCGAAACTAACGGGACTAGGGACTAGGGACTAGGGAAAAGACAAAACCCCAGCCCCTAGTCCCTAGCCCCAGTAGAGGAGCCCATGCAAGAAGCCGTCATCATCGATTGTCTCCGCACCGCCGTCGGCAAAGCGCCGCGCGGCGCGTTGCGCACTTCGCGTCCGGACGATCTCGCCGGCGCGGTCATCAGCCGCCTTTTGGAAAAGTATCCGCAAGTGCCGAAGGGCGAGATCGAGGACATCGTCCTCGGTTGCGCCATGCCGGAAGCCGAATCGGGCAATAACATGGCCCGTTGCGTGGCCCTCCGCGCCGGCCTTCCCGACACGGTTACCGGTGTGACCATCAACCGCTTCTGCAGCTCCGGCCTGCAAGCCATCGCCATGGCAGCCGACCGCATCCGTTCAGGCGGAGCAGACATCATCATCGCAGGCGGCGCGGAGAGCATGAGCTTGATGCCGCGCGGCGGCCACAAGGTCGCCCCCAGCCCGTGGTTCATCGACCATCGCCCGGAAATCTACATGAACATGGGGCTCACCGCGGAGTGCGTGCAGCGCAAATACAACATATCGCGCGAAGAGGCCGATGCGTTCTCCTACCGCAGCCATCAGAACGCCCTGCGCGCGCAAGCCGAAGGCAGGTTCGACGACGAAATCGTGCCCTTCGAAATCGAGTGGGTCACTCCCAACGGCAAGAAACCCAAAGTCACCAAAACGGTTTTCGCCAAGGACGAAGGGCCGCGTGCGGACACCACCGCCGAAGCCCTCGCCAAGCTCAAGCCGGTCTTCCACGCCAACGGCACGGTGACCGCGGGCAACTCTTCCCAGACCAGCGATGGCGCGGCGGCCGCCCTGGTGATGTCCGACCGCAAGGCGCGCGAGTTGGGCCTGAAGCCCATGGCGCGCTTCGTGAGCTTCTCCGCCGGCGGCGTGCCTCCGGAGATCATGGGCATCGGACCGGTGGTGGCCATTCCCAAGGCGCTGAAAATCGCGGGCCTGACGCTGGACGACATCGGCGTGATCGAATTGAATGAAGCCTTCGGCGTGCAGGCGCTGGCAGTGATGAAGGAAGTCGGCCTCGATCCGGAGAAAGTCAACGTAAACGGCGGCGCTATCGCATTGGGACATCCCCTGGGATGCACGGGCGCCAAGCTTACCGCGACGATTCTGCGGGAGATGGCGCGACGCAATGTAAAGTACGGCATGGTTACGATGTGTGTGGGCGGCGGCCAGGGCGCCGCTGGTATTTTCGAACTCATCAGGTAGGACAGGCAGTGGGACAGGCCTCCTGGCCTGTCAGAGGAGCTTACTTAATATGGCAACGGCAACAGCAACTATCTCATTACCGAAAACCCAGGGCGGCGCATTCCTGATCGAAGAGCGCCTGCCAAACGAAATCTTCACGCCGGAGGATCTCACTCCGGAACACCTGGCGATCGCCCGCACGGTGGACGAATTCTGGGCCAAGGAAGTCGGCCCCAACGTGGAAGCCATCCAACGTCACGAGCCCGGCGTCGCCCTGGCATGCCTGCGCAAGGCAGCCGAACTGGGACTCACCGGCATTACCATTCCCGAGCAATACGGCGGCATGGAACTGGACATGGTTTCCGCCATGGTCGCGGTGGAACACATGGCCGGCGACGGTTCCTTCGCCGGCTGGTACGGCGCGCACGTGGGCATCGGCTCGCTGCCCATTCTGTATTTCGGCACCGAGGAACAGAAGAAGCATTACCTGCCCAAGCTGGCCAAGATGGAAATGCTCGGCGCGTACTGCCTTACCGAGCCGCACGCCGGTTCCGACGCGCTGGCCGCCCGCACGCGCGCAGACCTGAGCCCGGACGGCAAGCACTACATCCTGAACGGCCAGAAAATGTGGATCACCAACGGCGGCGCGGCCGATCTGTTCACGGTCTTCGCCAAAGTCGGCGGTGAGAAATTTACCGCCTTCCTGGTCGAGCGCAAATTCCCCGGCGTCTCCACCGGCGCTGAAGAAAAGAAGATGGGCATCAAGGGCAGCTCCACTGTGGCCGTCTACCTTGACAACGTGCCCGTGCCCGTCGAAAACGTGCTCGGCGAAATCGGCCGCGGCCATATCATCGCCTTCAACATCCTCAATGTCGGCCGGCTGAAGCTCGGTCCCGGCACGGTGGGCGGTTCCAAGAACGTGCTGGCGGTCTGCCTCAAGTACGCGAAAGAGCGCAAGGCTTTTGGCCAGTCTATCGCCGAATTCGGCATGATCCAGCACAAGCTCGCCGAGATGGCCATCCGCACCTACGCGGCCGAGTCCATGACCTATCGCGTGGTGGGCCTGATCGAATCGCAATTGGAAAATTTCTCCTGGTCGCAAGCCAACGCCGCGCAAACCATGCTGAAAGCCGTGGAGGAATACGCCGCCGAATGCTCTATGATCAAGATCTACGCCTCCGAGGTGCTGGATTACGTGGTCGATGAAGGCGTGCAGATCCACGGCGGCTACGGCTACCATCAGGACTATCCGGTGGAGCGCGCCTATCGCGATTCGCGCATCAACCGCATCTTCGAAGGCACCAACGAGATCAATCGTCTGCTCACCACCGGCATGCTGTTGAAGCGCGCCGCGCGCGGCCAACTGGGCCTCGTGCAAGCGGCCACCGGCGTCCTCCAGGAAATTTTGGGCGGACCGCGCGGCGGCGAGGACGAGCCCACCGGTCCGTTCGCCGACGAAACCAAAATCCTGCTCAACGCCAAGAAGATCGCGCTCATGCTGATGGGCGTGGCTTACCAGAAGTACATGCTCGAGATGGAAAAGCAGCAGGAGATCCTGGCGAACATCACCGACGTGATCATGGATATCTTCGCCATGGAATCGGCGCTGCTGCGCACCCAGAAGCTCGCAGAATCGGGCAAGGGCGCCAACGCCGCCGACATGACCGCCGTCCTGGTGCGCGACGCGATGGCCCACATCGACGTGACCGCGCGCATCGTGCTGGCGGCCTGCTCGGAGGGCGACTCGCTCCGCACCAACCTGGTGGTGCTGCGCCGCTTCGGCAAATATGAACCGGTGGACGCCATCGCGCTACGCCGTAAGATCGCGCGCCGGCTGCTGGACGCCGAGCGCTATATCGTCTGACCCGTGCTCTGAATGAATCGCGTTGTCTTCTATTCGTGGCAATCCGACTTGCCGAATCCGACTAATCGGGGCTTCATTCAGGCTGCGGTGGAGAAGGCCGCGAAGGCGATCGCAGACGACAGTTCGAACGATGATGTACCGATCATCGACCGCGACACGAAGGACGTCCCCGGAGCACCGCACATCGCCAAAACAATACTTGCGAAGGTCGCTGCTGCGGACGTCTTTGTAGCGGATGTGTCGATAACTCAGGGCAGAGGAGAGCATCGTCCGACACCAAACCCGAACGTTCTCGTCGAGCTTGGCTGTGCGCTGTCCTCCCTGGGCGATGCCCGAATATTGCTTCTGATGAATGACGCGTACGGCGTTCCGGGGGACCCGCCCTTCGACCTCAAAATATATCGGGTCATGACATACAGCATGCCGGAAGGCGTGACGGATCGAAGTACAGAGCGGTTGTCGCTGCAAAACAAGTTGGAAGGCGCCATCAGAGCGGCCCTCGCTAGTTTCAGTCCTAAGTCGCCGCCCGTCCCTTCAAAAGCCAACAGTTACCTTGCGGCGCTAAGCGACAATTGGCCCGACCTATACGTGATCGATCCGACGTCATCCGCGCGAAGCGACCACTACTACCTGTTTGCATGCGCTCCGCACGACGATACCTTATCGCGGCGTCTCGACGGCGCCGTCGAAGCCCAGTTCCGCAATTCTATCGTTCAAGGGTTCGGCAACCCGGAGCCAGATCGCCAGCCAATACGGAAACCGCGAACGACGACGTTCGAGAGAAACGAGAGCGCGTTCAGGGGGCAGCGGCTTTCGCTCACAGCAAATGGGGCGCTTGGCTTCGTGACACTGGCATGCGTTCGCGTCTCGGGTGGCCAACTGCTCTTCCCACCGATTGAGTTCGTCTACACCTAGCCTGCTTCTTGGCGTGCGTCTCAGGCTTTTACCGAATGGCTGAATATCGCGGCGGCGGCATGCTAAGCGCCGAACTTCATGTACCCAAGGGCGCGGGAGTTTTTGGCGGCGTCTCTTGTGGGATGCGAGTATCTGGCAGAGACTTCTTCGACGAGCCGCTCGATACCATTGAAACCAATCCAGCGGTTAGTGTTTGTTTCGGACGACTTCGACGAACTCACCGGTGCTGAGATCCGCAGGATCTTGCCAATGATTATGTATTATGCTGCGCGGAGTTTCGGCCTGGTTCTAAGCGGCACGTTCGAAGCAGATGTGGAGCCTATGGTTAAAACCGTGGTGAAGCGCGTTGGATTGGCCTGACGGGTGGCCAGCGTCGCGTTGCAATACTGATAACATCGAATGTGGGGAGCTTGCATGAGCCGGCGATACATTCTGACGGAGTATGTACACGAAGCCTTGGAACAGGCCGTTTACGACAAATTGGAGGATCAGACTTTTGCTGGCAGTATCCCCGGCTGTCCAGGCGTGGTCGCGTTCGCCCCAACGCTGCATCGTTGTGAACGAGAGCTGCGATCCACTCTTGAGGACTGGATTCTCCTCGGCCTTAAGCTCGCCCATCCGCTACCGGTCATAGGCGACATCGACCTCAACAAGGAACCGACGCGTGAGCCGGTGGACGCCCTGTAAACGTGCCGATTCGTTCGGCGATTAGCGAAACTGGGGTTCAACGGCCCCTATTCGGGAACGCGACACCAGTTTATGACGACAGGCCAGCACCGGCTGGCGATCCCTTCGAATCCTGAGTACTCTGTCGGGCAAGTTCGATTCATGATCCGCGAAGTGGAAGTCATACTCGGACACACGCTTAGCCTAGACACACGATTAGCCTAGATGACTGGGCGAGGCTATCCTGAGTTGAGGCACGAACGAGATCAACCTCCTGCTCACCACCGGCATGCAGTTGAAGGGATGTCCAGCCATTTGCTCCGACTGCGGCAAGGGAGCCGCGACGCCATGGCCCACATCGACGTCACCGCCCGCATCGTGCTGCGCCGCAAGATCGCGCACCGCCTGCTGGACGCCTGGACGCCGAGCGCTACCTCGTATAACGCGGTATAAACGGAATATGGACGATTTCACTCCCTGGCCGCCGTTGCCACTCGCAGAGTGGGAAGCGACCCGCGCCACGCTCCACATGTGGACGCAGATCGTCGGTAAGGTGCGATTGGCGCTGAGCCCGCGCGTGAATCACTGGTGGCAAGTGCCCCTATACGTGAGCGCGCGCGGGCTGACCACATCCGCAATCCCTTACGGCGATCACCTGTTCGAGGTCGAGTTCGATTTCGCCGGCCAGAATCTTGCAATCCGCAAGAGCGGCCAAGCCACAACTTTCGTGCGATTGTATCCGCGCTCCGTCGCGGACTTCTACCGCGAAGTAATGGCGGCACTGCGCGCGATTGGCATCGACGTGAAGATATGGCCGGCGCCGGTCGAGATCGCAAATCCCATTCCCTTTCCCGACGACCGCGAACATGCTTCCTATGACCCCGAGTATGTGAACAGGTTCCATCGGATTCTTCTGCAAGCCGATACAACTCTCAAAGAATTCCGCGGCAGGTTCATAGGCAAGGCCAGTCCCGTGCACTTCTTCTGGGGCAGCTTCGATCTTGCCGCGACCCGCTTCTCCGGACGTCGCGCGCCGGAGCGCGTTGGGGCGGACCCGATTACTCGCGAAGCATATTCGCATGAGTGCTGCAGCGCCGGATTCTGGCCCGGCGGCGGCGACGTAACGGGCCCGGCATTCTACTCCTATGCGGCGCCCGAGCCACCGGGCTATGCAGGATGCGCCGTGCTTCCGCCGGCGGCGTTTTATCACACCGGGATCCGGGAGTTCATCCTGATGTATGAGGATGTCCGGTTTGCGGCGTCGCCCCGCAGCGCCTTGCTCGATTTTCTCCAGAGTACATATGATGCCGCTGCGAATCTGGGCAACTGGGATCGCGTGAACCTGGAACGGCCGTGAAGCCTCCGCTACGCGCCTGTTTGCTCATCGCTGTGACGACCGCCCTCCTCGCGCAGCAGCCTGCCGATCCCACAGAGCTGCTGGCGAAAGCCCGTGACCTTCTCGTCGCCAGGGCCAAGCGTCTGCCCGACTATGTCTGCGTCCAGACCGTCGATCGCCAGTACTTCAATAATCGACGGCCGCAACTTCCGCCGCCTTCGTGCTCGCAAATCGCCGTGCTCAACAGAGACAACCCGCACGATCTGGTGCTCGAGTCCACCGACCGCCTGCGTCTCGAGCTCAAGGTCTCTCACGGAATGGAGATCGGTGCCTGGGCCGGCGACAGCCGGCTCGGCTCCCGCAGTGTCTTTGATTTGGCCAGCGGCGGAGCTTATGGAACCGGGACGTTGGGCACCTTTTTTGGAGATATCTTCGACAGGGGTGGCGCCATTTACAACTATATGGGGGAGACAACGGCTGGCGGGCTCAAGCTGGCTGCCTACGGGTATCGGGTGCCGGTCGGGTCCAGCCACTATCAAGTCAAGACCGGTTCCGGTTGGACTCCGACGGGGTTCTCCGGCGTCTTCTGGATTGATGCGGATTTGCTGGATCTCCGTCGGCTTAAGGTCGATGCGAACGAAATGCCGCAGGAAACCGACAGCTGCGAGGCGGAAACCACCGTCGAATATCGGAAGGTGAAGGTCGGAACGGGAGAGTTCCTGTTGCCTCTCCGGAGTGCCATGCGCATGGTGATGACGGATGCGACCGAAACCCGAACTACCGCAGTCTACTCCGGCTGTCGCGAGTATCATGGCGAAGCGACCATCCGGTTCGATGATGCGGCGGTGGCCGGCGAGGTCCAGGCAGCCGCATCCCCCACCGTCCCTCTGCCTGGGAGTCTTTCGCTTTCCCTCGCCCTCACGTCGCCCATCGACACGGACACCGCAGCCGCCGGAGACATCGTTACGGCCGGGCTGCGCAAGCCGGTGCACATCGCAAAAGAGGTCCTGGTGCCGGCTGGCGCCACGGTTGAAGGACGTATCGTCCAGATGCAGCACTGGCTGGAGAAGCCGCGGCACTTCACCATCTCCCTGTTGCTGGAAAAGCTCGAAGTGCGCGGCGTGGCGACCCCGCTCTTTGCCAGACCCACGTGGAAGGACGAATTGGCGGGTATTGTCCTGCCGCCCATGTGGCAGTCGCCCCTGGTGGCGGCTTTTGTGTTTACGACGGACAAGAACCGTCATATCGTGCCCGCCGGCTATCAAACGAATTGGGTCACGGTGGCGCCGCAGCAGGAATCAGCCCCGCAGCCCCCGCCCGCAGCACCGTGATAGAGTAGCCTCGTGCATCGCAGAACCTTCTTTCGTTCCCTCGCGGCGGCATCCGCAACCGCTGCCGTGAAGCCTCCGCGGGCCCTCGCCGCCGTCCCCAAAACCAAAATCGCCAGGGTGCGCGTGTATGCGCCGCCCGAGCGCAATCCGCTCTTCAATCAGAGCGACTTGGTGGTGGCCGTCGAGACCGACGCCGGCATCACAGGCATCGGCGAAGGCGGTTCCCAGGAAATGCTGGAACAGTGCGCCGGCCGCCTCATCGGCCAGGACC
>PKYZ01000938.1 GCA_003132865.1 Bryobacterales bacterium
CGCAAGAAACCAAACCACTTCCCTTCCCGGACACGAACCCGTTTCCCGCAACCCCCTTGCCACACCAACTACAATAAAGATATGCACTTCTCAGAGTCGATATTTGCCTCGCGTTTCCACATCACCCGCGGCGACCTGGAGGCGTACCTCGCCGAGGCCCTGTCGCAGGGCGGCGATTATGCCGATCTATACTTCGAGTACCTGCTCACCAGCTCCATCGGCATCGATGAATCCATGGTCAAGAGCGCGGCACAGGGCGTCTCCATGGGCGTCGGGGTCCGAGTCATCTCGGGGGAGCGCACCGGCTACGCCTACAGCGACGATCTCTCGCCCGAACGCATCCGCAAGGCCGCCAAGGTTGCCGCCTGCATCGCGGCCGGACCCAGCAAAGTGGACAAATTCAATCTCAGCGAGGGTGACCGCCATAACCTCTATCCGGTGCTGACCGCTCCCACCGAGACCGCCTTCTCCGAGCTTGTCGAGCTGGTGAAACGCGCCGACCGCGCAGCGCGCGCCTACGATCCGCGCATCTTCCAGGTGCAGGCGAGCTACGCCGATAATCTGCGGCAAGTGCTGGTGGCCACCAGCGAAGGGGTGCTGTCGTGGGACCGCCAGCCGATGACGCGGCTGAACGTGGCGGCGTTGGCGCGGGTGAACGGCTGGACCCCGCAGCGCGGCCATGCGGGCGGCGGCGGACGCGTGGATCTCGGCTTCTTCCTGAACGAAAAAACGCCCGAGCATTTCGCCGCGCGAGCCGCGCGCGAAGCCATCGTGATGCTGGACGCAGTGGACGCGCCCGCCGGCGAGACGACCGTAGTGCTGGGCCCCGGCTGGCCCGGCATCCTGCTGCATGAAGCCGTGGGCCACGGCCTGGAAGCCGATTTCAACCGCAAGGGCGTCTCCGCGTTCAGCGGACGCATTGGCCAGCAGGTGGCCAACCCCTTGTGCACCGTCATTGACGACGGCACCATCGCCAACCGGCGCGGCTCGTTGAACGTGGACGACGAAGGCCATCCCACCGGACGCAATGTGCTCATCGAGAACGGCATCCTGCGCGGCTATTTGCAAGACAAGCTTTCGAGCCGCCTCACCGGCGCCGCGGAGACCGGCAGCGGCCGCCGCGAAAGCTACGCGCACATCCCCATGCCGCGCATGACCAACACGTTCATGCTGGCCGGCGAAAGCGATCCCGAGGAGATCATCCGCTCGGTGCCCAAGGGCCTCTACTGCCCCGATTTCGGCGGCGGCCAGGTAGATATCACCAGCGGCAATTTCGTCTTCTCGGCCGCGGAAAGCTATCTCATCGAAGGCGGGCGCGTGACGCGCCCCGTGCGCAACGCCACGCTGATCGGCAATGGCCCGGAAGCGTTGAAGTACGTCAGCATGGTGGGCAACGATCTGAAGCTGGACGAAGGCATCGGCGTTTGCGGCAAGGAGGGGCAGAGCGTGCCGGTGGGCGTGGGCATCCCTACCATCAGGATCGATCGCATGACGGTGGGGGGCACGGCGTGACTCGGTTGTGGGGCAGGCTCCCAGCCTGCGGCGGCCTCCCAGGCCGCCCCCGCACGAAGCTTTCAATAACATGCAAAAGCCAAGTGACACGTATACCAGCCTAGCCGCGGAGATCGTCCAGCAGGCGCTGGCAGCGGGCGCAACCGACGCCGAGTGCACCATCAGCGAAGGCGACGAGTTTTCCGCCAACGTGCGCCTGCGCGAGGTGGAGACGCTGAAGGAAGCCGGGTCGCGCGGCGCGGGACTGCGCATCCTGAGAGGGCGGCATACCGGCTCGGCGTACACCTCCGATCTTTCGGCCGATGGCATTCGCCACATGGTGCTGTCGGCGATCGAACTGGCTGAAATCACCACGGAGGATCCGCATGCCGGCCTGCCGGACGCCGCCGATCTGGGGTCCATTCCCGGCGACCTGGGGCTGTATTGCAGCGATGTGGAGGGCCTCGCCACCGACGTAAAGATCGACATGGCCCGCCGCGCCGAAGATGCCGCATTGCGCGCGGACGCCCGCATCACGAATTCCGAGGGCGCGTCGTTCGACACGCACCTGGGCCGGCGTGCCTTCGCCAATTCGCGCGGGTTCGCGGGCGAGTATCGGGCCAGCTATTGTTCGCTCTCCACGGTTCCGGTGGCGCGCGAGGGCGAATCCATGGAGCGCGACTACTGGTTCACGACGGCGCGCGGGTTCGCGGGCCTGGAGAAGCCGGAAGACGTGGGCCGCATCGCCGCGCAACGCGCCGTGCGGCGGCTGGGCGCGCGGAAGGTGGAAACGCAGAAAGTGCCGGTGGTTTTTGAGCCGCGCACCGCGCGCACGCTGCTCGACAACATTTTCGACGCCGTGCATGGCGGGGCGGTCTACCGCAATGAGTCGTTCCTGGCGGGCAAGCTGGGCGAGCGCGTGGCGTCGGAGAAGCTGACGGTGATCGACGACGGCACCATCCCCGGTCTGTTCGGCACATCGCCCTACGATGACGAAGGCGTGCCCACGCGACGCACGATGGTCATTGAGAACGGCGTGCTGAAGAGCTACCTGCTGAACACGTACACGGCGCGCAAGCTGGGGCTGCGCTCGACCGGCAACGCCTCGCGCGGCTTGGCGGGAAACGCGGGTGTGGGCAATGGCAACCTTTATATCGAGAGAGGCGGCGCAACGCCCGAGCAACTCATCGCCGGCATTCGCGACGGTTTCTACGTGACCGAGCTGATCGGTTTCGGCGTAAATATCGTGACCGGGGATTATTCGCGGGGCGCCGTCGGTCTGTGGATCCGCAACGGCGAGCTGGCATTCCCGGTTTCCGAAGTGACCATCGCGGGGACTCTGCAGCAGATGCTGATGAATCTGGAAGCGGTTGGGTCGGACCTGGAGTTCCGCGGGTCTATGGCTGCGCCGACGCTGGTAGTGGGGGAGATGACGGTGGGGGGCCTGTAGCCCAATGCCGCATACTTTTCCCAATATCGGTGACGTTGCAGAATTCGTGGGGTGCAGGTCTGCGCGGGTCCTCCAGGACCCGCGCTTTGCGCGACGGAGTCAGCCATATCCGAGACACCAATCGGCCGACGTGGACTGTCGGGATCTGGTACACAGATAACCCTGCCGCGTGGGCATGGCCAAGAACGATCTTCTGGTTGAAGTCTGCGTCAGCCCGGAACCGCGGCCTCATGCACTGGGGGTTGGCGTCTCGCGCCGGGCGGCCTCCAGCTTAGAATAAAGCGCTGGATGCTTACGCCGAGTTTCGTCTCGCATAAGTGCGAACTCTGCCCTTGCATCCCGCAGGTAGGCGTCCATGCTCTCCCGATTCGCCAGGTAAAATGCGACGGCCCCCCCGAAGACCTGCTCCAAGCTGAGGGCAGGGAACGATTCGACGATGCCTTCAGGCGATTCGCCCCGCAGGTAGGCATATACGACGGAGTCAAGGGAAACTCGGCTCCCGGCAATGTAATATCCGCCTTCGCGCTGTTCGACGTATCCCGCCGCCATGCTGCCCCTGCGTATGGTATAGGGCGTGCAGAGGTCGCCCCGCAAAAGCCCTCGGATTTCCCTGTTCTGACGGGCGTTTCACGGGAGCGATCCGGCAGGAGCGGCCCGGCGGCTCAATTTCCCAGATCTTCCTGGGAGTTTGGGCACGCACTTCTACGGAATGCGCGTGACGCGTCAACCTGCCAGGATTCGGCCCCTTACCGCTGCCAGGCCGACCTGAGGCAACCGAACGCGTGATCGTGCTGTCTATGCCAGATCAGAGTGACCAAAGTGTCAATCAGCGGCTGGCGCTGCAGCCTCCGGAAAAACCCACCGGCGCCACAGCTCAGGCGGGAGCGGCCTGCCGTAACGCAGCGACGCCAGGACTGCCGCCGCCACTGGGGCATCCCCTGGTAACCGCAATCGCGGCGCGGCCTCTCTCATGGCCGCCACAAGTTGGCGAAGGCCAGAGAGGATGTCTGCGGCAGCGCGAGTATCCTCATGCGCCTCCAGATGGACAGCAATCGGTTGACCCGCCTGCATTTTATCATCGAAGACTTGCTCGCCCCAATTTTCCGGTGGAATCCACGACATAAGATCGAGCGGCCGACTATTACCCGGGCTACGAGGACCGAAGGCGCCTAGGACCAAACATCGATAAATCTTGCAGATCAAATCATCCCGCGTATCATCATGCAGCACGCAGCATAGCTCCAGTAACATCAGAACGAAAAACGAGCTCTGAGATAATACCGTTGGGCGGTCCGGCCGGGTCGCCACCTTTTCGAAGACGTTATCCAGCGAATTGCCAAAGTCCAGGAATGGCAGAACGCTGTGCCCCAGCCGCCGCAACCAAAGCCTTTGCACCAGCGCTTCGAAGAGATCCTTCACCTCAGGGACGCGCCCGGCGTTTCGCCAGATCTCCGTCATAAGAAAGATCTCAATATGCTGGATGTCAAGCACAGGTCGAAACACGGCAACGTTCGCAGTCGCGAGCATCGCAGCCCAGTTCGCAATCTCGTTCAACCTGTCGTTGCGGGTCCGCTCTTGTCCAACAAAATCGAGATCTGAACGCTCGGCGAGCTCGACGGAAAGCAGTCCAAGGCGGCCCACGTGCCAGTAGGCAACATAGGACGAGGCGACAGCTCCAACATAGCTGCCTAGCGCCAGGTGATCGATTGAGTGCTCGGTCGCCAAATCGCTGATATGAGCGCAGTAGAATCTGTCCAACTCCGCAATGTAGAAGTCCCTCCAAAAGCGTCGGACCGCGGCAGCAACCGCTGCCTCCGGGCGTTCTGCGTGCAGCCTCCACAGAGCGATGGCCGCCCACTCCAAAAGGTCTATCCAACCGGTCTCGAAAGAGGCATTCTCCCCAGCGTGTTGGCGCAGGATGATTAGCGCCACGGGGATGAGATCTGGACCCCGCGTGCCGGCGCTCTCCCGGAGCACGTCGTCGATAAACTGCCTCCAGTGCGGTACCAACTGTTGCTCCCAGGCGTCTGTACCATGCCTGAAATCGGCGGCCTGTGCCGAGAGGTAGCTCAACTGACCAAAAAAGCGCTCCGGGAGCAGCGAAGGGCTGAGGATATGTTGGATAGTCTGTTCGACCAGTTCCGATAGATTCCAGCGGAGAAAGACAAGTGCGATGTTATCGCGCAATTCCGTGGGCGCATTTGCTACGAGCCGGTCGTACGCCTCGACTCCATTGTGTTGATCGTCCTTGTTGTATGCGAGGATGATTGTTACCGAGGCCACGCAATCCAAGCCTTCGGCATTCAAGTCTGGTGACATCGCCATCCGCAAATCTCGGTCGAAATCGTTGCCGGTCCATGTCTTATTCGTGAGCGGTTCGTCTTTCAGTACAAATATGACGAGGCGCCGTTCGTCGTCCGAAAGGAAGGCAAGATCGATCCCGAACTCGGCCTCCACTTTGCTTTTCGGGTAGCCTAGCTCCCCGCTGCGCAAAAAGGGCAACCGCACCGGCTTACCGAACTTAGCAAGGCCCAAGTTGTACGCGACCCAATCGATACCCCACTTCGTTCCACTCTTCTCGCGCCGCGTCCTTTCGCTGAGGCTCTGCAAGTAATAGGTGACGAATGATTTTATGGATTCTGCGTTCACCCCGAATCGCCCTCTTTTGTTAACGCCTCTAACTTGCCAATGCGCGATTCGGCCGCAAGGCGCCGTAGGTGCATGCCCTCGAGGTCGAGGACCTCCATCTGTGGCACTTCAAAGCTTGAGGATGCAGAACGCATTTCGGAAGGCGCCCCGAGTGATCCACCGGAGAACATTCGGTATCCCGTTCCGCCGTAGAGTAGACAAATTGTAGGAAACTGGTTCAAGAAAAACGACTGCTCCCTAACACCTTTTGAGACATCCCGCATCAGCTTCTGACCGTGCAGCCTCTCGGCCCGAGCCTGGCCAGGAACCTGCATCCGTAACGCGGGCGAGGCCGAGGCTTGATGCGTCGCGCCGAGGCGTTCGCGAACGTCGGTGAGGATTGCCGCCAAGTACTCGTGATCGGCAATCGCCGCCGCGAGTGCCGTGCGATAGTGATAAGTATTCAGGCACTGCATCGCGACCTCTTCATAGAACAGTCCCAGGAGGTCTCCCCCGATTTCATCGACGCGCCCTGCCAGGCAGGCGTGCAGTCGCGCAAGAGCGCCATAGTCGATGTGCCGGCGCTGGGCCTCGAGGAGCAGCAACTCTATCTGATCAGGCGAAGCGCTGCCTACAAGACGCGGATCTAACTTTTCCACGGCAGATGCAAACACAACGATGCCCAGATGACGTGCCGGTGCCTCCGCATGGAAGCAAAGGTCCCCGGAAACCATCGTGGCGAGGCCCTTTTGTCTCAGCAATTGGAAGAAACCGGCAAACTTGCCATCGTCCACAACCTGAAGCCACGTCTTGCCCGAGTGCTGTGCCAGAATCTTAACGACTTCACGCATCGCCGAGGCGTCCTTCACAGCTAGGACATTGAGCGTATGCTCTATAGCGTCCCAAGCCTCGACATTCGTGGCCGAGACCGGAAAGAGCGCCACAAGTAGCTGACACCAGTCCTCGGCGAGGATCGGACCGGAGTGGTTTGCAGCTGCAATGCCGTTTAACCCGGTCAGCAGCGTGCAACATTTTGCTTTATCGCCCATACTGGGCCGCGCAACGCGCTTCAATTCGCGATGAGTCCACGACCATGAGCTTCTATCGGCGTGCGCGATGCAACTGAGGAGAAAGCACCACGCAATCTCCTCTTCGCCGTCCGGACAAAGACAGCGGTCGCGTAGATCGAGAGCGATTCTCTCATCCAGTAGAGGCTGCCCGGCAGCGCCTGCCCAAGACTGAATGTACGCTGCCCGCCATGCCGCGTTGCCAGCCGCTCGGAGGCGCTCTTCGAGAGATGAAAACAGGGCGGCAGCCGCAGGCTGCAGCGTAGTCACGCGCCTCAGCCAACCGATCATGTTCGCGATGACTTCGAGAGATTCGCGCTCCGGCCTACTGTCCAACCACAGCCCCGCCACCGCAACGGCTTCTGCCGGACTCTTGGCGCAGAACGCTTCAATACAGCCCCAAAACCCGTGGTACAAATGATCGCCCACCTGCTGCCGTGCTGCCATGATCCACGGGAACACTTCTTCGGCGGTCAAGTGGATCCGGCGAAATAGCTCGATAGCGAATTTGAGAGTCGAGAAGGCCTCTCGACGGTCATGCACCATCAACAACAAGAATTGTGTGCGTTCCGTGGCGGTCCATCCCTCCATCGCGTCGGCCCACAGCCTCCCCATGAAGAAACAGACATCCTCGCCCGCTCCTAATTGGCTATAAGCTGCCAAGCTGAAGCGCATGAATTCGTCATTCGGCTGCGGAGGCCCATCGAACAAACCGACCAATAGCCCAGCAAGCGACTCTCCGGCTTTATTCGCGTTCGACAATTCCTGCCCGATCATGGCCTCGGCGGCGACGCCAGATGACGAGGCACCCGGTCCCTGCGACTTCATCGCAACCAGCGCAGCCGTAAGATGAGGATATGTCGACGCAAACGGTTCAGGAATCATAGGACTTACCGGAGTCGCGTCGTGAGAACCCGAGACAAGGACGCCTGGAATTGTTGTGTTGTGACCGTGGAAGCAGCTTACCACAAAGCGCGTTTCCCCACAGCGCGCCTGACACCCACGCGCTTGCCCGGAGCAGCTTTAGATGCTGTCGCGTTCTAGCGCCGGGCCCGTGCGACAGAGGGTGAGCCGAAACCTATCGACAAACGCGCTTGCGTCTGGGGATCCGCCTTCCACATGAGCGTGAAGTCGCCATGTCGCCCACTAACAGATCTCGTCTCCGGATCGAGCGCGCCAAACTCCGTTTCTATGAGTTCAAGACGCTAGCGCGCGCAAACTCCGCTTGCGACATTCGCGCCTTGGTCCGGATGCGCTTCACGTCGACCTCGTCCGGTAGCACAATACGCCGTGTGGGCAGTCTCAAGTCGCCCTTCACGTGGGCCAGAATTTCTTTGGCGCTCTGCTCCAGCGCCATGCCGAGCTTGGTCCGGCCCTTGGTTCCAGTGTTCAAAGTGCGCACACCCATAATCATCGCCCTCCCTTTGTTGCTTTCTTGATTTGTGCCGCGAGTCTCGCGAGCACGTGCCGATCGGCCGCCGAAAGCGTCTCCTTTCGCGATTTGGCGTAAATCGCAGCCATGTAAATCCGCCCCGGCGCAGCCAGGAGGAAATAAAACCACACGGAAGCCGCCGCTTTTCCCCTTGCCTCGTCCGGCTCAGCGAGCCTTGCGAAAGCCGGCGCCCGGGATGACCGGATGATCTTCCGGCGCGCAGGCGATATAGAACCCCATCGCCATCCGCTCATCCTCGTTCAGGAGGGCCGACACCTGTGCCGTTTGCCGACAGGCTTACGATTTCGGCGATCACGTCCTTACTATACGGCATTGCCGTATATCCGGTCGATGGCCCGACCTGAAGCCCTGCTTCTGGCACATTTGTACCGCCGCAAGCCGATGAAACCTATATCGGTCACCAGCCGAGATAATAAATTCCGCCACCGGATCCTCCACCAACCAAACCACTTACTAACTGGCCACCCTCCTTGGTACAACGATCCCCCATCACTCGCCCTGTATCATTGAATCGGGTATGGGCACTTAATCCCCACGCCCCAAGGGAAAAACGCAAAATGGTAATTTCAGACAAACAGCAAGCCGCCAACCGGCAGAATGCCCAGCATTCTACCGGTCCCAAGACCCCAGCGGGAAAAGCCGCCGTGCGCTTCAACGCCCTCACCTGGACCCTGCGCGCCCGCAGCCTCATCCTTCCCAGCGATGACCCCGCCGACTACCAGCAACTCTGGGACGCGCTGGAAGCCGAGTGGCAGCCGCAAACCCACACCGAACTGTATTATCTGGAACAGATGTCCACCTCCCAGTGGTTGCTCACGCGCACGGCCGAAAGCGAGAACCGTATACGGCAGGCAGGCTGCCAACTCGGAAGAGAGCTTGAACTGCTGGACCGCGTCGCCGGGCAACGCGTGCGTCTGGAGCGTTCCTTCACCACTG
>PKYZ01000542.1 GCA_003132865.1 Bryobacterales bacterium
TGCCTTATTTTAACGCCTATTGTGGGACCCGGAGGGTACCCCGGTTGGTGGTTGTGTGGCCATGGCAGGGAGCGGATGTACTCATGATCGCGGGCCACTGTGGGATATTCACCGGCCATCGGCCGTAGGTCCGGAGCGGCGTTACCAATGGCCTGTACCCCGGTTTTTTCATCCACCGGGACCGCGATCGCACCGGCAACACCTCTTGCATTTTGGGCAGGAAGCGTGGATCGCGGCGTTCCAGGTAGCACTGGACTGGACGCAGGGGTTGCGCATTGAGGAGGCGCTGTACCGTAGCTTCAGCCGCCCTAGCCGGGGCAGGATGGCCGGCTTCGACCGTGTGTCTGCGCACATGCCGGTGATCGTCATCGTCACCGCTTACGACAAGTACGCGCTGGAGACCTTCGAGGCCGGCGCGCCACGCCCAAACTTCTGGGCCTCAAGCTGACTGTGGATCGCACTGGCCCCCGAATCGAAGAGCAATCCTACACGCTCAAGCGACCTTGACCCCGCCTCCGTAATCCAGGGCTTTCCGACATCGCCCACGGGGAAGAGTTTGGAGCTCCAACTGCCGGCCGGCAAACACCTTTGCAGTATTTTCAGTCGAATTGTAAGTGAGGGCCTGAATACATGTATCTCTGCTCAGTCTGTGGATATGACCGGCTCGAGAATCCGCCGAAGAACTTCACCATCTGCCCTTCGTGTGGGACTGAGCTTCGCCAGCCACGCTGAACTGAGAGCCAAATGGCTTCGGAACGGAGCGCAATGGTGGAGTACGGTCGATCCGAAGCCGGAGCACTGGGACCCGCAGCAACAGGTCGATGTCGTGATGTCCTCCCACCAGCGGTAAGGTCCAAATGGTTTAGCGTGACGAGCACCTGTGAAACGCTCGCACGGCGGATAGTAAAGAGGGGCGCAAACCATTTCGGCGGAGCCACGGTGACGCATCTCGGTACCTCCGCGCCCCACTGAAAACAAACGCCCAACGCCAATCGATCCACCGAATCGCCGTCACCGCCGTGCTATCGTCACATCGAGTAGGAAGGGTTCTCCGCACTCGCCAAACCGCGTTCTGCCGGACAGCCCGCAGGATCATTGACAACAGAATTTCTCGCCCCAGGGACAGCCCCCGTCGCTGGTGCTTCCGAAGACCTCCGACAGGTCCATTTGACCCGCCGAAAACGGCGCTGGACACCATGAAAATAAACGATTTACGAGAAATTGGCTTTGTTCGGCAGAAAAATGTTGAGCCGAACCGAGTCGCACGTATTTCTTCCGCCGCCCGGATCGGCAGCAAGCAGCCCCGCCCCTGTAGCAACGGCCGAAAGTTCACGCATCGCTGCATATCAACTCAATGATTCCAAAGGCTAAATGGGTTTGTTCGTTCAAATTCGCATGTAAACCCCAAACGCGTCCCCAGTGCACAATTCCGCACAAGGACGCCCAACCAGCCACCAGCCGCCAACCACCAGCCACGGCGCGCAAGCGCCCAGCTATGATAGGCACTTGGGGCCGCCACCGATCGAGCACTCCCAACCAACCGATCCCAATCGCCGCGCGCTGTCCCGGTTAGCCCGCGTCTGGGCGGGGCGCCGCAAAGTGCCTCACTGGGTGCCGCAATTCCTGGGCTACGTGCTTTCCCTCGGCTGTCTGGTCTGGGTGCTCCACAATTATAAGATCCGCGATTTGATCCCTCAGCTCCGCCAGCTCGAGTGGAAATGGGTGGCACTCGGAGTGGCTCTGGATCTCTCCGTTTACGTCTGCCAGGCCTGGCGCTGGGTCCTTCTCTACCGTCCCGTGGACCGCCTGCCGTTCTGGAGCACGGTGCAGGCCATCTACATCGGGCTGTTTGCCAACGAGGTCTTGCCATTGCGTGTCGGCGAGCTGATCCGCTGCTACCTGGTAGCCCACTGGAACGATCAACTGCTTTCCGTGGTCTTCGCCTCGGCCGCCATCGAGCGGCTCATCGACGGCTTCTGGATGATTCTGTCGTTCGTCGTCGTGGCGCAGCACCTCAAGGGCATCCCCGGTTGGTTGGCCGACACCGCGCGCGTAATGGAAGTGCTGGTCGTAGTTGGGACCGCGTTGCTGGCCTACATGATGATCCACAAGACGCATGCGCACGCCATGGTGAAGGAGAGCCGCTGGGCTGCTGTATTGCGCCACGTCGGGGAAGGTCTGCACACCATGGGCAACTGGCGGACGCTCGCGCAAGTGATGCCGGTAAGCTTCCTATATTTTTTTTTGCAGGTGTTTTCCTACTGGGCGCTGATGAAGTCCTACCAGTTGGACCTTTCCCTCTGGGATGCCGCCGCGGTGCTGTCGATCGTGCGCGTGGCCACGGCGATCCCCAACGCGCCTGCCAATATCGGCCTGATCCAAGCGGCGTGCGTGATCGCTTTGCACGATGTGTCCGGATTGGAACGCAACGATGCGACGACTTTCTCTTTCGTCCTGTTCCTGGCCTTGACGCTGCCGTTGCTTGCCGGCGGAGCTATCGCCACGGCGCTCACCGGATTGAACATCGGCGAGATCCACCATCACGCGCGCCAGCGCATGCACGCTACCGAAACCAAGCCGCCCGAGGACCTTGTCTGAATCTTATCCGCGTTCATCCGCGTTCATCGGCGGCTAATTGCCTTCTGTCGCATTGACGTATAATCCGCTAAGGAGATCCATCATGTCTGAATCCACCCCCGGCCTCTCCCGGAGGCAGCTCATCGAAAAGACCGGCGCCGCGTTAGCCGCCGGCTTCACCATCGTTCGCCCGGAATCCGTCCGGGGCTCGCAGGCAAATTCCAAAATCGCCGTCGGCCTCATCGGCGTGGGCGGACGCGGCCAGTACGATGCCACCATCTTCAACGCCGACCCCCGCGCGCGCGTCACCGCGCTGTGCGATCTGTTCGACGACCGCATCGAAATCGGCACGCAGAAAATCAAGATCGAAAAGCCCACCATCTACAAGGATTACGAAAAGCTGCTGGCGGCCAACGATCTCGACGCCGTCATCATCGCCACCCCGCCTTTCGAGCACCCGCGCATGCTGGCTGCCGCCATCGAAGCGCGCAAGCACGTTTACTGCGAAAAGCCCATGGGCGTGGATCTGGAAGGTGTGAAAAAGATCATCGCCGCCAGCCGCAAAGCCGATCCCAAGAAGAACGTCTCCGTCGGATTCCAGCAGCGCTACGGCCCGGTTTACCTGGAAGCCTACAAGCGCATCCGCGAGGGCCAGATCGGCGAACTGGTCAATGCCCGCGCCTTCTGGATCGGTGGCGATCCGTTCAAGCGCACGCCGTACGACGACCCCAAGATCGAGCATTTGCGCAATTGGTTCTGCTACCGCGATTACTCAGGCGACTTCATCGTGGAGCAGGATTGCCACAATTTCGATGTGCTGCACTGGTTCCTGGACGCGCGGCCGATTCGCGCCGTCGGCATGGCCGGCACCAAGGTGCGCACGTCCATGGAGATCCTGGATCACCTCACGCTGTCGTTCGAGTTTCCCAAAGGCATCCACGTAAATTTCGAAGCCAACCAGATTAGCCCGCCGGGATTCGCGCGCGTCGGCGAGGAGTTCACCGGAACCAAGGGCGTAATCGAAACTTCGCGCAGCCGCATGGTGCATCACAAAGGCCCCAAGGAAGTTGAGACGATACCCTCCAGCCGCGACATCACCAACGATGCGATTGAGGCTTTCCTGACGCGCATCCAGAACGGCGAGGTGGAGAACGTAGCCGAGCGCTCCGCCATCAGCACGCTGTTCGCGATCCTGGGCCGCACCGCGCTTTATCAGAAGCGCGAGGCGGTCTGGAAAGACGAGTTCGGAGATGTCTAGCATGCTCCGTCTCTGCCTCTTTCTACTTCTGCCGGCGGCCGCGCTGCTGGCGCAGGATGGCCCGCTGCGCGTGATCGCGTTCGGGGCGCACCCGGACGATTGCGATATCCGCGCCGCGGGCACCGCCGCCAAGTTTCGCGCGCTGGGGGCCGCGGTGAAATTCGTTTCCGTGACCAATGGCGATGCCGGCCATCAGAGCATGGGAGGCGGCGCGCTGGCCAAGCGCCGCCGCGCGGAAGCGGAAGAGTCCGGGCGGCGGCTGGGCATCACCTACGAGGTGCTCGATAACCATGACGGCGAGTTGCTGCCTACGATCGCCGTGCGTGAGCAAATCATCCGGCGTATACGGCAGTGGAATGCGGATATCGTGCTCGCGCCGCGGCCCAACGACTATCACCCGGATCACCGCTATACGGGCGTGCTGGTCGAGGACGCCGCGTACATGGTGGTGGTTCCCAATGTCTGTCCCGATACGCCGCCGTTGCGTAAGAATCCGGTGTTCCTGTACTACGAGGACCATTTCCAGAAGCCGTCGCCGTTCCGCCCGGATGTGGCCATCGGCATCGACGACGTTTTCGATCTGAAGGTCGCGGCGCTCGATGCGCACGTCTCGCAGGTTTACGAATGGCTGCCGTGGGTGGATGGCACCCTCGATACGGTGCCCAAAGATCCGGCGGAGCGCAAGCGCTGGCTCGCCGGGGACCGCGCGGGCGAGATCGCGCCGGCCGTGCGCCGCGCGCTGGAGAAGTGGTACGGTCCGGAGCGCGCGGCGAAGATCGCCCACGCGGAGGCCTTCGAGATTTGCGAGTACGGCCGTCAGCCCAGCGATGAAGACTTGCGGCGGCTCTTCCCCATGCTCGGCCGCTGACGTGGCGCACGCTCTCAGCGTGGCGCGTCCCCACTCCTGGGGACGCAAGGTTTTGTCGTACAATCAAGAGATTCACATGCGAATATTTGAATGGAACGAAACACACGCCGTGCACGTTCCCGAGGTGGACGACGAACATCGACAGCTCTTTCGCTTGTGCGACGATTTGCAGCGCGCCATGATGGCGGGCGCCGCTTCGAGCGAGGTGCAGTCGATCGTGGACGACCTGGTCATCCACACGGCGAAACACTTCTCGCACGAGGAGCGCGAGATGCGCGCGGCCGGGTACTCTCTCTATGCGTGGCACCACCGCCAGCACCATACGGCCCGCTTCAGTATCCGAGTGCTGGAGCGGCGCATCCGGCGCGGCGATCGCGATGCAGCGATCGAGCTGCTGGACTTTCTTTACGGCTGGCTGAACGATCATATCCGGTTGGCCGACCGCATGTTGGGCGCATACCTGCGGAACCACCAGCGCGAATTGTCGGCGCGGGCATCGTAGCGGCAACCATGCCCGGTTACTGAGCCGCGCACGTTACTGAGCCGCGCACGTTAGTAAGCGGTCCACTGCTAGACTGGGAACGATGGAGACATACACACCCACCGGCCGTACTCAAGTCAAGCGTCTACCGAAGCGGGCCGTCTACGACCACGCGCAAGTCCACGCGATCCTCGACGAAGGTTTTATCTGCCACGTGGGGTTTGTGGTGGACGGCCAGCCCTACGTGATTCCGACCGGCTATGCGCGCACCGGCGACCGGCTCTATATTCACGGATCAGCCGCCAGCCGCATGTTGCGCGAGCTCGGCCAGGGCGCGCCGCTTTGCGTCACCGTGACGCTGGTGGATGGCTTCGTGCTGGCGCGATCCGCGTTCCATCATTCGATGAATTATCGCTCGGTCGTGGTGCTGGGCCAGGCCCGCGTGGTAACCGATCCGGAAGAGAAGATGGCGGCGCTCAGTCACTTCACGAACCACATCGTGCCGGGCCGCTGGGAGGAAGTCCGGCAGCCCACCGAGCAGGAACTGAAGAGCACCACCGTGCTGGCGCTCGCGCTCGACGAGGTCTCCGCGAAAGTGCGCACGGGTCCGCCCATCGACGCCGAAGAAGACTACGCGCTGCCGGTGTGGGCGGGAGTGGTTCCGCTCCGGATCGAGGCCGGCGATCCGGCGCCGGATACGCGCCTGCCTGAAGGCGTTCCCCCCATCGATCGCCGCCGATTCGCTTCGCGCCATACTTAAGATATGAGACTCACGATCGTCGCCCTGCTGTTGGCATGCTCCGGCGTTGTCCGGGCGGACGACAATCCGCCTACCTTGGCGATCGGCGCAGCCGCGCCGGATTTCAATCTGCCGGCCGTCGATGGCAAGACATACCGCTTGCAGGACTTCGCATCGAGCAAAGCGCTGGTGGTCGTCTTCACCTGTGTGCACTGCCCCACGGCGCAGCTTTACGAAGGCCGCATCCGGAAGCTGGCCGGCGATTATCGGGATCGCGGCGTCGCGCTGGTGGCGATTCAGCCCAACAATCCGAAAGCCGTGCGCCTGGATGAGCTGGGCTACACGGACCTTGCCGATTCGCTTCCGGAGATGAAGATCCGCGCGGAGTACCGGCATTTCGACTTTCCGTTTCTATACGACGGCGAGACGCAGTCGGTCGCGCGCGCTTATGGTCCGACGGCCACGCCGCACGTGTTTGTGTTCGACCAGGAACGCAAGCTGCGCTACGAGGGCCGCGTGGATTCGAGTCCGCGAGAGGCCCTCGCCAAGCGGCAGGATGCGCGCTTGGCCATCGACGCGGTGCTCGCCGGCAAGCCCGTGACACCCGTAGGCATGGAGAAAACCCCCACGGTGGGCTGTTCCATCAAGTGGGCGTATAAGCAGGCGTCGGGCGATGCGGAGATGGCGCGCATCGCCACCGAACCGGTGGTGCTCGATCCGGCCGGCTTGGATCAACTGAAAGCGCTACGCAAGAACGGAACCGGCAAGGTCCTGCTGGTCGATTTCTGGGCCACCTGGTGCGGCCCGTGCACGGCAGAGCTCCCCGAGTTTCAGAAGATGTACCGCATGTATCGCAAGCGGGCGTTCGATCTGGTGACGGTGAGCGTGAATTTCCCGGACGAGAGGAAGGGCGTTCTGAAATTCCTCAACCAGCAGCATGCTTCCACCAAGAACCTGATCTTCGCCACGAATGAGACTTACGACGAGATGGCGGCTTTCGATCCCGGGTGGAACGCCGCTGTGCCTTACACGGTTCTGATCGGGATCGACGGCAATGTCCTTTACCAGAAGCAAGGCGAGATCGACCCACTGGAAGTTCGCCGCCTGATCCTGGCCAATCTGCCGGATGACGACTACATCGGCCAGCAGGCCTATTGGAATTCCAAATAGCCGCGTGAGTCAAATAATGGATCATTCTGCGACACGTTTCGGCCAACTCTCCATCGAAGGATTTCGGAGATTGCGCGACGTTCGCCTTGCCTTGCGCCCGCTGTCGGTGATGATCGGCGCGAATGGAACCGGAAAGACATCCGTGCTCGATGTGTTGTCTCTGCTGGCCTCTTCGGCTCAGGCAAGACTTGGTCCCTCGATCTCGGAACTCGGTGGCTTGGCCAATGTGCTCACCTACGACAAGGCCGAGAAACTCGGACTTGGAATCACGATGGAGGTTCCGGGCCACCAACCGCTCGAATACTCGCTGTCACTCCGTCCACAGGGAATAGCCTATGCGATCGGCGAAGAGATGCTCCAGAACTGGGGGCTCCCAGCGCCGTTTCTTCACATTAGTTCGGTCCTGCAGGACGTCAGGTACTTCGATCCGGAGAAGAAAAAGCTCCTGCCCCCGACATGGGAACACAACCCGCTGGAGACAGCGTTGGCGCAGGTTCCTAAGATGTTCCAGGCGCCAGAGGATTTCCGGCGACGGCTCGCTTCCTTAACCTTTTACCACGTCCTGAATGTCGATCCCCGGTCACCGGTGCGGCTGCCCCAGGCGATGGGACCCGCGGAGTTGCCAGGAAGAAACGGTGAAGACCTGGTTTCATGTCTTTTCTATCTTCAACAGACCAACCGAAACAGGTTCGAAGCAATCGAAGACTCCCTTCGCGCGGCGTTTCCACGATTCGAACGCCTGGATTTCCCCCCAGTAGCGGCGGGTACGTTGGGCCTGGCTTGGCGCGAGCGGGGCTTTTCGAAGCCTCTCTACACGCACCAATTGTCGGAAGGAACGCTGCGGTTCCTGTGGTTGACAACTTTACTGCAGAGCCCGGGATTGACGGCGCTCACACTCCTCGACGAACCGGAAGTCAGCCTGCACCCGGAATTGTTGAGTTTATTGGCAGACCAGTTGAGAGAGGCTTCGCAGCGTACCCAACTTATTGTCGCGACCCATTCCGATACCCTAATCCGATTCTTAGAGCCGTCCGAGGTGGTTGTCCTTGACGCGACCGAGGATGGCATGACCAGTCTCACGAGAGCAGACGAACTCGATCTGGGGGACTGGCTGAAAGAATATTCCCTGGATGAGCTCTGGCGTAACGGGCGAATCGGGGCACGGGCGTGAAGATCACAGTTCTAGTCGAAGGAAAGACTGAGCAAGCTTTCAAACCGCATTTGCTGGAGTTTCTGAAGAGCAGGCTCGATCGTCGAATGCCCAACATCGATTTCTTCCCATGTCAGGGAAGAATGTACAAGGAAGAAAAGCTTCGGCGGACAGTCGAAAATCTCCTGCGAAATGGAAAGGTTCCGTCGGATGCCGTGATTGCACTAACGGACGTTTACACGGGTACGGACGACTTCGTCGACGCCTCCGATGCCAAACGGAAAATGCAGGCATGGGTTGGAAACAGCAGCAAGTTCCACCCGCACGCCGCACAGTATGATTTCGAAGCCTGGCTGCTTCCGTTTTGGAGCGACATTCAGACGCTCGCCGGGCACAATAAAAGCGCGCCGCCAGGGCCACCGGAAAACGTAAACCACAACCGGCCGCCATCATACCACATTCGCGAGATCTTCAGAGCCGGAACCTGCCGAGACGACTATTCAAAGCCACGCGATGCCGCTCGAATCCTGCGCGGAAAGGACCTCGCGGTATCGGCCAACAGATGCCCGGAGCTGAAAGCGTTCCTGAACACGATCCTGACGCTGAGTGGCGCCGAACCGCTATAGATAAGGCCGCCGCCTACTCCTCCACGCGCGTAAAGCTCGCCAGCTCCGCCGACCTCACGCCGTAAACCTTCATCGGTTGCCGGCAGATCTCGCGGCCCAGCCGCTCCGGCTGGTCCTCGTCATCGTGCTCGATCACCACTTTGAAGAAGAGATTGGTTCGATGCATAAAGTGTCTCCCTTTATACTAAGGGAATGTCTTGCGCAATATGCCGTACCCGGAAACCCCGCCGCTTCTGCCCCGGCGTGCACGGCGACATCTGCACGCTCTGCTGCGGCAAGGAGCGAGAGGTCACCGTGGACTGCCCGCTCGATTGCCCGTTTCTGCAGGAAGCACGCAAGCACGAGCGCACCGAGCCGGTGAATCCGGATGAGTTTCCCAACAAGGATATCCGCATTACGGAAGAGTTCCTGGGGGAGCGCGAACTCTTGGTGGTGGGCGCTGCCAAGAGCCTCATGCTGGCGGCGTTCGATACTCCCGGCGCGGTGGATGGCGATGTGCGGGACGCGCTCGACGCGCTCATTCGCACGCTGCGCACGCTGCAAAGCGGGGTGTACTACGAGAGCCGGCCGGTGAACGCGCTGGCGAACCGGATCTTTAGCGCCACGCAAACCGGCTTGGAGGAGTTTCGCAAGCGCGAGCACGAGGAGCTCGGCATGTCGCGCACTCGGGATGCCGACGTGCTCGGCGTCCTGGTCTTCCTGCAGCGTCTGGCGCTGGACCGCGACAATGGGCGCCCGCGCGGCCGGGCTTTTCTGGATTCTTTGCGTGGCTTCTTAAGCGAGGCGGAAGGCGTGGTTCCACAAGGTCCGCGCGCTTCGTCGCTGATCGTGCCATGAAGAATCGGCCTGGTGGCGCCGGGCCCCGCATATCGAACGTATTCGTGGGCAGACCTCCAGGTCTGCGCGGGTCCTCCAGTCCTGCCCAGGAACTAAGCTGCCTGGCTCTCAGGTTTTTCGTAACCGGAACTTAACACTTCCGTCATCAACTCATAATCGCGTCTAGTTACCCTGAGTGAGGCCGAAGTGCGCAGGGCATTCGCTCGCCTGCAAGCAGTCCCCGCTCGTTGGAGGACGTTTGGCTGTAACTTCCAAATCTCACAAGGAGCTTCAATGAAGAGAAGAGTACTCGCTACGCTAGGCGGAGTCCTGCTCCTTTCGGGCGCCCTCACGGTGTACGCGCGCGCCCAGGAACCCGCTACCACCAACCCGGAGATCGAGCGTTTGAAAACGCAACTGGCCGCGCAGCAGGAGCAGATCGATCAGCTTCGCCGCGTGTTGGAGGAGCAAAAGAAGGTGTTAGATCAGGCCAGCCAGCCGAAGCCGCCCAGTCTGGGCCAGGTGGCCAGTACGACGGCAATCATCCCGGCGGGCGACGTGGCGCCCGTGCTGCATCCCGGCCTGGCGGCCGCCGTAGCCCTCCCGCAGTCGGACAACGAGCCCGCATCGCCTTTACAACTGAAGATCGGAACGGCGACCATTACGCCGCTGGGCTTTCTGGATTTCACCAGCGTCTTCCGCTCGGCGGACGGGGGTAGTGGCATAGGCACCAGCTTTGGCAGTACCCCCTACAACAACGTGTCGACGGGCTTGGGGAAGTTGAGCGAGGAGCGCTTCAGCGCCCAGAACTCGCGTATCGGCGCACGCATCGACGCGCTGGTTCATGGCATGAAAGTGCTGGCCTACTGGGAGTCTGACTTTTTGGGCACCCAGTCTACCAACGCGGGGGTGACCTCGAACAGCAACAGCTTCCGCATGCGGCTTTATTTTGTGGACCTGAAAAAGGGGAGCTGGGAACTGCTGGGCGGACAATCCTGGAGCATGCTGACGCCCGGCCGCGTAGGTATTTCTCCGCTGCCTTCCGACATCTTCTATTCCCAGAATATGGACACGAATTACCAGGTGGGCATTCCGTGGACGCGCGCTCCCCAGTTCCGCGCCGTCTATCACGCCGGCGACACAGTGACCTTGGGATTCGCCCTGGAGACTGCCGAACAATATGGCGGCGGTGGGTCCGGCGGAGGCGCGATTGTGCTGCCCAGCCTGCTTGCCACTCCGTACACCAACACGCAGATCGATATGGGCGCCGCCACTTTCACTCCGCCAAACCTGGCCCCCGATCTCCAGGCCAAGATTGCGTTCGATCCGAAGGTGAACGGCAACCTGATGCACGTCGAGTTCGCCGGCTTCCTCAGCACCTTCAAGACCTTCAATCCCCTCACCAGCACGAGCTTCACCAAACCGGGCGGCGGCGGCGAAGCCAACTTCAACCTGGAACTGGTGAAGAACTTCCACCTGATCGTCAACACGTTCCTGAGCGATGGCGGCGGCCGGTACCTGTTCGGCCAGGCGCCCGATCTGATCGTCGAGGCGAATGGCGCCCCCTCGCCGCTGCATGCTTCCTCTACAACGGACGGCTTTGAGTACACGATCCACAACACCCTGCTCTTCGCCTACTACGGCGCCGACTACATCGGGCGGGACGTAGCCATCGACACGGCCAACAAGAACGCATTAGTGGGTTACGGCTATTCGAAATCGGCCAACAGCCAGAACCGGACCATCCAGGAAGGCACGTTCGGTTTCAACCAAACGTTCTGGAAGAACCCGAACTACGGAGCGTTGAGCTTCATCTTCCAGTACTCGTACCTCTTCCGGAACCCGTGGTATGTGGCTGCGGGGTCGCCCCGGGATACGCACAACAACTTGGTTTTCCTGGACTTGAGGTACACCCTGCCGGGACAGGCGCCCCACTACTAGGATGCTGTGGGGCAGGCTGGTGGGGCAGGCCTCCTGGCCTGCCCACAATTGACGTGTTAATGGGAAGCTGAAGAAGGGAGTCATACATGAAGAAGAGTAGTTTCTGGCTGGGCGCCTTGGGCGCCCTCGCCATCCTGTTGGCTGTCGCGCAAGCCAAGGTGCTGATCAACGCGGCAGGCGCCACGTTTCCGTATCCGATCTACGGCAAGTGGTTCGAAGAATTCACCAAAGCCGATCCGGACGCGCAGATCAACTACCAGTCGATTGGCTCTGGCGGCGGAATCCGGCAGTTCACTGAAGGCACCGTGGACTTCGGCGCTTCGGACATGCCCATGACCGACGAGCAGATCGGCAAGTTCAAGAACAAACCGCTGCACTTCCCCACGGTGCTGGGCGGGCTGGTGCCTACCTACAACGTCCCTGGTGTCACCCAGGAGTTGAAGTTCACGCCAGAAGCGCTGGCGGGAATCTATCTGGCCAAGATCAAGAAGTGGAACGATCCGGAGTTGCAGAAGGCGAACCCCGGAGTGAAACTGCCGGATACCGAGATCGTGGTGGTGCATCGGTCCGAAGGAAGCGGCACAACGTTTGTATGGACCGACTACCTCGCCAAAGTCAGCCCGGAATGGAAGACCAAGGTGGGCGTGAATGCTTCGGTAAGCTGGCCCGTGGGTTTGGGAGGCAAGGGCAATGAAGGCGTGGCAGGCATCGTTAAGCAAACCCCCCACTCGATCGGCTACGTCGAGCTCATCTACGCGCTGCAGAACAAAATGGCCTACGGCTGGGTGCGCAATGCCGCCGGGACGTACCTGAAAGCGGACCTGGACAGCGTGACGGAGGCGGCGGCCGCTATCGCCAAGACCATGCCCGCCGACTTCCGGGTTTCCATCACCAATCCTCCCGGCAAAAAGGCCTACCCCATCGCCTCATTCACTTGGTTGCTGATACCATCGAAGATCGAGGACCCGGGGAAAAAGAAAGCCATCGTCACGTTCCTGCATTGGATGCTGACCGACGGCCAGAAGTACGCGGGGTCGCTCGGCTATGCTCCTTTGCCCAAGGAAGTAGTCGCCAAAGAAGACAACCAAATTTCGCTGATCAAGTAATTATGGCAACGTCGGTACCAGTAAGCGCGCCCCCATCCAGGGGCGCGCCGGTTTTCGTCCAGCGCCTTCGCAGCGGGGACGAAATCGCCCGTTTGATCACCCTGGCGTTCGCCACCAGCATTCTGCTGGTTACGGTGGGGTTGGTCTACGAGCTCTGGATTACTTCCGCACTGCCCCGGCAGAAATTTGGTTTGAGCTTTCTCACGTCCTCGTCGTGGGACCCGGTGAGCGGCCAGTTCGGCGCACTGCCGTTTATCTATGGCACGGTGATCACGTCCGCGATTGCTCTAATCATCGCCGTGCCGATAGGGGTGGGGGCTGCCATCTTTCTGGCGGAGCTGGCGCCGGCGCGCGTTTCCAGCACGTTCACCTTTTTCATCGAGTTGCTGGCGGCCGTGCCCAGCGTGATCTACGGCCTGCTCGCCATCTTCACGCTGGTGCCGTTGATGCGGGATTATGTGGACCCTTTCCTGAAAAAGACGCTGGGTTTCCTGCCGATCTTCTCCGGCACCATTTACGGGTACGGTTATCTGACGGCCGGTGTGATCCTGGCTGTCATGACACTGCCCTTCATCATTTCCATATCCCGCGAAGCGCTGCTGGAAGTGCCCACCGAACAGCGGGAAGCCGCGCTGGCGCTGGGCGCCACGCGTTGGGAGTCCACCTGGCAGGCGGTGGTGCCGTGGGCGCGGCTGGGGATCTTCGGCTCCATCTTTCTAGCGCTGGCGCGGGCGTTGGGCGAAACGATGGCGGTTACCATGGTCATCGGCAACGACGCCAGCATCCACGCCTCGTTGTTCTCGCCGGGATACGCGATCGCCCCGATCATAGCCAACGAGTTCACCGAGGCCACCGGCGACCTGTACCTGCAATCGCTGGTGGGCCTCGGACTGGTCCTATTTCTCTTGACTATCGTGATCAACGCCTTGGCGCGCTTACTCATCATCGCCACCACGCGCCGCGGGAGCGCCCATCAATGACGCTGCGGAACCGCTGGCGCAAGACCCTTAGCTACTTCATGCTGAGCCTGACCGGCGTCTGCGCGCTGGTGGCGGTTTCCATACTGTTCCTGATCCTCGGCTACCTGATCTACAATGGTGGACGATCGCTGGATTGGAACTTCTTCACGAAACTGCCGAAACCGCCCGGCGAGAACGGCGGCGGCATGGCCAACGCCATCGTGGGCAGCTTGGAGATCATTCTGCTGGCGACTCTGATCGGCCTGCCGGTGGGGTTTATGGCGGGCATCTACCTCTCCGAATTCGGCGGCAGGACGTTCGCATTCCTCGTGCGGTACATGGCCGATTTGTTGAATGGCGTGCCTTCCATCGTGATCGGCATTTTCGCCTGGACTGTAGTGGTCGTGACGCAGCATCATTTCTCGGCCCTCGCCGGAGGATTGGCTCTGGCAATCATCCTGATTCCCATCACCGCTCGCAGTACCGAGCAGTTCATGAGCTCCGTGCCGCAAACACTGCGCGAAGGCGCACTGGCCCTGGGCGCAAGCAAGTGGCGGACCATCGCCACCGTGGTAGTGCCGGCCGCTTACCGCGGAATCGCCACGGGCATGATCCTGGGAGTGGCGCGCATCTCGGGCGAGACCGCGCCCCTGCTCTTCACCAGTTTGAATAACCAGTTCTGGAGCGGCGGCTTGAGCCAGCCTACCGCGTCGCTGCCGATGATGGTCTATACCCACGCCCTCGCGCCCTACGACGACTGGCACCGGCAGGCGTGGGCCGCTGGATTGGTCCTATTGCTCGGTGTGCTGTTAGCCAACATCGCCGCCCGCGTGATCTTGTCGCGGGGAATTTCAGTCCAAAGATGAGCCTATGATCATGAGCACCGCTAATCTACCTTCCGCCAGTCCGACCGCCGGGAAGCCGGTTGGGCACCAGGGCAAGCTCAAGGCTGTCAATCTCAACTTCTATTACGGCGCCTATCAGGCCCTGCACGATATCACGCTGGAGGTTCCGGCCAACAGGATTACGGCGCTGATCGGGCCCTCCGGATGCGGCAAATCCACCTTCCTGCGCACGCTGAATCGCATCAGCGAGACGATTCGTAACACGCGCGTGGAAGGCCAGGTCCTGCTGGATGACGAGGATGTGATGCAAGTGGATGTGACGGCGCTGCGGCGGCGCGTGGGGATGGTTTTCCAGAAATCCAACCCGTTCCCGAAATCGATCTTCGACAACGTGGCCTACGGATTGAGAGTAAACGGATTCCGCGGCGCGCTGAAGGATGCGGTGGAGAAGAGCCTGAAGCGCGCCGCGCTGTGGGAAGAGGTGAAAGACAAGCTGCATAAGTCCGCGTATGCGCTATCGGGCGGGCAGCAGCAGCGCCTTTGCATTGCGCGCGCCCTGGCGGTAGATCCCGAGGTGCTCCTGCTCGACGAGCCTTGCTCGGCGCTCGATCCCATCGCTACCGCCAAGATCGAAGATTTGCTGTTCACTTTGAAAGACCAGTGCACCATCGTGATCGTGACCCATAACATGCAACAGGCGGCGCGGGTCGCCGACGGCACCGGCTTCTTCCTGTTGGGAAAGTTGATCGAGTACAATACGACTGAGATCATTCTCAAGAATCCCACCAAGCAAGAAACCGAGGACTACATCACGGGCAGGTTCGGGTAGAGCCGCGGTCAGAGGGAACTAGGAGAGCTGAATTGCGACAATTTTCCGTTGAGCTCGAGGAGCTGCACGAAAAAGTTCTGCAAATGGGCGGCTATGTGGAGTCGGCCATCCACCGCAGTGTGCGCGCGCTGGTGGATCGCGATCCGGAGTTGGCCCGTCAGGTGTTGCGGGACGAAGCCCGCATCAACCTGATGGAGATCGAAATCGATAATCTGACCACCCGTCTGTTCGCCCTCCGCCAGCCCATGGCCAGGGACCTGCGTTTCCTGACCGCGGCCATGAAGATCAACACCGATCTGGAGCGCATGGGCGATCTGGCGGTGAACATCGCGCAGCGGGCGCTTTCCCTGGTGGCGCAAACGCCGGTCAAGCCCCTGATCGATATCCCGCGCATGGCGCAGTTGGTCGAATCCATGCTGTTGCGGGTGCTGGATGCATTCGTGAAAGGCGACGCCGAGGAAGCCACCGGCGTGTTGATGGCCGACGATGAAGTGGACGCGTTGCGCGACGCGGTCTACCAGGAACTGGTGGCTTACATGCAGAGGGACCCCACTACGGTGCCCGCCGCGGTGGACCTGATTTTCGTCGCGCGCAATCTCGAGCGCATCGCCGATCACGCCACCAACATCGCCGAGGATGTGGTCTTCCTGGTGAAGGGAGTGGACGTGCGGCATCACGCCGCGGAGGTCAAGGACGCGTAATTTCTGCAGGGCGGCCGTGTAAAGCGTTCCGGCCAGGCTGGCCGGCCGGCGTTAAGTCTTTTTAATTCTTTCATTGCGGGACTGGCATGTGTCTTGCAAGTGCGGATATTAGTTGAAGTGGCGCGAACCGGCGGACCGGGACCTGTTCCAAAGAACTGGCTTCGGTGCCGCCGGTTGTCATTTTGGTGCGACCGGAATGCCGGCGCGCGTGAACGCCGCATGGACCTCGGCGGGCCGCAGGCGCGTGGCATCGTACTCCACCGTGAGGCCGTCTTCGGACGGCGCCAGCCTGATCTTCTGTATCCCATAAATCGAATAGGCGCCGGCGATGCGCGTCATCAGCTCGTCGTCGAGCGCGTGTTGCAGTTGGAAGTCTATCTGGACTTTGGTCATCTCAGTCCAGCATAGCTCTTGTGGGGCAGCCGGACGCGCGCGAGACAACTCCCTGGCTCAGTTCTCCCAGAATGGAAGTATACTCAAGACGGTGAGGGTGATCAGCCGAAAGGCGATCGTAGGCTTCCGCCGCGTTCACAAGGACGCTGAAGGGCCGCTGGATGCGTGGTACCGGACTGTGTTACGGGCACGCTGGAGGAATCTGGCGCAGGCCAGAATGGATTTCCCGCATGCAGATGCGGTGGGCGAGCGTACAGCCTTCAACATCGCAGGCAACAAATACTGGCTGATTACGCGCGTCAATTATCGAACGCAAAGGGTTTTCATTCTGGCAGTTCTGACGCACGCCGAATACGATAAGGGCGCCTGGAAAAAATGAGGACGCAAGCAAGACCACCGATTGACGACAGACAGTACGGACGAATTCTGAGCCGTATGTGTCCGCGGCCGATTCGCAACGAAGGCGAGCTGGAGCAGGCCATCGCCCGCCTGGACGATTTGGACCGGCGCGACCAGGATCTCACGCCGGAGGAGCGCGAACTTGCCGAGTTGTATACGGCCCTCATCGAAGCCTATGAAGAACGGCACTACCCGGTGCCGCACGCGCCTCCACATGAGTTCTTGCGCTCGCTGCTGGTCGAGCGCGGCTTGACCCAGGCCGGCATCGCGCACTTGCTCGGAGGGAGCGGACACACCTCCGAGATCTTGAGCGCCAAACGGTCTATCAGCAAGGCCCAAGCCAAGAAGCTGGCCGGGTTTTTCAACTTGCCGGCCGAGCTGTTCATCTAGCGCGATGAGAATCGCCCGCCGCGTTTGACACTCCCCGGGAAGAGCGCGGCCAGCGGGTCGCGCGCGGACGAGGGCGTCCGCCCCACTTCCCCACTTCAGAGCGTTTGACACTCCCTAGGGGCAAGTGATATGTGTAGTGATCTTCGCTAGGAAATCAAATGGCTGACGAGCAAAAGCCCGAGGGCTCGGCGGCGCCTCCTCCCTCCGGGGGCGAGGCCGCCACCCCGACCGAAAAGCCGGCTGCTCCGGCGCCAAAACCCGCCGCTCCCAAACCTGCCGCGGCAGCCCACGCCGCGCCTCCCAAGCCACCTGCCGTGATGGTCACCACGCCATGGGAAAGCGATATCACGCAACTCCTGAAGGAGCGCTTCGGCGACGACATCACGGAGTTTTCGACGTATCTGGGGCAGAACTTCCTGGTGGCCAAGCCGGATGCCGTCATTCCCATCCTGGAAACGCTCAAGCTGGAATTGGATTTCGACTACCTGGTGGATGTGACGGCCGTCGATTACCCCAAGCGGGCCGAGCGCTTCGATCTGGTCTACATTTTATATAGCTTCGCGCGCAACGAGCGCATGCGCGTGAAGATCGCGATCCCGGATGGCTACAGTCCGGCCACCGCGGTCACCGTCCATTTGACGGCCAATTGGCTGGAGCGCGAAGTGTTCGACATGTTCGGCATCCAGTTCGCAGACCACCCCGACATGCGCCGCATCTTGCTGCCCGAGGAATGGCAGGGCTACCCGCTACGCAAGGACTATGGGATCTTGCAGCAGGACGACGGTTGGGTGCGGGAGAACCTGGGCATCGAAAGCGGNNCTGAAGCTCGATGGCGAGAAGGTGAACGGCACCGAGTGCGTGATCGGCTATCTGCATCGCGGCGTCGAGAAGATCGGCGAAAACCGCACTTACCAGCAGTTCGCGCCTTACGTGGACCGCATGGATTACGTGGCCGCGGTCTCCAACGGCTTGGGCTATTGCCTGGCGGTCGAGAAACTGTTGAACATCGAGGCGCCGCCGCGCGCGCAGGCCGTGCGCGTGATCCTCACCGAGTTGAACCGCATCGCCAGCCACTTGCTGTGGCTGGGCACGCACGCGCTCGATATCGGCGCCATCACGCCGGTATTCTACTGCCTGCGCGAGCGCGAGGAAGTGCTCAAGATCTTCGAGAATTACTGCGGCGCCCGCCTGACTACGCACGCGTTCCGCATCGGCGGGCTGCAGTACGAGACCTACGACGGTTTCGAGGAGGAGGTCAAGAAGTTCTGCGACTGGTTCATCCCCAAGGTGGATGAATACGAGCGGCTGCTGACCACCAATCGCATCTGGGTGGGGCGGCTGAAGGGCGTGGGTGTCCTCTCGGCCGACGAATGCAAGGAGTACGGCGTCACGGGGCCGGTACTGCGCGCGGCCGGTGTGGCATGGGATCTGCGCAAGGCGCAGCCATATTCCGGCTACGAGCAGTACGAATTCGAAATCCCCATTGGCGAGAACGGCGATACGTACGACCGGTACACGGTGCGCATGGAGGAGATGCGGCAGGCCACGCGCATCATCCGGCAGGCGGTGGACCGCATCCCTAGCGGACCGATCATGGGTAAGGTGCCCAAGGTGGTGAAGCCGCCGGTAGGCGAGGTTTATGTTTCGATCGAAGCGCCCAAAGGCGAGCTCGGCTATTTCATAGTGAGCGATAATTCCACGCAGCCCTATCGCATGCGCGTGCGGCCGCCATCGTTCGTGAATTTGCAGGCGCTCGACCGGATGGTGCGGGGCGGCCTGGTGGCCGATGTAGTGGCGATTATTGGTACGCTGGATATCGTGCTCGGCGAGGTGGATAGATGAGTGGGCAGACCTCCAGGTCTGCGCGGGTCCTCCAGGACCCGCTTGGACCGGCGTGGACGCCGGCCGCAG
>PKYZ01000272.1 GCA_003132865.1 Bryobacterales bacterium
GCGGACGCAGCGGCGAGCACGAGATTTCCATCCGTTCGGCGAAATCCATCATGGCGGGCTTGGATCGCACCCGCTACGACGTGGTCGACTACTTCATCGATCAGGCGGGCAAGTGGTCGCCCGAGCCGATCCTGCCGGAGCCGGGCGCGCATCCGGAAATAGACGTGGTGTTCCCTGTTTTACACGGCACGTTCGGCGAAGACGGCACGGTGCAAGGCCTGCTGGAACTGGCGGATTTGCCATACGTGGGCGCCGCGGTGCTGGCCTCTTCCGTCTCCATGGATAAGGAGATGACGAAGCGCATTTCGATCGAGCGGGGCCTGCCGGTGGTGGAATATGTCGCGCTGGCGCGGCATGAGTTGAACCCCGAGGCGGTCTCGAAGCGCTTTCCGTTTCCGGTTTTCGTGAAGCCGGCCAACCTGGGCTCCTCGGTGGGGATTTCGAAAGTTCACAGTTGGGCCGAACTGGAGCCGGCCATGCGGCTGGCCGCCGAGTTCGACCGCAAGATCATCGTGGAGCGGGCAATCGTTGGGCGCGAGCTGGAATGCGCGGTGCTGGGCAACGACGATCCGGTGGCTTCCCTGCCCTGCGAAATCCTGCCTTCCAAGGAATTCTACGACTACGAGGACAAATACCTGCTCGACCGGGCGCAGTTTCGGCTGCCCGCCGAGCTCAGCGCGGTCGAGACCGCCGAACTGCGGCGGCTGGCCGTGGAATGCTATCGCGCGGTGGGATGCGAAGGCATGGCGCGCGTCGATTTCCTGCTGGAGTCCGCCACCGGCAAGCTCTACCTGAACGAGATCAATACCATCCCCGGCTTCACCACGATCAGCATGTACCCCAAGATGTGGGAGCAGAGCGGACTCAAGTTTTCCGCGCTGCTGGATCGGCTGATCGAGCTGGCGCTGGAGCGGCACGCGGCCAGGAAGGCGACGCGGTTTACGCGGTAAGCAAGGCAGGCGAAAGCGCCTGCCCCGAAATGTCCCGAAATACCCCGTGATGGTCTCTTGCCACGCGGAATCCAACGGATCATAATATTGAGGCGACCGTGTACCATTACAGGGGGGAGTGACATGAGACGTATTGGCGATTCCATTTGCGCAGTGCTGCTGGTTGTGTGCGAGATGTTGGTGGTCCGCGCTCAGCCGGCCACGAAAACCACCACGGCGGTGCCGCGGCTGGTGAAATTCAGCGGCGCCTTGACCGACGGCGGCGGCAAACCGCTGACCGGGGTGGTGGGTGTGACGTTCTCTCTGTACCAAGAGCAGGAAGGCGGAGCCCCGATTTGGATGGAAACCCAGAACGTGCAGGCCGGCGGCAACGGTCAGTACACGATTTTGCTGGGTTCCACCAAGAACGACGGCATACCGGCGGAAGCCTTTGCCTCAGGGCAGCGATGGTTGGGCGTCCAGGCGCAAGGGCACGCGGAGCGTCCCCGCGTGCTGATGACCAGCGTGCCTTATTCCCTCAAAGCGGTGGACGCGGAGACGCTGGGGGGGCTGCCGGCATCGGCGTTCGCCTTGGCGGGAACGGCGAATCATGGCACGGCTACGGGAGAGGTTACGGAATCGGCTGCCGGATCGGTGAAGCCGGCTCAGCAGCCAGCGGGCGCCACGCCCGGCCTGACCGGCACTGGCACCACCAATTACATTCCACTATGGACCAGCACGACGGCTCTCGGGAATTCGAAGCTGTACCAGGCGGCTAGCGGGAACGTGGGCCTGGGGACTACGGCGCCGACCGCCAGGCTGGAGGCTATTACCCCGAGCGCCACGGGCACCGGCGTTTTAGGCGACGCCTCTTCGGCCACCGGCAACAGCTTCGGCGTGACGGGCAAGACCGCAAGCTCCACTGGAACCGGCGTGCTAGGCCAAGCCACGGCGGCCAGCGGCGCGAATTACGGCGTCTATGGCTCGACGGCGAGCCCGGCGGGAACCGCGGTGTCCGGCGTCAACAGCGCGACCACCGGCAACGCCCTTGGCGTGTCCGGCACGTCGGCAAGTTCTACCGGATACGGCGTGCTAGGCTCGGCCACGGCGTCGACGGGCGTCAACGCCGGCGTTTTCGGCACGGCCGCAAGCACTACCGGAGTCGGCGTGCTAGGCTCGGCCACTTCGGCCAACGGCGCAAATTTCGGCGTGTATGGCATCACCGCGAGCCCCTCGGGAATTGCGGTGGACGGCAACGCCACCAGTGGGATAGGCGTGGCGGGCACCAGCCTGGGTCCGACAGGATACGGGGTGTACGGCGCCAACGCCGCGACTACCGGCAACGCCATTGGCACATATGGTATCAGTGCGAGCCCCACCGGATCCGGAGTGTACGGCAACAACACCGCGGCTACCGGCAACGCCTTTGGCGTAAACGGCGTCACTGGCAGCACCGGAGGAGTTGGCGTACGCGGCTTAGCGTCGGCCACCAGCGGAACCACTTATGGCGTGTACGGCGCCTCCGAGAGCCCCACGGGAATCGCGGTGAACGGCGTCGCCAGCAGCGGGACGGGCGTGGCGGGCCAAACCACGAGTAGCACGGCATACGGGGTGTACGGCGCCAACCTCGCGACTACGGGCCAAGCCTTTGGCGTATATGGCACCACCGCCAGCACCGCAGGAATTGGGGCGCTGGGCACAGCCACGGCGGCCAGCGGGTCCACTTATGGCGTGTACGGCAGCGCAGCGAGCCCAACCGGCATTGGCGTCGACGCGGTCTCCACGGGGGGCGGCACGGCTCTGGTCGCCACCGCTCAAAACGGCGGCAACGCCGGACAGTTCAACGGGAATGTGAAGGTCACCGGCAACCTGACAGTCACGGGTACGGTTTCCAAGGGCGGCGGCTCGTTCCGCATCGATCATCCGCTCGACCCGGAACATAAGTATCTCTACCACTCCTTCGTCGAATCGCCCGACATGATGAACATCTACAACGGAGTGGCGACGCTCTCCCGGCGCGGGGATGCCGTGGTCCAGCTTCCGGACTGGTTCGATGCGCTGAACCGCGACTTTCGCTATCAGCTTACCTGCATCGGCGGCTTTGCGCCGGTGTACGTCGCGAGCGAAGTTTCGGGCAACCAATTCAAAATCGGCGGCGGCCGGCCGGGCATGAAGATATCCTGGCAGGTGACCGGCATTCGTAAGGATGCCTTTGCCAATGAGCACCGCATTCCCGTGGAAGAGAACAAGCCGTCCGTCGAGTGAGGACGGTGCCCGGTCACGGCTTCCGTTTCACGGCGGGCAGCCCCACGCGTGCCACTATGTCCGCGAAGCCCGCCTCCCCGTGCAGGCCGGCAAAACTCCGATCGACGGCCAGGGCCACCAACTGCATTTCGTGCTTGTCCAGCGCCGCATGCAGGTATGCCAACGCTTCCGCCTTCCGCCCCAGCAACGTAGAGGTTTGGGCCACGGAATAGGCCGGCAGACGGTCTTCGGAACAGAGCGCCTTTTGCGCCTCGAACGTGGCTTCGAGCAGGCCGCGGGCGCCGCCATCCGCCCATCCCTTCTCGGCCGCCGCCTCCGCCGCCAGGCCGTCCACATCGTGGGCCAACTGGGCCCGCAGTTTGGCTTGGGTCAGGTACTCGGGGTACGCGCCGCGGACCAGGTAAATCTGCGCCAGGTAGGAGTGCGGCGATTGGAACGACGGATCGTCCGCGGCCACCAATGTGAGCAGCGCGATGGCTTCGGCGCGCCAGCCCGCGCCGTAGAGAATGAATCCTCTGTCGGCCAGGATGGAGACGGAGTTCGGATCGAGTTGGCGGGCGCGGGCGATCTTCGCGAGGGCTCCCTCAAACCGCCCGAAGGCCAGCAACGCGTTCGCATACCAATGGTAAGCGGTGGCGTATTTCGGATCGAGCTCGATAGCCCGCTGGAATTCACGCTCGGCGGAGGCGAAGTCCCACGCTCCGCAAAACGACGCGAATGCCAGCGAGTTGTGCGCATCCGCCAAGCCGCCATCCAGCTCCACGGCCCGGCGGGCCGCCGCCAGAGACCGGCTGAATGCCTGGTTGGAGGGCATTAAGGAGAACTCGCGCAGCAGGTTGTACGTGTCGGCCAAGCCCGCGTACACCTTGGCGTAACCGGGATCGTGCACGATGGCCTGGGTGAACAGGTCCACGGCTTTGTTCAGATCGTCCGGGGTTCGCTTGTTCCAGTAATAGCGGCCCTTGAGATACAAGTCTTCGGCTTCCGGATTGGTTAATCTACTTCCCTCAGTATACGCAGGGCGTGCCCATGGCCACACGCGGACGGATGGGCGACGCTTACCAAATGGTGTTTGGGTAATGTCTGGCGATGAGTTCATCCTTAGCGACCAGGCCAGCCCGTCCGTTGGCCTTGGCATGGGAAACGATCAGCCTATCAAATGGGTCTCTCGTCCATGTCTCCCCAATGGCGATTTCCGCGATGATAGGGAACGGGTTGGAGTCAGGATCGTACCGTTGATCTCATACAATCTCATACAGATATTCAAGCTCCAAGACTACCATCGGAGAAAAGCGGACTGCCGCCTTCTCGAATGCCAACTGGGTATCTAAGTAGCAGATGTAGTAGATCAAAGCCCGGACCAGTCGTTTTCCCACTCACGCTGCATTTCGGCGAGAAGCTCGCGACCGGCTCTTTGGTGCTCTTCTTCCGAGAAGGCTGGGTTAAAGATATGAATAGGCGTCAATCTGTCTAGCTTTGATCCTTGGGCTTCCGGAACTCTGAGATAGGCACCTTCATGGCGATTTTGTGCGATAAGAATGTGCTTAATGTCAATTCATGCCGTACGCGAAGAAGAATCTGGGCGTCATTCGGGCCTACCGCTCCCCCGGCTTCCCCGTATAATGCACGGCGTGGTGGACCGCTTCGTGATCGTCCTGCGCCTCCAGGTGGGTGATCACCTCGACCGGCTGCCCCAGCGTCTCCGCCAGCCGCTCCTCCAGCAGCGTGGCCAGACGGTGCGCCTGGGCCACCGTCTGCGAGCCGGCGAACAGCAGGTGCACTTCCACCAGCAACCTGTGCCCGGTGCTGCGGAACCGCACGCCGTGATACTGAATGCCCAACTCTCCGCACAGCGTGTCCAGTTTCTGCCGCAGCAGATTGCCAGTCTTCGGGTCGGCCGTGTCCAGCAGTCCGGTGACCGACCGCCAGATCAGGTGGCCGCCCGACCACAGAATGTTCAGCGCCACCGCGAGCGCGCAGATCGCGTCCCAAGGCTTCCACCCGGTCCACATCACCAGGGCCAGCCCGACAACCACCCCGGCGCTGGTCCAACTGTCTGTCAGGACATGCTTCCCGTCTGCCTCCAGTATCAGCGACTGAGTCCGCTTCCCGGTCCGCACCAGGTACCACCCCAGCCCGGCGTTCAACACCGACGTAAGTAGGGTAAACAGCGTACCCGCGCCGACGTTAGTCAGTTCCAACCCAGTCAGCCAGTTCCGGATCGTCACGCCGATGATGAACAAGGCCGCCAGCACAATCATGGCGCCCTCGAAACCAGCGGAAAAGAAGGTGATCCTTTCGAAGCCGTATAAATACCGCTGGTTGGCCGGCTTCAAGCTCAGCCACAGGCTGAACCAGGCGAATACTACCGCAACCAGGTGGACCACCGACTCCGAAGCGTCCGACAGAATCGCCGTCGATCCGGTAATCAGGTAGGCAGCGGTCTTGCCGCCCAACATCAGGAAGCCAAACGCCAGCGAGAGGCGCATCGCGAACCGCATGTCGTGCGCCGTCTTCGGGTCCAGGCCGCCGCCTTGAGACATCTCCGTCCGATTCTAGCAGCCTGCGTGGGTTCGACAGACCCCTGGTCTGCGCGGCTCCCGCGCACTTGTACCGCCGCAACCCGATGAAACCTAAATCAGTCACGCAGTTTCAGTCTTCCTAATTGACTGAAAAGAATCGCTAAGCACGGTCGATCTCTCCGATTTTCGGAAATCCCGTGCTACTCTTATGTCGGGCAAGGAGATATCCAAGCGGTCCGAAAAGGCCCCTCGCACTCGCCGCAAGGGTGTTCTGTCGGGAAGCGCCCTGGCTCTTTGACAATTTCGATCACAAGCCGGAAGTGATCGCGCAGGCTCCGAACCCGCAGTGCTCATACCATAACCAACACTCTAAATAAACCGTGTAACTTATTACAAACAACGTAAGATTCTACGCAAGTTTTTGGGATTGGCTATGTTCGGCAGATTTGTGTTGTAACCCAATCTCCTGTGTGGGGCAGGTTGCCAACCTGTGGGCCGATTGTTAATCGGCCCTCGGCGAGCGAAGCTCGTCTTTCACAGGCTTAGCCTGTGCGTCACAGGCTAAGCCTGTGCAAAGGCAGGATGAAAGGCCGCCCCACCAGCATCGCCTGCCCCGCGAACTTGGCCTCCGAGAAAGTGGACACTCCGGAGGCAGTTTGAGGGTCTGCCCCACCATTGCCGGGGGCTGCTACGCTTATCGTTTCAGAGTCCCATACGTCATAGCCCTATGCGCCTTCAATTCAAACCCGCTCGTGCCGCGCGGAGCCACTTCGCCGCCTGGCTGCTATTCCTCGCTGTAACCGCGCCGCTGTCCGCGCAAACCAAGCTCCTGCGCTTTCCGGACATCCACGATAACCGCATCGTATTCACCTACGGCGGCGACCTCTGGCTGGTCAACGCGGCAGGCGGCACGGCCGCGCGACTCACCGCGCACCCCGGCGTCGAGTTGTTCGCGAAGTTCTCGCCCGATGGCAAGTGGATCGCGTTCACCGGCCAATACGACGGCGATGAGCAGGTCTACGTCATGCCCGCGGATGGCGGCGAGCCTAAGCAGTTGACCTTCTATCCGGCGCAGGGCCCATTGCCGCCGCGCTGGGGCTATGACAACCAGGTTTACGGCTGGTCGAACGACGGCCACTACGTCATCTACCGTTCCATGCGCGACGCCCGCGCGCACGCGCTGAGCCGCCTCTATCGCGTTCCCATCGACGGCGGCCCTTCCGAGCCGCTGCCCATGCCGGTCTCCGGCGCGGGCTCCTTCTCGCCGGGCGGAAACCAGATCGTGTATTCGCCGCAGGCGCGCGACTTCCGCACCGAGAAGCGCTACAGCGGCGGCCAGGCCAACGAGCTTTACATCTTCGACACCGAAACGCACGCCGCCAAGCGCATCACCGAAGGTCCGCGCGCCAGCCGCGACCCCATGTGGATCGGCCAGGAGATCTACTACAACTCGGATCGCGACGGCCACTTCAACATCTACGCGTACGACACCGCCAGCGGCAAAACCCGGCAGATCACCCACTACCCGTTGTGGGATGTGCGATGGCCCTCGAGCGACCGCCAGCAACGCATCGTCTACGAACTCGACGGCGAGCTGCAGATCCTCGATGTGAAAACGGGCAAGAGCGTACACATCTCCGTGCGCGTGCCCGACGATGGCGTCAACCGCCGGCCCAGCTATGTCTCCGCCGCCAACCTCATCGAGCAGGTCGAACTCAGTCCCAAAGGCGAGCGGGTGTTATTTGCCGCGCGCGGGGACATCTTCTCCGCGCCCGTAGAGAAGGGGCCCACACGCAACCTCACGCATTCGCCCGGCGCGCACGATAAATGGCCGGCCTGGTCGCCGGATGGCTCCAAGGTGGCGTATCTATCGGACGCGAGCGGCGAAGAGGAAGTCTACGTAGTGGCGCAGGACGGCTCGTCGCCCCCCGAGAAGATCTCCAGCGGAGGGCAGGCCTTCCGGTACGATCCCAAGTGGTCTCCGGACAACGGTCACATCGCGTTCAGCNNCGAGATCGCACATTGCGCTGAGGGCGAGATTCACGACTATGCCTGGTCGCCGGGAGGCGGGTATCTGGCGTTCAGCATGAGCGACAGCAGTTCCTTTTCAACGCTGTATATCTGGTCCATGAAAGAGAGCAAGCTGCGCCAGGTGACCAGTGGGACGTACAATGAGGATTCGCCGGCCTGGCATCCCGGCGGCGACTATCTGTACTTCATGGCCGGTCACGAATTCCAGCCGCAGATCTCCCGGATCGAATTCGACTTTGCCACCAATCGGACGCGCGGCATCTTCGTGATGGCGCTGCGTAAAAACGTCAAGAACCCGTTTCCGCCGGAGAGCGACGAAGTAACTGTCAAGGATGCCTCCGACCCTGCTAGCGGCAAAGACACCGATAAAGAGAAAGAGAAAGACAAAGGCAAAGACGAGAAAGACAAGAAGGCTGAAGAGCCAAAAGACGGCGGCATCGATTTTGACGGCCTCGATCAGCGCGTGGCGCGCGTGCCGCTGGACGCGGAGAACTATTTCGGCCTGGCAGTGACCAGGGATGCGCTGATCTATGGCGTCTCGCCGGAAGGTTACTACGGCCGGTCCGCGGCGACCAAGACTTCGCTGCGCATCTTCGCCTTCAAAGACCGGAAAGAGACCAAGCTGGTTGAAGATATAGGCGGATTTGTGGTCTCGCATGATGGGTCGAAAGTACTTGTCCGCCAGGAGCAGGTCTGGAACGTGTACGACGCAACACCGTCCGGCGCCGGCACAAAGAAAACCGTCTCCACCGCCGGGTTGATGCTGGAGAAAAACCCGGTCGCGGAATGGAACGACATCTTCAACGAAGTATGGCGGCGCTACCGCGATTTCTTCTACGCGCCCAACATGCACGGTTACGATTGGGAGGCCTTGCGGCAGCGCTACAGCCAGCTTCTGCCATACGTGGCGCATCGCACGGACCTGAATTACGTTATCGGTGAAATGATTTCGGAGTTGACCGTGCAGCACGCCTATATCGATGGCGGCGATGTGCAGATCCCGCCGCGCCCGCACGCGGGCCTGCCGGGCGCCCGGTTTGAGGTGGACGCCAACTCAGGGCGATATCGCATCGCCAGGATTTTCCGCGGCCAAAACGAGGAAGAGATCTACCGCTCGCCGCTGACCGAAATCGGCGTCGACGCCAAGGTGGGCGATTATGTCCTGACCATCAATGGCGAAGATGTGACCGCCAAAGACGACATCTACAAATTCCTGCGCCACGCCGGCGACGCGCCGGTGGTGCTCATGCTGAGTAGCTCTCCCTCGCTGACCGGCGCCCGCAAAGTCGCTTATAAGCCGTTGGGCAGCGAGACTAATCTGTTGTATCTCGAATGGGTGGAGCAGAACCGGCGCCGCGTGGACGAGCTATCTCACGGGCGCATCGGTTACATGCACTTACCGGACATGGGCGAGGCCGGCATTCGCGAATTTATCAAATGGTATTTTCCGCAGCTTCGCAAAGAGGCGTTCCTGATCGACGACCGGGCCAACGGCGGCGGCAATATCTCGCGCATGGTCATTCAAAGGTTGACCCGCACCATGCTGGGCCTCACTTATGCGCGCACTCTCGCCACGCCGTCACCCTACCCGGATAGCGTCTTCATCGGGCCGAAGGCCGTGCTGCTGGACGCCAACTCCGGGTCGGATGGCGATATCTTCCCCTGGATGTTTCGCACCGCCAAGCTGGGGCTGCTGATCGGCGAGCGGTCCTGGGGCGGCGTGGTCGGGATCACCAGCCACGGACAGCTCATCGATGGGGGAGACGTGAATGTGCCGGAATTCGCCTATGCCACAGCCGAAGGCCAGTGGGCGGTGGAAGGCCACGGCGTGGACCCCGACATCGTAGTGGAAAACGACCCGAAGTCAGTCATCGAAGGCCACGATCCGCAACTGGAACGGGGAGTGGCGGAATTGCTGAAGGCGCTGGAGAAATCCAACCCCAAGCTGCCCGAGCACGCGCCCTATCCGGTGAAGCTGAAGTGAGGTGGGGCAGGCCCTCGGCCTGCGGCGGCCTCTCAGGCCGNNTGCGCGTCCGCCGCGGACGCTCCTCACTTCACGTTCAGAATCTTCTTGAGCCAGGCAATCATCTCGGGTTTCCAGTGCTGCATCTCCGGCGCGCGCCAGCCTCCCATGCCGTGCCCGCCGCCTTCGATCGTAATCAGCTCGCATGCCGCGCCCACTTGGCGAATCGCGTCGCACAGAGCGGTCGATTGCTCGAAACTCACCTGATCGTCCTTGGTGCCGTGTATCG
>PKYZ01000668.1 GCA_003132865.1 Bryobacterales bacterium
TGCCGATCAACGTCCTTTATGTCTTGCAATCCTCCGATCCAGTCCGTCCATTACCGCCGCGTACCGCACGGCCGTGCGCCTTCATCCCGCCCGCCCTACTTCCCCCGCACCACCTCCAGAAACGCCCGCGCCGCATGGCTCAGCACCCGCCGCGTGGGATAGATCAGCCGGATCTTGCGCTCAACGTGCAACTCTTTCACCTTCACCTCGCGCAACAGTCCCTGCTCGATCTCCTGCTCCACGCACATGCGCGGCAGAAAGGCCACGCCCTGGTTGTTCTGCACCAGCTTGCGGATCGTCTCAATGGTGGGCATTTCCACCGGCATGTTCAGCGGCACACGGCGCTCCTGAAACGCGCGCAACACCACGTCGCGATACGGCGAAATCACGTTGTGCGCGATGAAGGTCTCCGCCGCCAGATCGGAAATCGAAACCGCCTTGCGGCCGGCCAGCCGGTGCTTGGGCGACACAACGAAGGCCAGCGCGTCGGTATAGATCACGGTGGAAGTCAGGCGCTCGTCGGGCGGATCGTAGCTGATCACGCCCAGCTCCAGGTTGCCATCCAGCAGCTCGTTGGGGATCTTGCTCGACAGGCTGCGCCGCACCCGAACGTTGATCTTGGGATGCAGCCGCCGGAAGGTCTCGATATGCCGCAACAGATACAGCGAAGTGGATTCATTCGCGCCCACCGTGAGCGTGCCGGCGGAGTTGTCGCGCAGCTCGGCCAGTGAGTTCTCCATCTCTTGGCGCAGATTTTCGAAGCGCCGCGCGAAGTCCAGCACCGTGCGCCCGGCGTCGGTCAACACCAGATCTTTCGCGGAACGGTCGATCAGTTTCTCGCCCAGCTCCGCTTCCAGCCGCTGCAAAGCCAGCGAGACGGCGGGCTGCGTGCGCAGCAGCCGTTCCGCGGCGCGCGAGAAGCTTTTCTCGGTGGCTACCGCCAGGAAAACCTGGAGCGCGTGCAGTTCCATGCGCCTCCAGCATAACAAAAGATTATATGAACCGCTAATATTATAAATTTGCTAAATCCGCAGCCACCCGCCATAATGGCCCAATACGGCGGTTTCTATGAGTGATCGAGTCTACATCTTCGATACCACGCTGCGGGATGGCGAACAGTCGCCGGGCTGCAGCATGACCGTGCCGGAAAAAATCCGGATGGCGCGCAAGCTGGTGGAGTTGGGCGTGGACATCCTGGAGGCGGGCTTCCCCATCGCTTCCGAAGGCGATTTTGAAGCGGTGGACGCCATCAGCCGCGAGTTTCCCTGGGCGCAAGTGGCCGCGCTGGGCCGCGCCTGCACCCTGGACGTGGAGCGCGCCGCGCAGTCGCTGAAGCACGCCCGCCGGCCGCGCATTCACACCTTCATCGCCACCAGCGATATTCACCTGAAGTACAAGCTGAAAAAGTCGCGGCAGCAGGTGCTGGAAGAAGCCGTGGCCGCCGTGGAACTGGCGCGCGAATACGTGGACGACGTCGAGTTCTCGGCCGAGGATGGCGCACGCACCGATCCCGATTATCTCGAGGCGATCTGCCGAGCCGTAGTGGCCGCGGGCGCGCGCACCGTGAATATTCCGGACACCGTCGGCTATTCCGTGCCGTACGAGTACGCCGCGCTGATCAACCGCATCGTGAAAGCGCTGGGCGATTGCGCGATTGTCAGCGTGCATTGCCACGACGACCTCGGCCTCGCAACGGCCAATTCCATCGCGGCCGTCGAAGCCGGCGCGCGGCAGATCGAATGCACCATCAACGGGATCGGCGAGCGCGCGGGCAATTGCGCGCTGGAAGAAGTCGTGATGCTGTTCAAGACCCGCCAGGATCGCCTGCCCTACGACACGGGCATCCGCACCGAGCATCTGTATTCCGCCAGCCAGATGCTGGCTTCAATGATCAGCTTCGGCCCGCAGCCGAACAAGGCCATTGTGGGGCGCAACGCATTCGCGCATGAGGCCGGCATCCACCAGGATGGTTACCTGAAGGAAAAAACCACTTACGAAATCATGGACCCGCATTCGGTCGGCGTGCCCGAGAGCAGGCTGGTGCTGGGCAAGCACAGCGGCCGGCACGCGCTGAAGAAACGCACCGAAGATCTGGGCTACGACCTGAGCAAGGACGAGCTGCAGTCGTTGTACGAGCGGTTCACGGCCCTCGCCGACAACAAAAAGGGACTGCTCGACGAAGAGATCGTCGAGTTGATTGAAGGACGCCCCATGGTCATGAAAGTGGCTGCGGACTAGTGGGGCAGTCTTTCGGCCTGCGGCGGCCTCTCAGGCCGCCTTGCCCAAGCTGATAACCATGGATCTCAACGTCTTAGTCCTACCCGGCGACGGCATTGGCACGGAAGTGACGCGTGAGGCCGTGCGCGTGTTGCGGCACGTAGCCAACAAATGGAACCACCCGCTGCGCATCGCCGAAGGACTGCTGGGTGGCATCGCGATTCATCGGACCGGCAGCCCGTTCCCGGAAGAAACAGCGCGCCTGGCGGCCGATGCCGATGCCACACTGTTGGGCGCGGTTGGACTGCCGGAGTTTGACAACTGCCCGCCGGAGAAGCGTCCGGAAAAAGGGCTGCTGGGCATTCGCAAAGCGTTGGGAGTCTTCGCCAACCTGCGGCCGGTGCGTACGTTCGCGGCGCTGCTCGACTCGTCGCCGCTGAAGAACGTTCTGGTGGAAGGCACGGACATGCTCATCGTCCGCGAGCTGACCGGCGGCATTTACTACGGCACGCCGCGCGGGATTACGGGCACCGGACCGGAAACGCGCGCCGTCAACACGATGACGTATACTCGCGCGGAAATCGAGCGCGTGTCGCACATGGCATTTCACCTGGCGCGCGGACGCCGCCGTAAAGTCACTTCGGTGGATAAGTCGAACGTGCTGGAGAATTCACAGTTATGGCGGCGAGTAGTCACTGAAATCGCCGCCGAGTATCCGGATGTGGCGCTGGATCACCTGCTGGTCGATAACTGCGCGATGCAGTTGATCCTGAATCCGCGCCGTTTCGACGTCGTATTGACGGAGAACATGTTCGGCGACATCCTCAGCGACGAGGGCGCCGTGCTGGCCGGATCGATCGGCATGCTGCCCTCGGCGTCGCTCGGCGGCCGCAAGCCATCGGGCGTTTGGGTCGGGTTGTACGAGCCGGTACATGGCTCGGCGCCGGACATCGCCGGTCAGAATAAAGCGAACCCGCTGGGAGCTATCGGCTCCGTGGCGGCCATGTTGGAATACAGTTTCGGTTTGAAGGAAGAAGCCGCCCGAGTCAACGCCGCGATCGAAGCCGTACTGGATAGCGGGGCAGTGACGGCGGACCTCAAACCATCGGGCGCGCCGGCCACCACCGAACAGGTTGGTGAGGCCGTATGCGCCGCAATCGGATAGGCCCGGGAGCTTACCGGCTTGCTGGCCTATCCGATTAACCGCACCGCATCGCAACCGGTCACAATATAGTTATGCCCCCACGCACTATCATCGAAAAGCTCTGGGACGCCCATGTGGTCCACGAACAGCCCGGCGCGCCCACCTTGTTGTACATCGACCTGCACCTGGTGCATGAAGTCACCTCGCCGCAGGCCTTCCAAGGCTTGCGCGAGCGCGGCCTCAAAGTACGCCGGCCCGATCTGACCGTGGCTACCACCGACCACAGCACCCCGACCACCGACCCCTCCCTGCCGATCGTCGACGAGATCGCCGCCAAACAAGTCGCGCAGCTCGAAACCAACTGTCGCGATTTCGGGATCCGGTGCTATGGAAGGCGCAGCGATCGGCAGGGGATCGTGCACGTTATCGGTCCCGAACTGGGATTGACGCAGCCCGGCATGACCGTGGTCTGCGGCGACAGCCACACGGCCACGCACGGGGCATTCGGCGCGCTGGCCTTCGGCATCGGCACCAGCGAGGTCGAACACGTGCTCTCCACGCAATGCCTCCTACAGCGCAAATCGAAAACGTTTCAGGTGCTGGTGGATGGCGAGCTGCGCCCCGGCGTCACCGCCAAGGACATCATTCTGGCGCTGATCGCGCGCATCGGCGTGGGCGGCGGCACAGCTTCCATATTCGAATATCGCGGCCCGGCGATCCGCGCGCTCGCCATGGAAGAGCGCATGACCGTCTGCAATATGTCCATCGAAGGCGGCGCGCGCGCCGGCATGGTCGCGCCGGACGACACCACATTTGAATACCTTGCCGGACGCCCCCACGCGCCGAAGGGCGCGGATTGGGACGCGGCCCTCGCGCGCTGGAAACAGTTGCCCACCGACGAAGGCGCGGCCTATGACCAATCCATCGCCATCGACGCGGATCGCCTCGAGCCGATGATCACCTACGGCACAAATCCCGGCATGGGCATGCCGATAACCGCTGCGCTGCCCGAGCCTTCGCAAGTGGCCGATCCGCTGCAGCGCGATTCCATCGCCAAGGCCCTCCGCTACATGGATCTGGAAGGCGGCAAGCTGCTGCTGGGGCATCCGGTCAACGTGGTGTTCATCGGAAGCTGCACCAATTCGCGCATCTCCGATCTGCGCTCCGCGGCTTCGCTTCTGAAGGGCCGCAAAGTGAACCCGCACGTGCGCGTGATGGTAGTGCCCGGGTCGCAACAGGTGAAGCGCCAAGCCGAGGCCGAGGGCCTGCCGGAGATTTTCCGCGCCGCCGGCTGCGATTGGCGCGAGCCCGGCTGCTCCATGTGCATCGCCATGAACGGCGATCAATTGCAGCCCGGCGAATATAGCGTTTCCACCAGCAACCGCAATTTCGAAGGCCGGCAGGGCAAGGGCGGGCGCACCTTCCTGGCTAGTCCGTTGACCGCCGCCGCCGCCGCACTGACCGGCGTGGTGACCGATGTGAGGACTCTTTTATGAATTTCCGCGGCACTATGAATTTCCGCAGCCGGCTCGTGCCGCTGCCCATGAACAATGTGGACACGGACCAGATCATCCCGGCGCGCTTCCTGAAAACCATTTCCAAACAGGGGCTCGACAAGCAGCTTTTCAACGACTGGCGCTACGATGCGCAGGGTAATCCGAAGCCCGACTTCATCCTCAACCAGCCCCGCGTCGAAGGCGCGCAGATCCTGCTGGCGGGCGATAACTTCGGCTGCGGCAGTTCGCGCGAGCACGCGCCCTGGGCGCTGACGCAGTTCGGATTCCGGGCGGTGATCAGCACCTCGTTCGCTGATATCTTCAAGCAGAATTCGCTGAAGAACGCGCTGCTGCCGATCGTCGTGCCCGCCGATGTCCACGCCGCGCTATTCGCGATGGTGGAGCAAGACCCGGATACGGAGGTCACCGTAGACCTGGCCACGCAAACCGTCGCCCTGCCAGACGGGCGAACGGTGGAATTCCCCATCGATCCATTCTCCAAGCATTGCCTGCTGGAGGGCGTCGATGAACTGGGCTACATCCTGAAGAACGAAGCCGCCATCGCGGCGTACGAGGCGCGGCGGGTAGGTTCGATCGACACACTCGCGTAAGTGGAACTGGGTCGCCAAAAGCCCGGCCCCCGCGGATGTCCTGCTATGCTCGGAATTCGCGATGCGCGCAACCCGGAAAGCGTGGCCCTTACTCGTACTGCTGGCGGAGGTGCTGGCGTTCTTCCGGCACATCCTGTTCTACGGCCATTACGCCATCCCGTGGGACTTCGGCACCTACCATCTCTCGCAGGCCTGGTTTATCGCGCGATCGTTCGCACGCGGGGAGTTGCCGCTCTGGGATCCGTATACCTACTGCGGCATGCCGTTTTACGCCAACCTCACGGCGCAGCTTTTCTATCCCCCGGCTCTTGCGGCGATCCTGCTGAGTAACTGGACCGGCGGCGGACACTTGCTCTGTTGGCTCGAACTGCAGATGGCCGCGCACGTATTTCTGGCCGGTGCGTTCACTTACTGGCTGCTGCGCCGTCTAGGCCTGGAGCGGGCGCCGGCTGTAGTGGGCGCGACCATCTACCAACTGGGCGCTTACACGGCTTCGCAGGCGGAGCACCTGGGCGCGGTGGATGCGGCGGCATGGCTGCCGCTGGCCTGGCTGTGCGTGATTTCGCTCGGCGAGCGGATCCGCTGGCGGTGGGTGGCCGGATTGGCCTGCGCGCTGGCGATGTCGCTTCTGGCGGGATTCCCCGCGACCACGGCGGTGGTCTTCATTTCGTGCTTTCTGCTGGCTGCAATATTGACGGTGCTGCGCCGGGCATCGCCGCTGGTGCTGGTAAGCACGGCCATCGCGGCCGCGTGGGCCATACTGCTGGCCGCGATACAACTCTTCCCGACACTGCAGCTCTCGCGCCTGAGCGTGGCGCAATATCGCAGTCATTATCTGAAGACCGGCGGCGGCATGCCGCTGCAGGCTCTGGTCTCCCTGGTGCTGCCCAATCATTACGAGATTTTCCAGTTCGATGGCGGGACTTGGAAGCATCCCTGGGAAGTGACCTTTCTTTATACTTACTGCGGAATTCCGGCGCTGGTGTTTGCGGTATTAGCGGTCGTGTATCGCAGGAACCGGTATGCGGCCGGCGTCGCTTTGCTGACGCTGTGCGCGGCGCTGTGGATGCTGGGCGACTCCACGCCGGTTGGGAAAACTGTCTTCGTGTTGCTGCCGGACGCCGTGAAGAATTCGTTGTACGCGGAATTTGCGCTGTGCGCATTTTCGCTCGGTATGGCCGTCCTGGCGGGGTTGGGTGCGCAGCAGGTCCTCAATGGACGCCGGCCCTGGGTGCAGGCGGCCGTGGTCATGATCGTGGCGTCGGACCTGATCGCCGTCAGTTCGGGACGGCCGTTCAACACGGTGGATGAGCGGCGCGATCCGGGGATCGGCTACGACCACTACGCTGGCGTTCCGCAGATCCCAGCGGGAATACGGCGATTGACGAACCAGAATGTGCCGCCGTGGCGAATGGATGCGATGGAGGGATACGCGGACATGACGACACACGGTCCGCTCTTCGAATATCCGTCGGCGAATGGCAACGATCCGTTCGCGCTGGTCAGGCTGATGCAGGTGCGGCTGTCGTTCTGCGAGGGTGTGCTCTGGGGCCGGTATTACGAGATCGCCGACCCCGATTCGCCGGTGCTCAAGCTAATGAACGTGCGGTATGTGATCGCGTCGCACGTGCTCGGAAAACCGGGAGAGCTGCACAAGGTGCTCGAACTGCCTGGGACGCACGTCTACGAAAATCCCGGCGTGCTGCCGCGATTCTTTCTGGTTAGCCGGGTGCGGCGCGCCGCGAACATGGACGAGGCGCTGGCCATGCTGCGCTCGCGCGGCTTCGATGCGCGGGCGGAAGCCATCGTGGAAGCTGCCGAGGCGCCAATCTCGCTCTCCGGCACGGAGCCTGCTGGGAGCGTGCGCGTACTCGAATATGGCGCGCGGCAATTTGCGCTGGAGACGGACGCAGCGGCGCCGGCATTTCTGGTGACGTCGGAAACGGCGTATCCGGGATGGCGCGCGTGGCTGGATGGCCAGGAGCGCGCGCCGCTCATGACTAACGTGGCATTCCGCGGTCTGCCGGTCCCCGCCGGCAAGCACGTGGTGAAGATGCGCTTCGATCCCGAAATCCTGTGGCGCTCCGCCTGGCTGACCCTGGCGGCTTGCGTCGCGCTGGTTCTCGCCGTTTGGTTCGGCGATAATAAGCAAGCGCAGGGGCCATGGACTTCAAAGAGCAACTGAAATCCTCCGTCGACATCGTCAAGGTGATCGGGGAATACGTGCGGCTGCGCAAGTCCGGGGTTTCCCGTTATACGGGGCTCTGCCCGTTCCACAGCGAAAAGACCCCATCGTTTTCCGTACACGCCGGACATCAGTTTTATAAATGTTTCGGCTGCGGCGCATCCGGCGACGTCCTGAAGTTCGTAATGGAATTCGAGCACGTCAGTTTTCCGGAAGCGCTCAAGCTGCTGGCGGAGCGCAACGGCATTCCGATGCCCAAGCGTGCGGAGTATGCGGATGCGGAGACGCACCTGCGGGCCGCCGTATTTCAGATCCAGGAATTGGCGCAGGAGGCGTTTCGCGAGCAGCTTGCCGGGCCGGCGGGCGCTGACGCGCGCCGCTATCTGGAGAAGCGCGGCGTATCGCCGGAGGTGAGCGCGCAATTCGGTCTGGGGTACGCCGAGCGCTCGGGCCGCGCGCTGCTGCGCATTTTGGAAAAACAGGGGTTCACCGCCGAGCAACTGGAGAACTCTGGTCTGCTGGGCCGGCGCGAAGACGGCAGCTTCTACGACCGTTTCCGCAACCGGCTGATGTTTCCGATCCACAGTGAATCGGGGAAAGCGATCGCATTCGGCGGGCGCGCGCTCGATCCGGCCGACGAGGCCAAGTACTTAAACTCCGCCGAATCGCCGATATATAGAAAGAGCGCCGTGCTCTACAACCTGCACCGGGCCAAGGAAGGCATCCGGAGAGCGGATCGGTCCGTGCTGGTGGAAGGGTACATGGACGCCATCGGCGTCACCGCGGCGGGCGTGCGCGAAGTGGTGGCCAGTTGCGGAACGGCGCTGACGCCGCAGCAGGTGCAGGCGTTGCGGCGGCATTCGGAAAAGATAGTGGTGAATTTCGACCCGGATGCGGCAGGGGCGAACGCCGCGGAGCGGTCCATCAACCTGTTGTTGGACGAGAGTATGCGTGTGCGGATCGTGGAATTGGAAGACGGTCTCGATCCGGATGAGTATTGTAAGGATCGCGGCGCGGATGCGTATCGCGGCAAGCTGGATAAGGCGCAGACCTATTTTTACTGGCTGGCCGATCGGGCGCGGGCGAAGTTCGACCTGCGCACGGCGGAAGGGCGGGTGGCGGGCTTCCAATTCTTGCTGCCGGCCATTCAGCGCCTGCCGGATAAGATTGAGCGGGTAGCGGTGGCCAACGACGTGGCGGGATATCTGGGCGTGGACGCGGGACTGGTTTTGGAAAACTTTCGCAAAGCCGCGATGGACCGGCGCGACAAGAAGGTCGCCCCCGTGCGCGAGCCGCTGCGGGCGGACGAGAAGATTCTGCTGAACCTGCTGGTTTCCGATGCCGAGGCGTGCCACGAGCTGATTCCGGAACTGGAGCGTCTGCCGGCGCTGGAGCAGTTCGCCACGCGGCGTATATTCAAGGCGCTGTTCACTTTACACGCCAGCGGTACGGTGACTTACGAGGAGTTGCACGCGCGGCTGGAGGAAGGCGATCAAGAATTATTAGCATCCGCGGTGCTGCAAGATGAAACGGATGGCTCCGCCGTTTCACTATCCCTAGGAGAGGAGTGTCTGCGCAGTTTGCAGCGCTCCGGTCTCAAGACCCAGGTGGCCGCCCTGAAAGCCCGGGTGAAAGAAGCGGAGCGGTCCGGAAATATGCAAGAGGCATTGCGGCTGGCGGAGGAATTGCACGATCTCGAAAGGGCCGGATAGCCGCGCGTTGCAAAAAACGGGGGTGTACAATGTGGGAAATAGTCTCGCAACTGGTAGGGCGCTTTAGTGGTACCGGAAGATAAGTTCGATCGGCTGCAGCACTTGGTGGAGAAGGGCAAGGAGCGGGGCTATGTGGCCTATGAAGACCTGAGCGACGCCCTCCCCGTCGACCTAGGCAACGGCACCGAACTCGGCAACCTGCTGGCCGGACTGGATGGGTCCGGCATCGAGCTTCTGGAAGATCCCAAACTCGAATTCGACCAAAAGTTGGAGGAAGCCGAAGATCTGCTGGATCTGGATTTGGGTCCGGCGGCCGGGGAGAAGGTCAACGATCCGGTACGCACCTATCTGCGCGAGATGGGCACTGTCCCGCTGCTGTCGCGCGAAGGCGAGACGGAAATCGCGCGGCGCATCGAACGCGGCCAGAACACGGTGATGAAAGCGCTCTCGCGCTCGCCGCTGGCGATCCAGGAGATCCTGGACCTGGCGGAGGAGGTGCGCCGCGGCGCCATCGCGGCGCGCGATGTCGTGGTCTTGGCCGACCCGCTCATGATCGACGAGGCTACCGAAGAGTGCGGCCAGGAATTTGTCGCCATGGCCGAAGACGCCGCGCGGCATTTCAGAAAATTCCAACAGTTGCGGCAGAAGTTGAACGCCATTCCGCGCGGGCTGAAACCCAAGCAGCATGCCCACCTCCTTTGGGAAACGCATCGCGCGCGGGTGCGGGTTTCGCGGCGCATTCGGACGGTTCGCTTCCAGGGATCCATCCTGCGGCACTTCGCCGCGCACATCCGCGCAGCGGTGGAAGAACTGACGCCAGTGGAGCGGGAGATGGCGCGCGTGCAGCGCCGCATAGAGACTTCGCCGGCGCGGGCGGAGGGCATCAAGGAATCGCGCAGGGAACAGCGCGGCTATGCGCAAAGGCTGCAGCAGATCGAGGAGCGGTGCGGATCCACGGCGGCGGAATTGCGGCGCACGTCGGCTATCATCACCAAGGCCGATCGTGAAGCCGAAACCGCCAAGCGCGAATTGATCGAGGCCAACCTGCGGCTGGTGGTGAGCATTGCCAAGCGCTACAACAATCGCGGGCTGCAATTTCTGGACCTGATCCAGGAGGGCAACATCGGCCTGATGCGGGCGGTGGACAAGTTCGAGTACCGCCGCGGATACAAGTTCTCGACCTACGCCACCTGGTGGGTGCGGCAGGCCATCTCGCGCGCCATCGCGGACCAGGCGCGCACCATCCGCATTCCGGTGCATATGATCGAGACCATCAACAAGCTGATCCGGGCCTCGCGCCAGTTGATTCAGGAATTGGGGCGCGAGCCGACCAGCGAGGAACTCGCCAAGCGCATGGAACTGCCGGTCTCCAAGGTGCGCAAAGTGTTGCGCGTGGCGCAGGAGCCGATCTCGCTGGAGACTCCCGTTGGCGAAGAGGACGAGTCGCACCTGGGGGATTTTCTGGTCGACCAGGCGGGCCTGTCGCCTTCCGACGCGGTGATCAATCTGAACCTGCGCGAGCAGACTGCCCAGGTGCTGAAGACGCTCTCGCCGCGCGAGGAGAAAATCGTCAAGATGCGCTTCGGGCTGGAGGACGGCAGCGAGCATACCCTGGAAGAGGTCGGGCAGAACTTCGCGGTCACGCGCGAGAGGATCCGCCAGATTGAGGCCAAGGCATTGCGTAAGCTGCGGCATCCCAGCCGGAGCCACCGGCTGCGGGCGTTTCTCGAAGAGAGCAACGGCAACGGCTGAGCTTTTGAGTGGGGCAGACCTCCAGGTCTGCGCGGGTCCTCCAGGACCCGCTTCGGCGCGCAAAGCGCGGCGGCGCTTACAAATCCGGATTCCAGATACCCGCCATTTCCAGCACAAAACTATCGACGGGAGGTTCGCCCTCGACGCGACGCGGATCAACCAGCCGCTCCGTCGTTTCACCCGGGCGGTAGACGTAGACCGTGCGCGTCTTGGGATCGATCAACCTAAAAACTGCAGTAGGCCGTGCGCCTTGAA
>PKYZ01000362.1 GCA_003132865.1 Bryobacterales bacterium
TACGACTGGTACGATTCGCCGAACATCCACTTTTTGACGGTGGACGATTTCGAGCAACTCGCGCGGCAGGAGGGGCTGGCGATCGAGCGGCGGTTCTTTCTGACGGGACGCCGGACGGTGGACACGCTGCCGAATTTGCGGGCGGAAGTGGCGGTGTTTCTGGTAAGAAAGTAGCTTTCAGCTATCAGCTTTCAGCGATCAGCTTTGAGCGATTCGCCGGGCTTGGCCGTCCCTAGCAACTCCAACGCCTTGAGAATCTGCGAGTCGCGCTGGGCTTCCACTTCGTCGCCTTTTTCCACTCCCAGCGTCAGGTTGAAGATTTCCGTCTTCAGCCGGTTGGCGATGAATTCGCGCTCCGCGGACCATTCGTTCACGCCGGGCTGGATGGCGTGCTGCGAGAGGAATGCGTGAAAATCGTCGAGCAACACGGGGGTCACTTCGAAATCTTCCGCGATCTTGTGCTCGGCCACGTATCCGGTGGCGAAAGTGGTGAAGGAGCCGCTGGCCTCCAGCGCGGCCCGCAGACGAGTGACGGTGGGCGGTTCGACAACGTAGTCGGGCAGGATGCCGCCTCCGCCGGTCACCTTGCGGCCCGCGTCGGTGTGAAACTCGGATTGGCCATTGGGGTGGGCGGTGGCGGCGGCCAGCGCGAACTGGGAGGAGTCCAGCGGTTTCTGAATCGAGCGTCCGCTGGGGGTGTAGTAGAGCGCCGTGGTCAAGGCCAGTCCCGTGCCTTCGGAAAGGGGGTAGACGCTCTGGACCAAGCCTTTGCCGAAGCTAACCTCGCCGATCACGATGGCCCGGTCGTGGTCCTGCAAGGCGCCGGTAACGATCTCCGAGGCGCTGGCGGTTCTTTCGTCGACCAGAACCGCCATGGGGAACTCGTAAGGAGTGGCGCCGGCGGGAACATCTTCGGATTTCTCGGCGACGTTGCGGCCACGCACGGTCACAATTCTGGCGCCGGGCTTGAGAAACAGGGCCGCGGTTTCCAGCGCGGAGGTGACCAGGCCGCCGGGATTCTTGCGCAGATCGAGGACCAGGCCGTTGAGATTGCGGCCGCCGAGCTTTTCGATGGCCTCCCGGATGAGCCTGCCGGTTTTTTCATCGAAGCTGGATACGCGCAAGTAGCCGATGCCGGGCTTCAGGAAGAAGGCGCGTTCCACGCTGGGAGTCTGCATTTCCTCGGGGGCGAGGACGAAATTCATGAAGCGCGCGTTGCCGGGCCGGCGGACCACGAGCTGGGCCTGCTGCTGGCGCGATTGAGTGAGCAGGGCGATGATCTGCTCCATCTCGAGGCGGCTGAGCTGGTAGCCGTTGACCGCCAGGATCTCGTCGCCGGGCGCCATGCCCGATTTCGCCGAAGGGGTGCCGGGCAGGGTTTGCAGCACGATGACGCGGCCGGGAAGCACCGAAACCACGCTGCCGAAGCCTTTGTCGGTGGAGGTCTGGAGTTTCTTGAGCTGCTCGAACTGGCCGGGATCGAAGAACACGGAGTGCGGATCGAGGCGGTGGAGCATGCCCGGAATGGCGCCTTGAAAGAAGGCCTGCTCGGCGGAAACCGGCTCGGCGGCGTTATCTTCGACGATGGCGTAGGCCTCGGTGATGCTCTTGATGCTGGACTCCAGGCCGTCGTCCGACGCCAGGGACGCCAAGCATAGCAAGAGCGCGAGAATCGCGGCCCCGCGGAGATGATTGCGCATTCCGTTGTAGTAATTCCATCTTAGCTTAGCGCGGGATCTTGCCGGGCCCGCGGGGTGCTTGACCGCTTTGGGGAATTCTGACGGAAATCGCTCCCTAACGGTCGTGGCTCGGTAACGGTCGCGGCTCGGTTACAGTCGCGTTGAAGTCGCGAGGTTCACTGAGCCGCGATCAATGCGATGTTATTGTCAGGCTGAAGCTGGTGGTTAAGGTTCCGACGCTGGCCGTCACGGTGAACGTTCCGGCGGCGCTATTCGCGGTCAGCGTTGGGGCTGTGGCGTAACCGTTGGCAGTCAGGATCGGCATGGACGGAGACGATGCGAATGTCCCGCCGGCGCCCTTAGATCCCGGCACGACCTTAAATGTCACGCCGGCGCCCTGTACGCGATTGCCCGCCGCATCCGTCACTCGCACCTGCAGCGCGGTGGCGAAAGCCTGGCCCACGGGCGTGCTCTGAACGTTTCCGGCCGTCCTGGCGATGCTTGCGGGAGCGTCGCCATTCTGGGTTACCGTCACCGCCTGCCCCAACACCGTAATCTGCGCGGTGCGGCTGTTCACGGATGTATTGGCCTGGAATGAGAAGCCAATCGCTCCGCCACCGGTGCCCGTGATGGTGAGCCAGGACCGGTTGCTGGTGGCCGTCAAAGGCGTGCTTGCCGGAAGCACCTGAGCGGCGATCGATCCGGTCCCCGCCGGGGGCCCCTCATTCCAGCTAGCGGCGCCCAAGGAAAGGTAAACGGCAGTGTATTTCTCGATGGCGTTGTCACCCGTATCTGAGATATAGACATTGCCTTGTCCGTCCACCGCCACTCCGCTGGGAGCCTTTAGTCCGGTCGAAACCAACGTCGTTACCTGGAGCGTCGCCGGACTCCATTCCTTGATCGCTTTGTTGCCGGCATCCGCGAAGTAGACGTTGCCGTCGCCATCCACCGCGACACCGTAAGGGGTGTTCAACCCGGAGGACACCAGCGTCGAGACTTTGTTCCCGGCCGCGCTCCACTCTTTGATCGCGTTGTTCTTGCCATCGGCAAAGTAGACGTTGCCCTGTGCGTCCAACGCCACGCCCTGCGGAACGTTGAGTCCTGAAGAGACCAATGTCACGACCTGCGTAGTCGCCGCCAGCCATTCCTTAATCGCGTTGTGGCCTGCATCGGAAAAATAGACGTTGCCCTGGCTATCCACGGCCACTCCGATCGGGGTGTTCAGCCCTGTGGACACCAACGACGTCATCTGTCCGGCGGCCAAGCTCCACTCCTTGATGGCGTTGTCCTTGCGGTCGGCGATGTACACGTTGCCTTGCGAATCCACCGCCACCCCGCCGGGATCATTCAGCCCGGAGACCAGCGTGCTCACCTGCTGCGTGCTTACGCTCCACTCCTTGATGGCGTTGTCGGAACTGTCCGCGATATAGACGTTGCCTGGGCCATCCACCGCCACTGCCTGAGGGGCCTTCAAGCCCGATGACACCAGCGCTGTCACCAGACCGATCGGGGTGAAACTCGCGCCGGCTTGCGTTACCGTGAATGTCAAGCCGCATATGGTCAGTGTTCCGGTCTGGGCGCTGGCATTCGCATTCGCGCCGTAGCTGAACTGGATCAAAGCATTACCAGTGCCGGCGGTGCTGCCCGCGGATACCTGCAACCACGAGGCGTTGCTGCTAGCGGTCCAAGCGCCGCTGGCCCACAACAACACACTACCGCTGCCCGCGGTATTTCCTACGAGCGTCGAGGAGGCGCCCAAGGTGTAGACCAGATTGGTCAGAGTGAATGTTACACTTAACGCGTCCACGCTGGCGGTCACTGTAAACGTCCCCCCGATCCCGTTGGCCGTCAGCAAAGGCGCGGTGGCGCTTCCGCCCTGGTTTGTCGGAATCGGCATGGGCGGGTTAGCGCTGAACGTCCCGCTGGCTCCGGTGGCGCCCGGCGTTACGCTGAACATAACCGGCCCACCCGATAAGGGATTCCCGCCCGCGTCGGTTAGGCAGACTTGAAGGGCCGCCGCAAAAGGCTGCCCTAGCGGTGTGCTCTGGCCGTCGCCGGCGCACTTAGTCAAGCTTGACGGAGCATCGGCGCTCTGCGTCACCGTGACCTGGAGGCCTAGAACCGCGATGTGCGCCGTGCGGCTGGCCGCCGAGGTATTGGATTGGAACGAAAAGCCGATCGCACCGCCGCCGATGCCGGTAATGGTCAGCCAGGACTGGTCGCTGGCGGCGGTTAGCGGGATGCTCGCGGGCAGCACCTGCGCGGTCACCGAGTCCGTCCCCGCCTGGGCAGGCTCACTCAGGCTGCCGGCGCTCAACGCCAGATAGGCCGGCGTGAGCTTCTTAATGGCGTTATTGTTGGCGTCCGCGATGTAGATATTGCCTTGCGCATCTACCGCGACGCCCATTGGGCTGCTCAGTCCGGTGGATACCAGCGTGGCCACCTGCTGGCTCCCGGCATTCCATTGCTTGATAGCATTGTCGCCGGTATCCGCCGTGTACACGTTACCCTGTCCATCCACCGCCACTCCCGTAGGATTGTTCAGCCCCGAGGACACAAGTACAGTAACTTGCCCGCCCGCCACCACCCGCTCCTTGATGGCATTGTTGCCGCTGTCGGCAAAATACACGTTTCCTGGCCCGTCTACCGCTACACCCGTGGGATTGCTCAAGCCCGAGCCGGAAAGCGGAGTCAACTGCTGGCTCGCCGCATTCCATTCGTCGATCGCGTTGTTGCCCGTATCCGAGAAGTAGACGTTGCCCTGCCCGTCGGTTGCCACTCCGGATGGGTTACTCAGACCTGAGACCAACGTGGTCAGTTGTTGGTTGGCCGCGCTGAACTTCTCGATGGCGTGGTTGCCGGTGTCCGCGATATATAGGTTCCCAAGCCCGTCGACCGCCACGCCCGCGGGTGCGTTCAGCCCGGAGACGAACGCCGTCATCTGCCCATTGGCGGCGCTCAACTGTTCGACGGCATTATTGGCCGTGTCCGCGATGTATACATTGCCCTGACCATCCACCGCGACGCCCCGCGGATTGTTCAATCCGGACGAGACAAGCATGGTCACCGGATACACCGGCACGTAACTCGCGCCGGCCTGCGTGACGGTGAACAGCAGACCGGCGATGGTCAGCATTCCCGTCTGCACGGCCGGGTTGGCATTGGCGTCGTAACTGAACTGGATCAACGCGCTGCCGCCACCGCTGCCGGTCCCCGCGGCGAGGTGCAACCAGGGGGCGTTACTGGTGGCTGTCCACGGCCCGTAACCGGCCAGCAGCGCCGTGCTGTTGCCGGCCGCGCTGCCCACGGTTGTTGAACTGGCGCCGAATGTGTAGCCCAGGTTTGCCAGCGTAAATGCAGCGGTCAAGGCGTTTACGAAAGCCGTGACCGTAACCTGGCCAGGCACGCTGTTGGCCGTCAGCACGGGCGCGGTGGCGTTCCCATTTTGGTCCGTGGCGATCAGGACAGGCCCGGTCGAACTGAAAACGCCGCTGGCCCCGGTAGCGCCGGGCGTCACAGTGAACGTGACGCTCGCGCCAGCTACCGGAGTCCCGGTCGTATCGGTCACGGTTACGGCGAGCGCAGTGGGAAACGTCTGGCCTACGGGTGTGCTCTGCCCATCGCCGGCCGACTTGGTAATGGTGGCGGGCCCGCCAGCGCCCGGTGTCATTATCGAGGCTAGCTTCTGCGAGAGCGCACTACGGTTCCCGGACAGAAAGTTGGCGCTCGCGGCAGCGACCACGGGCCAGGTGTTGCAATTGTCGGGGTACGAGACGGAGCAGCCGGCCAGAATCTGTGCCGGGAACAAAGAGGCCGAAAGTTCGCCATGTGAAGCGGCAAACGCCAGAAAAGCCGCGACAAAATTCTGATCGCTTTGGCTTGTCTGCCAATCGCACGAATAACATCCCTTAATGGCACACGGTTCGGTCGCGGGCGCTCCGCTTTCGACCCAATCCTGGGCGGCGAATTCCTCGATAAGACCTGATGCTGATAATAGTTTGCTACTGAGATGGCGCTTTCGTACACGGAAAGATCGGCGGCCTTGAAGACGTACATGTCAATGCCCATATCCACGCTGGCGGGCAGATTGTTTGAGAAGACAACGGCGTAAGTGGGACTGTACTGGTCCTCGGTGAGAAATGTGGTCACGCCAGTGCGGATGCCGATCCCAGCCGAAGCTGTCCAGGCAGGAATGAGACCGGTTTTTGGGTTAAACAGTGGGTTCAAAAAGTTGATCCACCAGTCGCCTGGGCAGGTGTTCCCCGACCCTCCTGCAGTTGTGGTGGTCAGGCCGGAGCAGGCACCGTTGGACTGGGGGGGTTGAGCTTCGGTGCTGCAACCGCCCGGGTTGATGCCCTCTCCCCAACGTGCAGCCATGGTGGTGGGCTCGTGCACAGGAACAAAACGATCTCCGTTCGCGAGCCAATGCGAGATCATCCACTGGTAGGCGCTCATTCCCAGAGCCGGAATCGGGGTTGTCACGCAGGCGTACCAATCGGAGACGCCCGTGCCGGGGCTGGCATTCATCGCATGGCCGATCAGCGCCTGGCAATCTGCCGCCAGCCCGGTCGACGGCCCGGCTGGGGAGCAACCCGCCCCGCCGCACGATTGCCAGTTGTAGAACGCGGGATCCAGGGAGATCGACATACCGAGAGAGCGCGCGTAATTGACGGCTCCGGAATAAAGCGCAAGGCAGGAAGCGACGTTGTCAAAGACGCATTCCAGATCGGGCTCGATGTTGAGAATAGTGGCGCCAGCGGCGTGAATCCCGTCCACCCAAGCGTTCCAGGTGCTCTGATTATCGGTGGACGGCTGGCGGAAGACCGGGTTCGCAGGGCTTAAATGACCCCCTAAAAGCAGGGGCGGTGGATTGTTCAAGCCGACCAGCATATTGGCGTCGTAACCCGCAAACGCGGTCAGGAAGGAAGCTTCGGCCGGGTTCCAATAGATACCGATGGTGTAGGTTTGGGTGCCCGTTGCGCCCAGTGAATCCGTTGCGAGCACGGTGAAGATACTATTCATCGGTTCGGTGGCGTTCGGGCACGGACTGCTGGGATTTGCCACAAGCGAGTCACAACCGTCCGGCGTCCCTGAGATCACCCCAGCACTGCTGAGCGAAAAGGCCGGAGAGCCAGGTGGGAGCGAACCGGATAACTGGGCAAAGGTATAGGGTCCGGTTCCGCCCGATGCGGCGAGCTGCTGTAAGTACGGTGTATTGACCTGGCCCGTGGGGAGAGTGCCCGGACCGATGACGATCTGCGCGCGAGCGGGCAGGAACGACAGGAAACCCAGAATAAAAAGCCACTTCATTTTCTTCTTCAATTTAGGTTTTTTCTCCAGATTTAGTGCAATTGGCCGGGCAGGTGGTGGGCGGGACTCACCCTCCGCCGGCCGGAGTAGACGCTGCGCCGGGCAGTCGCAAGAAACTGATTTCTAGACCTTAGCTGGGATTTCCCGATTGCCTAAGTCTAAGTATATACAAATCCTCTTGTATTCTTTGAAGATATTTGGTAGTACGGTATTAAATACCACACTACCAGATATTTAGATCTGCGATTCGCGCGCCGAAATCCTGCGGATTCGGGCCGGGCTCGCAATCGCTCGGCCTCCTGGCGCGCGGCGTCTTGTTCGCGCTTGGCGGTTAGGAAATACCTGATGGTGTCCTCGACCTCGCACAGTTCCGCAATGCCGCCGCCCGGCGCCTTGGAACGGATCTCGGCAATATGAAATCCGAACGGCGCGCTCTCCCGGCTCGCGGCCGGGTTCCTCAGGACGCCGCTGAGGCAGGCGAATGCCACTTACGTAAAGGACCGTCTCATCCGGACTCAGCCATCGGTTGCTGGAATGGTCTCCGCCTCCCGGGTATGCGGAGCAGTCCGATCAGCGCATTCATCGCGGCTAACAGGAGGACCAGCACGTCGATGGAAGTGCGCCAGTTGGTCGCCTCCTTGAGGATTTCAAAGCAGACCGTCAGCCCCAGCACGCCCGCGTTCCCGATCGTCCAAAAAATCCCGGAAGCCGCGCCGGCATGTTCCTTGTGGGCGATGCGCTCGATGATGGTCAGCGTAATGGCCAGAGACGGCAGCCAGAGAAAGCCCAACAACGCGCCCCAGGCGTATCCCCGGCGCGGGCTGCCCGCGAACACAAATCGATGGACCAGCAGGAGGCTCGGCGCCAGACAGATCCACAGCAGCAGACGGGGGTGATCGAACTTATCCAGCAACGGGGGAATCAACAGCGCACCGGCAATGCCGCCGGCGATGATCATCCCGCCCGCCATTCCTGCGGCGTCGCTGGCAAAACCGCGTTCGTGCCAGATCACCTCCAGCCACGTGGTCAGAGCATTGAAGCACCCCTGCCCGATAAAGGCGGTCGCGAAAATGATGGCGAGATTGCGATTCATCAGCAACTCGCGCATTGGTGTGGTGGCAGGTTTCGCCGCCCGGGATGCCTCGCGCACTGGGTGGTTCTCGCGCGCCGTGAAGTGGAACAGCAAAGCCCATCCGGCGGCCACCGCGGCCAGCAAAGACATGGCGCCGCGGAATCCCAGCCACTCCACAAGCCGCGGCGAGGCGGCCAGCGAGAGAGCCATGCCCACGAAGATTCCGATCGTGCAAATGCCCGTGAAGAGGCCCTCCTCGGCTGGGCCAAACCAGTCGGCGACCAGCGTCGAGATGCAGGTTACGATGCAGGGAACCGAGATGGCGATGCCAATCTGGCCGGCCAGCAGCATGTAGAAGCCGTCAAAGATACGCAAGGCGGCGGAGACGGCCATGAGGGCCAGCCCGCACTGGATGGCAAAGCGGTATCCGCGGCGATCGATCAAGGCGCCGGCGTAGCCGGAGAACAGCATGCTGGCCAAAGGAAAGACGAGTATGGTCCAACTGGCGGTTAGCCCGCTGATGTGGTACTTAGCCGTTAGAAGCGAAATCAGGGGCGCAAAGTTGTACCAGAAGACCTGCGTCAGAATCAACGCGCCGAGGAACGCCGCAAGCACCAGCCATCGCCGCAGTGCAGCCGCTTGTTTCATGTGGGGCGGGCGTCTACGCCTGCGGCGGGTCTCCAGACCCNNCCGCCTTTTCCCTAACGGCTTACGCTGATCGGGCATTCGTTTGCGCCTCCAACCATACGGTAACGTTCTTTATAACACCCTTAGTTCCCTAGGATCGAGGTAACGGATTATGGCAACAATTGACAAGAATTGCCACGCATGCTAGGATATCGGCAGCATCAGGAGTTCGTGTCATGCAAACCATGAATATCTCCCTGCCCGATCCGCTCAAGGATTTCATCGATCATCAGATCGCTGAAGGACGCTACAGCAGCGTGAGCGAATACATCCGCGAACTGATCCGCGACGACGAGAAGCGCAAGGCCGAAGAACGGCTGGAGGCGTTATTGCTCGAAGGGCTAGAGAGTGAAGAGAGCGAGCTGACGAAGCAGGATTTCGAGGATATCCGCAAGGAAGCCCTGGCGCAGCTCAAGCGCCGCAAAAAGAAGGACTGACGTGGCCACGGTTCATAAGCGGGCCTGTGCCAAGCGCGACCTGGTTGAACAGTACGTGTACCTGGGCGAGCATGCCGACTTCGAGACCGCGGAACGGTTCCTGGCGAATGCCGACGCGAGCTTCACAGATCTGTCCCGGAATCCCGGCATGGGCGCCCCGCTGTCCTTGCGCTCGCCGAAGCTGGCCGGGTTGCGCAAATGGCGGGTTAGCGGGTTTGAAAAGTTTCTGATCTTCTATCTGCCCCGCCCGGACGGCGTTTCAATCCTGCGCGTCTTGCATGCCGCGCAGGACTGGTGGACCCTTCTTGGAATTCTATGAGCACCGAACTGACCCCCTCCCCTAGCCATTCCGACGCCGTGTTTAGAAGGAACATTCTCATGCCTACCCGCAACGTCAATCTCACCGAACATGTTGACCGCTTCATCGAGGCTGGCATCGCCTCCGGTCGCTTCAGTAACGCAAGCGAGGTGATCCGCGAGGGCCTCCGCCTGCTGGAGCAGCGCGAGCGGGAAGACCAAGCCAAGATCGAGTGGCTTCGCGCGGCCGCCAAAGAAGGATTCGACGATATCGAGCGCGGCGACTATGTGACCCTGCGGTCTGGCAAGGAGATCGACGACTTTATCGATCGACTTGGAGAAGAGGCTTCAGCCGAATTCGCAGCCGGGCAGAAGCGTGCCTGAGCGCCGCTCCCGGCGCCTTGAAGTCCGGCTTACTCGTACGGTGCAGCGTGACATCAAAGCCATCCTGAACTGGAGCCGGAAGGAATTTGGGGAAACCGCTGCGGCGCGCTATAAAGCGCCGATCAAGCAGGCCCTGCGCGATATTGGCGCCGATCCCGAGCGGCCCGGATCGACGGAACACCCGGAGATCCCGATCGAAGGAGCCCGCACGTACCATCTTTGGTTCAGCCGGGGCAGAGTGAAGGGCCAACGCGTAAAGGCGCCGCGGCATTTCCTTCTCTATCGCCGCCGCGAGGAACGCGTGATCGAGGTGGGGCGCGTGTGCCACGACGCCCGCGATCTGGTGCGCCACGTTCCCGCAGAGTACCGGCGGGGCGCCCGGCTGGCTTGATAGACGATTCCCCGGCCCGGCGCCGCGGCGGACGCACTTCCGTCCGGCAGATGATCTTATTGGAAAGAAGCAAGGGGATCCTTGCCGTCGCTGTTCGGCTATTCAGGCATCTTTTCAACGTAGGTCTTGGAAAGGTGTTCGATTTCGATCCAGTTGGTGGTCAACTTGATCAACGTCACCAGATCGTCGACGTCGTGGTCTGCCCACTTCCGCAGGTAATGCGTTTCGTCATTTCCGAGCCATAGACACCGTTTTGCGACCGCTTGGATACGCACGTCCGGCACAAACTCTGCAACCACTGCCCCGGAGAATTTTTCCTCGATCTCCTTATCCTTTCCAGGCGCGAGCGACTTCGCATAATCCTTAATCAAAAACTCAAATGCCTTTCTGTAACCCGGACCCGCGACTTGCTTAAGCCCCAAGTGCTTTGCTTCGTCCGCCTCCTTGAAGATCGAAACGAAGCCGGGAGAAAGCGTCGAGATGGTCTCTGGAAACATGCTTTCTGCCGGCTTTTGCGGACGTATTCCAAGCAGGTCCGACGACGGTTTCGGCCCGTAGAAGCATATGAAGAAAGCCCGACATCCTTGATATGCACAGCGAAATATAGCCTGAACGCCACGCCCGTTCTCGACGACGTCAGCCGCAACAAACGACACCTCACTATGCCTGTGGCATACCGGGCACTCATCTGGCACGTCCACCGAGTACCCATGATTTTGAATAGAGATACTCCGCTTTGTCATCATCTAAAATCCCGATCCGCTCGACTTCCCCACGCTTACACCATCGTTGCGCCGGTCATAGGGCCAGAACTGCATTCGCGGAAGGCTGATCGATAACAGAAAGATGCGTCATTGGCGTGACCTGTCTTTGGGCGTTAGGGACACTCTTTCGATCCTGCCGCTGCGTTCTTTCCATGTAACCGCCGTGTCCATCCCATGGCCATCGTATTCCACTCTCAGATCATCGACCAACCGCGCTTGCAGAAAGGGGTGATGCCCGCAGGTAATGACGCCGCGTTCCACCTTGGCCGGATATGGATTGTCCCTCCTGCGTTGCGCGACCGCCATTTTTTCGCTCACCGCGTAGGAGTCATTTAGGTAGAGGAATTCGACCAGCTTCTTGACCCTCGATTCTGAAAGCCGCGAATTTAGCACGGCAGCTACCTTGTCATCTCGCTTTGCGTGGTCACCCACCCACTCCCACGTCACAAGCCAAGCCTTCATTTTGCGGGGTGTTCTCAAGCAGGCCCACCTTTCATCGGCGAGCCCATCACGCCGCGCCGATTGCTACAACATGACGCTCTCTATGTTGCATGTCGTACTACCTGGTGCCGCAGAAGTCTGTTTTAACACCTACGCCCCGGTCCGTCCGAAGTTCGCCGCGAGCGCTTAAGACGCGCCGACGCCGGCCACGGGCCGCCTGGTGCCCCGCCTGCATTTCTCAACCCTCGTGCCCATCGATTTTCATAACCCAGCCATTCCTCATAGCGCGTACATGCCATCCAAATGATCACACATGAACTGCGCGATCATAGCCGGCGGGATCGCGGCCAGCCCCCCGCCATAAATCGCCCCGCTCTTCGACGGCTGCGGCGGCGGGGTCCCGGCATACGCCACGGCTTCCCTCAGGTCCGCCAGGAACCTGTCCGCCAAGCCGGGCACGGTTTGCGGCCGCGTGATGCAGAAGTGGAAGCCGGGAGGCGATTGCAGGCCATTCATGCGCCAGCCCTTGCCGGTCAGATAGTCGTTCACGTGGCAGATATCCACCTTGTCTGACATGAATGCGATGCAGAACGTCGGCTCGCCGGCGATGCGAATCTCGGGAATCGCAGCGGCGCCCGCCTTGATGGCATTCGCCACTGCCATGATCTGGCGCGCGGTTTCCAGGTAACCCTCCTCGCCCAGCGACACCATGGCCGCCCAGGTAGCCGCCGAAATTCCCTCCGAGCGGCTGCCCGCCAGCGTCGGCGAGGCGTACAACCCGCCCGCCCAATTGCTCACCGAGAAGTATTGCCTGCGCCGCAGCGCGCGGTTCCGGTATAGCACCACCGACGCGCCCTTGGGGCCGTAGCCCCACTTATGCGTGTCGCAGGACATCGACGTCACGCCGGGCAGCCGGAAATCGAACGTCGGAATCGCGTAACCCAGGCGCTCCAGCCACGGCAGCATGAACCCGCCGTAGCAGCCGTCCACGTGCATGCCGATGCCGCGCTCCACCGCCAGGCTGGACAATCGCTCCAGAGGATCGATCAGGCCGTAGGGGTAATTGCCGGCCGAGCCCACCAGGGCTACGGTGTTCGCGTTGATCTGGGCGCGCATGGCATCCACATCGGCCAGCAAGTCCGCGCCCACCGGCACCCGCACCAGCTTGACGCCGAAGTACCAGGCCCCCTTGTCGAATGCCGGATGCGCCGTCGCGGGCGCCACCATCTCCGGCGCCGCGATGCCCGCCGCGCGCGCCTGTTCGCGATACGCCAGCATCGGCAGCATGATGCTCTCGCTGCCTCCCGAGGTGACCACGCCCACCACTTCGTCCGGCGCTTTCAGCGCATCGCCGTGCAGCATCCGGGCGGTCATCGCCACGATCTCCGCCTCGAACTTGGTGCCGCTGGGGCACATGTCGCGCTGCAGGATGTTGACGTGCGAGAACAGGCCGTAGACCTGGTTCAGGAATGCGAAATGCTCCTTGCCGGCGTGATAGTAGCTGCCGGAAATCTGCCCGGTCTCCCAGCGCGCGTCCTCGCGCGCGGCAATCCCGCGCAGTTCGCGCAGGATGTCCTCCTGGTTGCGGCCCTTCTCCGGCAAGCGGGCGTGGCTCTCCAAATCCCGGGCCGCTGCTTCAGACATTGCTTCAGACACTGCTTCAGACAACTTGATGCCTCTCTTTCGTCATACGGGATGAATCACCGGGTTCAGCCGCCGGTAAATGGGCCGCATCCGCCGGTAGAATTCTAAAAACTCGCGGAACTGTTCATCGTACACCTGGCGGTGCTTTTCCTGCGGCTGATAGGTCTCGGCCACCTGGACGATTTGCGCGATCTCCTCCACGCGAATTTCGCCCAGCGCGCTGAAGGCCGCCAGGGCCGCGCCCACCGCGTTGGCGCTGCGCGCATTGGCGATGCGCCGCACCGGGCAGCCCAGGATGTCCGCCTGGATCTGGCACCAGACCTGGGAAGTTGCGCCGCCGCCGATGAAATTGAGCTGCGCGAACGGGCGGCCGATAAATTTCTCGACGTGGCCCTTGAGCCAGCGCAGGTTGAACGCCACGCCCTCCATCACCGCGCGCACATAGTGGGCGCGCGTGGTGCGGGCCGTCTGGTTGAAGAAAGCGCTGCGGGTGTAGTGATCCTCGCGGGGCGCCAGCACCCCATTAATCCACGGTGTGAAGATCAGGCCCTCGCTCCCGGCCTCGACTTGCGCGGCTTCCGCATTCAGTATTCCGTAAAGATCGCCCTCCGCGGGCTTTTGCCCGTTTACCGGAAACAGGATATTGTTCTTCAGGAACTCCAGGCAGCGGCCGGCAGTACCCTGTTCGGCGCTGACCATGTACCGGCCGGGCAGCGCGGCGGGCATGGTGGCCAGCGAATGCGCCACATCGGTCTTCTTCCAGGGCACGTGGCAACTGAGCCATGCGGTGGTGCCGATGCAGAAATAGCCGTCGTAGTCTCGCACACATCCGGCTCCGACGGTGGCGGCTTGACTGTCGCCGGAACCCATGACCACGCGCGTGCCCGGAAGCAGACCGAGTTCCGCCGCGACCTGCGGCTTCAGTTCGCCCAGGACCGCGTCGACCGGCCGGAGGTCCGGCATCTTGGAGCGCTCGATGCCGGCGGCGCGCAGCAGGCCGGGATGGTAGTCGATGCGGTTCGGGTTGCGGTTATCGGTCAGCCAGTAGGGGAAAATCGTGCTGTAGGACGCGGCGCACCGGCCCGTGAGCCGGAAGTTGAGATAGTCCATGGGCTCGAGGAATTTGTAAGTGCGCGCGTACAGATCCGGGCGCTCGTGCTTGAAATACAGGATATGGCCGAAGCCGTCCACGCCGGAGTGATTGGGCGCGGCGCCGGTGAGCCGGACCCATTTCAGCAGCTTGTATAAGGCGTAGCCTTCGATCTTGGGCCAGCCATCGACGGCGGCCCGGCTATAACGGCCCCCGCGCGTGTCCATCCAGGAGAGGGCGTTCCAGATGGCGTGGCCGCCCTCATCGACCGGCACCGTGACGGCCCACTGGGTGGTGCACGCCACGGCCACGATACGCTCGGGCGGAATGGCGGCCGTGGCCAGCGCCGACTTCGCCGCGGCAATCGCCGCGTCCCACCACTGCTCGGGATCCTGCTCGGCGCCCCCGCCGGGGAGCAGCAGGATGTCCACGTTCCGCAGGCCGGTGCCCGCCAGTTCGCCGTGTTGTGAGACCAGCGTGGCCTTCACGCTGCTCGAACCCATGTCGATCGCCAGCACGTAACGGTCGTCCCGCATCCCGTTGGATCTCATGGTTGCCTTAGGCGCTTGCAGCGCCAACATCGACAAAAACTTGTCGATGTTGAGAAGCCAGNNTCGTTCCGGGCGAAATCCCAGAACGAGCCATCCAGGACGTTGGGCAGGGGCGAGGTGGTATCTCCCGGCGGATCGAAGGTCGATTTGTCGATCATGTTGAACATGTCTACTGCCGGTTACAAGGTTTGGTCTCTCGCTCGGCCGGCCCCACAGCTTGTGCGGATGAAATTCCATCCTAATCGAAGATCGTTGGCAATAAAATCATCGATGTCTATGGCGGTTGCCGGGGCGGTGGGAATGGCGGCGATCAGCGCTCCCAGATCTGCAATTTGCGCGGGGCGCGTTCGTCCTTCAGCCAGCGATATCACCCGTTACCGGCAAGCCGTCAGACTCCGCTCGGCTCCCAGCTCAAACAGAGTAGCCTGTTTACGTTTTCAACAGGGGGCAATTCAGATTGGCGAAATCACCCGGATTTAAAGGTCTCATTCAGGCCATTCCCAGCCTGCGTCAGCCAGCGCAATGCCTTCTCGGTCGCTGTCTTAAGGAATGCTCGCGCACTGTTGCGAGGGCAGATCCGAAAGGCACGCCAAACAAAGTTTGGCGAGATCGGGCCGGTAGCGCTTCAGGTTGAAGCAAACTACTTGATCGCAGGCTGAAAACGAAATGCTCGGCGGCCTTTAGGCCGCGCCCTGGCAAAACGTGTTTTTGCAACAAGCTCAAATGTTTCGGATGTTGCGGGACGATCGAGACGAGGGGGCCAGTCAAATCCAGACGACAAGTCGTCGCCGTGCCCACGCCCGACGGCCGTGCTTCGTGTTGCGAAGAGCGGCTCACGCTCCGCCAAAAGATCAGTTGGTCGCCTCGGACGTGCCATTTCGAAGGGCGGCGGCAAACTCGTCTCGCTGGTCCTGAATGATCTGGATGCGCAGCAGAACCCGCAGTGGGCGGCGAACCTGGCCCGCGCTGCCCGAATACCTGACGGCACAGGCTGATTGAGCCATCGCGCGACCCATTGCACGTACAAGTCCGGCCCGGGGACCAGGTCGAGCCGATCCTCAACGTACTGTTCGACAATGGGGTGCGGCCGTCGCCGAATATCGGACGTTGGGTTTACAATCAGTATTTCCCACCCTCATGGCCTACGATGACGCAATTGTCAGGCTCGCAAAGCAAATCGACGCCGCGCGGAAGTCCGAGCCCTCCTTGGTGAATGCGGAAGAGGTCGCCGCGTTGCGCCGCCAAGGTGCGTGCCAGCTTCACCAGATCTGCGCGGAGTTCGTCTCATCGTTGAACAGCAGGCTCTCGGACTCAGCGCTCGAGCTCTCGCCACCCACGTATGCTCCGGAGATGTTCCGCGAGTCCGGTGTGAACCTCATCCAGATCAGCTCCCAGGGGCGCGAAATACAGATCACGTTCCAGGCCACTCCCCAGCTTTTTTCTACGGAGAAGTTTCCTGTCCCGTACGTCCTGGATGGCGAAGTGCGCACCTACAACCAGAGGATGCTCGAACACTTCGAGATTCGGAGCCACCTGCTATTCTTCTGCCTGAATGAGAACGCCGCTGTCTGGCGCTTCTTTGACTGGCGAGGCCCTCGCACAGCGTCGGTCGACCGCGACCTGCTGGTGAGCCTGATGGAACGGCTCTTCTGACGATCAGAATCCCAACCCGGAGCCACTGTCGGCGACCGGGAGAATCATGCTGACCATCTGATTTTCCGAATGGTTACCTGTCGAACTGCGTTCGCTGAAGGCTTCCGACCGGCGATCCGGAGTGTCCTTGTCGAGTGAGCCGTGATCCGGCCGTCGTGATTTTGCCGATTCCATTCCTTTCCGCTCAGTTGGCCCCACGACCGGTCAGCACAATGCAACACAATGCACACAAAAGTTGACTCCCGTCTGGTTTTTTTGGATGTACTATTTGAATGCGTACATAATTATGGAGGAGTCGCCGCCATGCCGAGAATCGCGGTTGAAGACAACAGCCGGATGTCCTTGCGGATTCGGGCCGAGGAAAAAGCGCTGCTCTTGCGTGCGGTGGCGCTGAACCACACCGACTTGACGGATTTTGTGATTCGTCACGCCTTGCTTGCCGCCAAGGCGGTCATCGAGGAGGCGGATCATGTGCAGCTCTCCGAGAGGGATAGGTTGCGGGTTCTGGCTCTGCTGGAGAATCCGCCTGCGCCGAACGCAAAACTGCGGGCAGCCGCTCGGGCGTTGCCAAAGCGGTCATAATCGTGACGGCATGGCACGAAGAGCCGATCAACAAGAAACATGATCGGGAAGCGTTCGACTGCGGCGAAGAAGCGCTGACTGAATTCTTGCGCCGTTACGCCTGCAAGAGCCACGAGCTGGGCGGTGCGAAAACGTTTCTTGCGATTGACGATGCCGACAACAAAACCATTCATCGCCGATGAAATGCTGGAGCAACTCCCGGCTCCAGCGCAGGTCGGTAAAACGAAGGTCGGTGGGATCGATCTCAATAAGCCGCGGATGCGCTGGGTAGCCGAAGCAATCATTGCTCTGTCACCTTCTCCCGGTGGCTTCACAGCTTCCGAGTTGGCCCGTCAGGTCCAGATGCTCAGCAACCAAATCGAATCCGAGTATGGCGCCCGCCGCGCCGCCTATGACCTCAAGAAACTCCGGGGCAAGCAGATCGTCCGGCGGATCGGGCAGACGCGCAGGTATGAATCGATGCCGAAGGGGCTGAAAGCGATGACCGCGCTGGTGGTTCTCAGAGACAAAGCGATCAACCTTGCTGGCCGCCACGCAGGAACTACGGCCGTCACGCGGCGCGCTGAACCCCCGACCGCTCGATACGCACTACGACACGATCCGCCTGGCCATGCAAGGTGTTTTTCAGGAGTTGGGACTGGCCGCGTGAACATCGACAATTATTTCGTCGGGCTTCGCCCTTAAGGGCCTAACGCTTAGCGCAGGAGCGATGATAAGCGTGGCCTCCCAGAACCACACGAATAGATACCGGAGGCCAAGCCCCGTGGCCCCATTGAGGCATAATGAAGATGGAAGCGAGACGAGGATGACGACTGATGAACGGATTGAGAGAATCGAGCACGTTACCCTCGGACTCGCGGAGGAACGCCGCAAGGACCGGGAGGAATCCCGCCAGTTGTGGCGCGCACGCAACGGCAACTCGACCAGTTGGCAGACCGCGTAAATGGCATAGCTATCCAGGTGGACCGTTTCATCCTGGAGGCCGCTGCACGCGATCGCGAAACCGATCAGCGTTTGCGCGACACGGACGCGCGCATCCAGGCACTGGTTTCGGCTATGGGCGAGTTCATGCGGGACCGGAAGAGCTGATGCCTGGCGCAATCTCAGATCTGCGCAGCCGGGCGGCCTGGGAGGCCGCCGCAGGCCAAGGGCCTGCCCCACGACTACTTGCCCGCGGGTCTATCCAAGAGACGCTGAAGCGTTTTCGAGATCGCCTCGGGGGACGCGTGCCGTCCAGAGTCCAGACGTCTGCGTCGGGATAGTAGACTCGATCAGGTACACGTCCCAGGGCGAGTTTTGCAGATGCCGGTCGGCAATCTCCCGCAGCCTGTACCTCTGCCTCAAGAATTCGGTTTGTGCGGTTTTCTCGATTCCGTCCGGCCTGGCCAGCACGATCGCGAGGCTCTCCCTGCTGGGTAGGTGATGGGGTGTGCAACCGGCTCGGATCGCGAGAGGTACGAAAGCCCCTCCCGCATCAGCAGGAGGCCCATCGCCAGCATCAATACGGATACGGCTTGTTCAAACTTCTCCACTACTGCTTTTGTTCTTCCAGGAAAATCCGCGGGTCCAGGAAGGTAACAAATACCTCGTCTTGCGGTGCCACGGCCCGCTCCCGGAAGCGGCTATGCGGCATCTCGACTTGCATGGTCTCGCCGTTTTCGGAATTCAACTCTATACGCACCTGCGCGCCCGCCGATTGTACGCGGGTCACGCGGGCCTTCATGCTGGGCCGGCCGTTTTGTTCGTGGGTGATGTCCAACTCAAACGGCCGTGCGAACAGCCGGGCGCTGTGGCCATCGGGCAGCGCACCGCCGGAGTGGTCCATAACAAGCGGGCCGAACACCGCCTTGCCGGCCTCGATGCGGCCATGAAACAGGTTCACGTTGCCCAGAAAATCCATCACGAACTCCGACGATGGACGGTGGTAAACATCTTCGGGCGTGCCCTCTTGTTCGATGCGGCCTTCGCGCATCACCACCACGCGATCCGCCACCTCCAGGGCTTCTTCCTGGTCGTGCGTGACCAACAGGCTGGTCACGTGGATTTCGTCATGTAAGCGGCGCAGCCAGCGGCGCAAGCTGTGGCGGACCTTGGCATCCAGCGCGCCGAACGGCTCGTCGAGCAGCAGCACTTTCGGTTCGATGGCTAGCGCGCGGGCCAGCGCCACGCGCTGCCGCTGGCCTCCCGAGAGTTGGCTCGGGGAGCGTTCCGCCAGACCTTCCAGGTGGATGAGCTTGAGCAGCTCTTGCACCTTTGCGCGAATGGCGCTCTCCGACGGCCGCAAGCGCCGTGGCCGGACGCGCAGCCCGAAGGCGATGTTATCGAACACCGTCATGTTGCGGAACAGCGCGTAGTGCTGGAACACAAATCCCACGCGGCGCTGGCCCGCGCGGCTGCCGGTCACATCCTGGCCGTGAAACAGGATGGCGCTGGATGGGTCCGGGTCCGGCTCCTCCAGTCCCGAGATAATGCGAAGCAAAGTGGTCTTTCCGGAGCCCGAAGGTCCCAGCAACGCCACCAGCTCACCGCCGTTTACTTTCAGATTGATACCCCGGAGCGCCTGAAAACCTCCGAAGCTCTTGGATATGTTGCGCGCTTCAATACTCATCCGAGTGTCTCCGCCTCCGCGGCTTCGTCCGCGCGCACTCCGGTCCGGATGCGCGACTCCAATACCGTTTTGGCGACCAGCGTGACCAGGGCCAGTAACGCCAGCAGGCTCGCCACGGCGAAGGCCGCCACAAAGTTGTACTCGTTATAGAGAATCTCGACGTGCAGCGGCATGGTGTTGGTCTTGCCGCGGATGTGGCCCGATACCACCGACACCGCGCCGAACTCGCCCATGGCGCGAGCGTTGCAGAGCACCACGCCATAGAGCAGCGCCCACTTCACATTGGGCAGCGTCACGCGCCGGAACGTCTGCCACCCCGAGGCGCCCAGCGAGATGGCCGCGTACTCTTCGTCGGTATCCTGCTCCTGCATGAGCGGGATGATCTCGCGCGCCACGAACGGAAAGGTAATGAAAATCGTGGCCAGCACGATACCCGGCACCGCGAAAATGATGTGCAGGTTGTGTGCAATGAGCCACGGTCCAAACCACCCCTGCGCGCCGAACATCAGTACGAAGACGAGTCCGGAGATCACCGGCGACACGGCGAAAGGCAGGTCGATCAGTGTGATCAGAACGTTCTTGCCCCGGAACTGGAATTTGGCGATGGCCCAGGACGCCACCAGCCCGAACAGCAGGTTGCAAGGCACCGAAATCCCGGCGGTGATCAGTGTCAGCATGATCGCCGAACGCGCGGCCGGGTCTGTGAAGCTGGCGAAGTACGCCTGTACGCCTTTGCGGAAGGCCTCCAGAAAAACCGTGAGCAGCGGCAGAAAGAGGAACAGGCCGAGGAACAGCAGCGTAATTGCAATCAGCACCGCGCGCAGCCAGCGCGGGTCGCGGCGCGCCACGGATGTGCCGGCAATGGCAGGGGCGGCGGCGGCCATACTACGCGGTCCCCTTTCCCAGGCGGCGGCTGAACCACCACTGCAGGAGGTTGATCGCGAGCAGCAGTACGAAAGAAGCTACCAGCATGACGACGGCGATGGAGGTCGCGCCCGCGTAGTCGTATTGCTCCAGCTTGGCGATGATGAGCAACGAGGAGATCTCCGTGTGCATCGGCATGTTTCCCGAGATGAAGACCACCGAGCCGTATTCGCCCAGCGCGCGCGCAAACGCCATGGCGAAACCCGTGAGCGCGGCCGGTAGCAGGAACGGGAAGATCACCTGGCGGAACGTCTGAAAGCGGCCGGCGCCTAAGGTCATGGCGGCTTCCTCCATGCCGCCATCCAACTCCTCGATGGCTGGCTGGAGGGTACGCACTACAAACGGCAATCCGATGAAGGTGAGTGCGATGGCCACGCCCAACGGCGAAAATGCAGCCTTGATTCCATAAGGCGCGAGCAGGCGTCCAATCCACCCGTTCTGGGAATACAGCGCGGTCAGCGCAATACCGGAGACCGCGGTGGGCAGCGCGAACGGCAAATCCACCACGGCATCAAGCAGGCGCCGGCCGCGGAACCGGTACCGCACCAGCGTCCAGGCCACCACAAAGCCGAACACCGCGTTCACCAGCGCGCCCGCGAACGCTGCGCCGAACGTCAGCTTGTACGATGCGATAGCCCGCGGATCGGAAACGGTTTCCCAGAAGCGATGCCAGGAGATGGTCGCCGTTTTCAGGAAAAGGCCGGAAAGCGGAATGAGCACGATCAGGCTGAGGTACAGCACAGTCAGCCCGAGGGTGAGCCCGAAACCGGGAAGAACGCTAGGCCGTTTGAACCGCCACCATTGCATGTCTATTTGCCCGGTTGATAAATCTGGTCGAAAACGCCACCGTCGGCGAAGTGCGTCTTTTGCGTCTTCTGCCAGCCGCCGAACAGCTCATCCACCGTGAACAGGCCAATCTTCGGGAACTGCGCTGCGTACTTCTTCGCCACGGCTTCCAGGCGCGGACGATAGAAGTGCTTGGCAGCGATTTCCTGCCCTTCCGGCGAATACAAATACTTCAGGTATTCCTCGGCGGCACGGCGCGTGCCGTGCCGGTCCGCGACCACATCCACCAGCGCCACCGGCGGCTCCGCGAGTATGCTTACCGGCGGCGTGACCTTTTCGAATTTATCGTTGCCGAATTCCTGGAGCGCCAGGAAGGCTTCGTTCTCCCAAGCCAGCAGCACGTCGCCCATCCCGCGCTGCACGAACGTGGTGGTCGAACCGCGCGCGCCGGAATCGAGAACCGGCACGTGGCGGTACAGCGAAGTCACGAACTCGCGCGCCTTCTGCTCGTTGCCGCCCGGTTGCTTCAGGACGTAGCCCCACGCCGCCAGATAATTCCAGCGGGCGCCGCCGGAGGTTTTGGGATGGGGCGTAATCACGACTACGCCCGGCTTGATGAGGTCGGGCCAGTCGTGGATGCCCTTGGGGTTGCCCTTGCGCACCAGGAAAACAATGGTGGATGTGTAGGGCGTGCTGTTGTCCGGAAGCCGGGTCTGCCAGTTCGCGGGCAGCAGCTTGGCGTGCTCGGCGATGGCATCGATGTCGTATGCCAGGCCCAGCGTGACCACGTCGGCTTCCAGGCCGTCGATGACCGAGCGGGCTTGCTTTCCCGAGCCGCCGTGAGACATCTCCACTGTGAACGGGCCGCCGCCCAGTTCTTTCCAATGTCTGGCAAACGCTGCGTTATAGTCCTGATACAGTTCTCGCGTCGGGTCGTAGGAAACGTTGCGCAGGGTCACCGGCGCCGAGAGCCCTGCGGTAGTGCTGGAGGCGCCACATCCGCACAGCAGGGAGATGGCCGCCGCCAAGGCCGGAACGGCCAGGCGGGGAAACGGCGAGAATGTCGTCGTAGCCATTGATCGGTAAATAGATAGAATTACTTAACTGATCCACTTTGTCAATGGAGTTTAGCACTTTCTCTATAGAAATTGTTCTAGTACTCGGACACGGTTGCTGGTTTGCGGCCGGAGGCGTCCCGTGTGCCTTGGCGTACAAGGCGGTGAACACGCTCGATTCGATGATCGGCCATCCGGAGCCGCCCTACCACTATTTCGGGCGCGTCGCCGCGCGGCTCGACGATGCCGTCAATTTGATCCCGGCGCGTCTGACGGCCCTTGGCATTGTGGCCGGCGCGATGATCCATGGTTTGAATCCGAAAAATCCTGGATCACCCTTCAGAGATTCAAAGGTGAACATGTGCGGTGACGGAAGCGGTGGGCTGCGACGGGGCTACGCGAGTCGCTTCCGACGTATCGCGCCCACCAGGCCCAGTAAGCCTGTGCCGAGCAAGGCAAACGAAGAAGGTTCCGGCGTTTGTTCCGGAGCTGACGCGTACGCCTCCCCGAGGTCCGTCTTGTCAACGTTCTCCAGGACGATTGCGAACTCCTTGCCTGGCTGGCCCTCGTATCCGGGGTTGACCAGATTATTCACGCTCGTAAATCCCGAGGCCTCTGTCAGTGTAAATGTGAGGTCAGAGAGTGGCGCAGGTGGGGTCATGGAAACATCCTGGTTATCGATATCGCTATCAAAGCAGTCTTCTCCTAAGCTTCCGCTGATGTAATCCGTTAGGCATTCTCCGTCAGGAAAGAAGAACCAGTTGGTTGGCAGCGTCGAGACCGTCAGACCCGGAGCACCGATGCCCCCCGGCGGATTGAAAAGAAAGTCGCCTAGCTTGAATCCAGGAGCGGCCTGCACATCCACGGTGATCGAGGCGTCCGGATTCAGCGTCAGGCTGAGGGTAGCCCACGGGCCGCTACCCGCCGGCGGCACGAAGCCGTTCGGCATATTGAAGGTGGTAACCAAACTATCCGCCTGGCAAACATNNCTAACGTCATGATCGGCAAACACAGAGCCAATAGCCTTCCGGTACGCATTGGGACACCTCCTGAGCTGACGCCCTACCAACCCTCAACCAGGATTTCCATCTTGGAAACCTGGAGAAGATAGTATCTGGGATTTCCATTTTGGCCTCCGAGCATCGAATAGTATACCGCAAGTCGCTTCGATTGCGACCAAGTTTTGGCAGCGCGTCGCCGGGAACGGCACCAGTACCCATGAGAAGTGGGCGGTCTCCCCTCCCGGCAGGAGTCAACGGGAAACTTGGGCGGGTTTCAGCGCAATTCTCGGACACTCCACC
>PKYZ01000407.1 GCA_003132865.1 Bryobacterales bacterium
CGACTACGTGATGTCGGAGGGCGTAGAGGCCCACCCGCTCTCCTGCGCCCCCGTTACCCTGGATAGCCGTTAGCGAGTCAACCCCCTTGGTCTTTGACAACCGGATAAACGACCGTACCTGGTCCGCGATTAGTGTCTCTCGAGCCGGCCTTTTTTAACCTTTTCTAATGCCCCGCGTAACCAATTTGCTCGTTCCCAAGCCACGTAGCACCCGCCCCGCCCCGCCACCGACCGCCTATAACCCACCACCTTCTTTCGATCCAACCACTTGGGCTTTGATTGGACGCATGCTTGCGCCACCCTGGAACAATTCCGCGCATACAGGTGTCTCAATAGTATGCTCGAAGTCCGCAACCTGACGAAGCTGTATATCCGCAGGCCCGCGGTCGACGATGTCAGCTTTACCATCCGGCCGGGCGAGATCCTCGGATACCTGGGACCCAACGGCTCCGGAAAAAGCACTACCGTCAAGATGTTGACCGGTCTCCTGGAGCCGTCGCGCGGACTGATCCTCTACCAGGGGCGCAATATCCGGCAGGACCTGATCGGTTACAAAAAATCCCTCGGCTACGTGCCCGAAGAACCCAACCTGTACCCATACTTGACCGGCCGCGAATACCTGCAGCTCGTCGGGCGCCTGCGCTGCCTCCCGGCTGCGCCGCTGGAATCCAGAATCGACCAACTGTTGAACCTCCTGTCGCTCCACGAACACCGCTATTCGCCCATCTCCTCCTATTCCAAGGGCATGAAGCAGAAAATCCTCATCTCGGCCGCCTTGCTGCACAATCCCGATGTCCTGGTCTTCGACGAGCCGCTCTCGGGCCTCGACGTCACTACCAGCCTGGTGTTCAAGAACCTCATCAAGGCGCTGGCGCGCGAGGGCAAGGTCATTCTGTACAGCTCGCACGTGCTGGAGGTAGTGGAGAAGGTGTGCACCAGCGTCATCATTCTGCGCAAGGGATGCGTAGTGGCGAACGACTCGGTGGCGCACTTGCGGGACCTCTTGGCGCTGCCCTCACTCGAAGACGTCTTTTCGCAACTGGTTCAGCAGGAAGACACCGAAAAGATCGCCGAAGACATCATGGATGTGATGCAAGCCTGAGGAGTCGCCATGGCCCCTGCGCTGGAGAACGAAATCTCTCAATTCCGCGAGCTCGCGCGGCATTTCTTCAGCCGCTTCTTCGATAACGACCTGGTCGCGATCAACTCGGACGATGCGGACATGCGCGCCACCGTCGTCAACATTCTCGCCATGCTGGCCGCGCCCGGCATGCTGTTGCCATTCCTGTTTCTATCGAAGTACGTCAAGCTGCAGGATGCGCCGATGTATGTGCGCGACCTGGCCTCCCTGGGCGAGAAGGAATTCTTCATTTGCTTTTCGATGACGGTGATGGGGTTGGTGACGGTCATCGAGTGGGAGATGCTCTTCCCCGACCGCCGCGACTATGCCAACCTGACTCCGCTGCCGATCCGGCTGCGCACTACGTTCGGCGCGAAAATCGCGGCCCTACTGGCCTTCCTGACGATTTTCTCCGTGACCATCAACGCGTTCTCGCCCGTGATGTTTCCGGCGGTCGTAACCCAGAAGGGGTCCTTGATGACCGTGGCCGCCTTTGCCCGCTGTCACGTGATCAGCATTCTGGCTGCGAATACCTTCGTGTTCTTCCTCTGCATCGCGGTGCAAGGGATTCTGATGAACGTGCTGGGATACCGCCTCTTCCGGCGCGTCTCGCCTTACGTGCAATTCGGGCTGGTGGCGCTGCTGATCCTGATGTTTCTGCTGTCCGCGCGCATCGTCTCCGAGTTACAACCGCACGCGGCCATCAACCCCGCCGCCGTCTACGCATTTCCGCCGCTCTGGTTTCTGGGTCTATATCAGACACAATTGGGCTGGACCAATCCCGTGTTCCGCGATCTGGCCGCGTCGGCCCGCCTGGCCGCGGGATGGACCACCGCCGGAGCCCTGGCCACTTACCTTCTGAGTTACAAGAGACATGTCACCAGATCGCTCGAAAGCGCGGATGAATTCTCTACCGTACCGTCTTCTATGGAGAGATTCGTGGGCCGCCTGCTCGACCGATTTGTGGTGCGCGATGGGTTGCAACAGGCTGCGTTCTATTTCATTTGGAAAACCCTCACCCGCAGCCGCCGCCACAAGCTGCTCTTCGCGGCCTATGTAGCCGTGGGCTGCGCCTTGATATTCGAGGGCCTGGCGGTGCTGGTGGCGCGCGGCGGCAATTCCTGGATGTACCGGCCCATACCCGAGCTGTTGCCCGCGCCGCTGATACTCGCCTTCTTCATCCTATGCGGCATGCGGCATGTGTTTGCAGTGCCCGCCGAATTGCGAGCCAACTGGGTGTTCCAGGTTTCAGACCGCGGCGAAGCCCGCCGGTGTCTGGCCGGCGTCAAGAAAGCTATGATCGTCCTGGGTGTCGTTCCGCTGTTCACGCTGCTGCTCCCGCTGCATGTGCTGTTCTGGGGCTGGCGGACCGCGCTGCTCCACATGTTATTCGGAGCAGTTGTATCTTTGCTGTTAGTGGACGTGCTTTTGGTCAGCTTTGAAAAGTTCCCATTTACCTGCTCCTATCTGCCGGGTAAAGCGAACCTGAAGGTATCCTGGCCAATCTATCTGTTTGGCTTCACCACTTATGTTTCGGCGTTTCTAACGCTGGAACATTGGATGTTGCAACGTCCCCTGCGTTTTGCCTGGCTGGCGGCGGTGGTCATCCTGGTGCGCCTGGCGCTGGCCGTCTACCGCTGGCGCGTGGTCGGGCACGATGTGGCGCTGGTCTTCGACGAGCAGCCCGAGCCCCTGGTACGAACTCTCAACCTGTGGGCTTAGGGGTCTGCCCCACTAAACCTTGTATATTGGCAGAATGCGAACCCCGTTGTGCCTGCTGTTAGTGATGCTGCCTCTGGCGGCGCAAACCGACGGCGACCTCTGCGGCATATTCATCTTCAACGCCGTGCTGGAGCTCAATCCCTGGTTTGCCTGCATGGGACTCAAGGCGGTGCAATCACGATGATGACGTCGATGCTCCTTCTCGGCCTTGCCGCCCTGGTCTATGGCGCGATCTATTTCGTCGTCAGCCGCCTGATCTTTCGGCCCCTGCGTTATCCCGGCGGCAAGTGGCACACGCAAGAGGAATTGGGAGCGCAAGATGTCTGGCTTCGCACGAGCGATGGCCTCCGCCTGCACGCCTGGTTCCTGGAAGCGCCGGGCAGCCGGCTGGTCACCATGTACCTCAAGGGCAATGGCGCCAACCTGACGAATCGCCCGGGCCACTTGCGCGAGATAACCGCCGCGGGCTCCTCGGTTCTGATTTTGGACTATCGGGGCTATGGCAAGAGTGAGGGCCGCCCCACCGAACGAGGCTTGTATCGCGACGCCGATGCGGCCTACGATCGGCTCATCGGCATGGGCTACGAACCCGGGCAGATCGTGGTGCTCGGCGAGTCGCTCGGTTCGGCGGTGGCGGTGGACTTGGCGCGCCGCCGCCCGTGCGCCGGTGTGATTCTGGAGTGTCCGTTCACTTCGTTCTCGGCCCTGGCCGGAACCATCGTGCCGTTGGCCGGCCGGCTATTCGCGAGCGGTTTCAACTCGCTCGGCAAGATCGGCGGCGTGCATGCGCCCCTGCTGATCATCCATGGCGACCACGATCGCATAGCGCCTTGTGCCATGGGGCGCGCCTTGTTCGAGGCAGCCAACGAACCGAAGTCGTTTTGGACCGTCGAGGGCGCCACGCACATTGACATCGTCCAAGTGGCCGGTCCGCTCTACCGCGCGCGATTGCAGGCGTTTTATGAAAGCATCCTTTCGCGGCCAGGCGCCAGCACCGGTACACTGACCTGATATGAGCACTTCCTACGATCGGATCGCCGGCCAAAGCGTGGAGCGCTCGGCGGCCCTCAGCGACGGTGTGTTCGCAGTCGCCATGACGCTGCTGGTGCTGGATCTGCGCGCCCCCGCCGTGGAAGCGGTCCACAACGAACAGGACCTGTGGCTGGCGCTGGGCGCGCTCGCGCCGCGGCTCGTCATGTGCGCCATGACCTTCATGACGCTGGGGATCTTCTGGGTCGGCCAGCAGACGCAACTGAACCATTTGAGCCGTTCGGACCGCAGCCTTTCGTGGATGCACATCCTCTTTGTGTTCGCGGTTTCCATGACGCCGTTCTCCACCATGCTGTTGGCCGGCTTCATAGCCTACCGGATCGCGCTGCTGGTCTATTGGGTGAACCTGCTGCTGGGCGGTCACGCTGTACTTCACGTGGGTGTGTGCGCTGGGCCTCGGCCTGGTGCGGGACGACATTCCCTCAGCGGTGGCCGCCGCCATCAAGCGCCGGATCGTCATCGGACAGGCGCTCTATGCATTCGGCGCGCTGCTGTGCATGGTGAGCACCTATTTGAGCATCGGATTCATCGTCTTGGTGCAACTGAACTACGCGATCGCGCCCCGCCTTCCCGGGCGCGGCCGGTGATATTGATCCAGGTAGGGGAGAATACGTGATGATCCTGGCGGTTCTGGCATCTTCGATTCTGTGTGCTCTCGGCGTCGTTCATCTCTATTGGGCGGCGGGTGGCGCAAGGGGCAAAAGCGCCGCCGTGCCTTCGCTGAACGGAAAACCGGTATTGTCTCCGGGCGTCCTCGGGACGGCGATGGTCGGCGTGGGACTGTTTGCCATGGCGGCGCTCGTCATCGTGACTGCCGTCGGGTCGCCTGCACGCGTTCTTGAAATGCCGCTCCGAGCCGGAACGGGTTTGATAGGGCTGGTGTTTGCGGCGCGGGCGATCGGTGACTTCAGGTATGTCGGATTCTTCAAACGTGCCCGAGATGGTGAGTTCGCGCGCTGTGACACCTATCTCTATTCCCCTCTGTGCCTCCTGCTAGCGGGGCTGATCGGCGCGGTCGCCATCGCCTAGCAGGATGCGGAAATACTAAGCAGTGATCTCCGCAGTCCGCGCGTGCAGGGCGCGCAGCACCTCCAACTCACCGGGGGCTGGCGGCATGGTGTCTTCCACCGCTGGCGCGAATCGCACGTCCCAGCCTGTGCTGTTGCGCACCTGTTCGCGCGTTACGCCCGGATGAATGCTGGTCACCACCATCTCGTTCGATTCCGCCTCGGGCCGCATGATGCAAAGATCCGTAACCAACAGCGTGGGACCCTTGGTCGGGATGCCCAACTCACGCCGCTCGCGGCCAGTCCGCCCATGTCCGAGCGTGGTCAGAAAATCCAACTGCGCCACAAAACTCCTCGCGTTCTGCGGCATGACGATGAAGATCTGCCCGCAGCCCGTGGCGATCTCCGTCGCCCCGCCGCTGCCCGGCAGGCGCACCTTGGGATGTGCGTACTCGCCGATCACCGTGCTGTTCAAATTGCCGAACCGGTCGACTTGCGCGCCACTTAGAAATCCCACGCTGATGCGGCCGCCCTGCAGCCAGTACCGGAACACCTCCGGCACAGAGACTGTAGTGAGCGCGGTTTCGCAGAGTTCACCGTCTCCGATCGAAAGCGGCAGCGCAGCGGGCCGGGTCTCCAGCGTGCCGGACTCGTAAATCAGCGTGACCGACGGAGCATGCGTCAGCCGCGCCAGGTTGCAGGCCGCCGAAGGCAGCCCAATGCCTACGAAGCAGATGTCATCGTTGCGAAGGGCGCGCGCCGCGGCGACGGTCATCATCTCCGGCGATGTGTAGGTCATCCGCCGTCCCCCGCCCGATCCAGCACGTGCGCCTGCATCCACGCGCTGAACGATTCCCGTTCCCGCGCAATGGCGTCCCACGCGATGTAGAAGGCGTTGTCGCGCGTGTAGTATCCGTGCGCGTAGGAAGGATGCGCGCCGCGCGGCGCGAGGCATATCGCGGCAATCGTCCAAGCGGGAAGGATTACGGCGTTCGCGCCCTGGCCACCGAAGTCGTTCACGATCTCTTCCACCGTCACGATGGCCAGCCGCGCGGCCAGCGCAGCTTCCTTCTGCACGCCGATAATCCCCTCGATCAGGACGTTGCCATGGCGGTCGGCCTTCTGCGCATGGACGATGGTCACGTCCGGCCGCAGCGCCGGCACCGAAGCCAGCTCTTCGCCGGTGAACGGGCAGCGCACGAACCGGATATCGGGGTTCACCTTCGGCAGGTCCGTCCCGCGGTATCCGCGAAAGAAGGCGCACGGCATACCCGCCGCCCCGGCTTCGTAGGCGTGCGCGATGGCACTGTGGCTGTGCTCCACGATCTCCAGCGGGCGCGGCCAGCCGCGCTCCACGGCGTCGCGCAACCGGTGCAGCGACCCGACTCCCGGGTTGCCGCCCCACGAGAAAACCAGCTTCCGCGCCGTCCCCATCCCGATCATCTGGTCGTAGATAAGGTCGGGCGTCATGCGGATCAACGTCAGGTCGCGCCGCCGCTGCCGGATGATCTCGTGCGCGGCGGCGAATGGGATCAGATGCGTGAAGCCCTCCAGCGCGATCCGATCTCCGTCGTGAACGTGGCGTGCCACCGCTTCGGAGAGGCTGAGAAATTCCATACAGACTTGGCGCGCGCTACCGCACCGGCAGACGGCCCGGCGTCCACGGCGCGCCGGCCGTATCCAACGCTTGTTCCAGCGCCTTGAGATCCACGTCCACCAGCGCGCGCAGCTTTTCCCGCACGGCGGCCAACTCCTGGCTGGCGATGGCAAACGCCTGCACGTCGGTGCCCGGCGGGCGCTGCAGTGAGGCACCCTCGTTGCCGACGATGGTCTCGACCCGCTCCACGATGGACACGGGCACATTCTCGTTCCGCCGCTGCAGGACCACGTCGCCGCGCAGCGCGCGCAGGATCTCGTTGTTCTTCTTTTCCAGGGCGCGCGCCGCGTCCGCCCATTTTTTGTCCATTGAAGGCGTGGCATCGATCGCTTCCTTGATCTTGCCGACGCGCGTGTTCAACTCATTGGCGGTATCGAGCGCGCTCAAAACCGCGCGCTCCAACTTGGCGACTTTCTGTTGGAATTCGAACAGCTCTCTGCGGGCAGCCTCGTCGGTGGCCGGCGCGCTCTCCGCATCGACGGAGAACTCCCGCGCGGAAACCAGCGGCGTGACTACGCCATCCACACGCTTCGAAAGCGACACCGTGTAACGTCCCGGCATCACCAGCGGTCCGGTGGGTTCTTCACTGAACAGATCGTCGTCCGCGTCGGCAGGCCGGGGGCCCGGCAACTTCGCGGCAAACTCACGAAGGTTCCAGCTTACGCGATGGATGCCCTTGGTTACCGGACCGGTCAACGTGCGGATGGCTCTCCCGGAGGCGTCGGCCACCGTCAGCAGCAACGCGGGAGCTTCCTCCTCGCCTTCCGCCCGCAGTTCCGCCTGGCCGGGATAAGGGGCCTCGGCCTTCTTTTTTTCCGCCTCCTTTTCGGCGTCGCGCCGCTGCTGCTTCTTCGTCTTGATCTCGTCTTTGAGATAGTAGGTGAACTGCGCGCCATACGGCGGGTTGTCCGCGTTGAAGAAAGACTCGCCCTGGAACCCTTTGCCGCGCAGGCCATACTGCCGCGTCTCGATATACATCATCGCGTCCTGGATTGGGAACAGCACGACGTCCTGCGTTAGCGTTTCCGGTTTGAGATCGCGCAGCGGCGTGTAGTCGTCGAGCACGTAGATGCCGCGGCCGAAGGTACCCACCACCAGGTCGTTCATGCGCTTCTGGATGGCCAGGTCGCGCACCGCGATGGTCGGCATGCCACCCTTCAGTTGAATCCATTTCTTGCCGCCGTCGATGGTAAAGAACAGCCCGAACTCGGTGCCCGCGAAGAGCAGCCGCGGGTTCACGTGATCCTCCGCGATCGCCAGCACGGGACCGTTGGCCTGCAAGTCGCTCTGAATGGCGGTCCAGGTGCGCCCGGCATCGGTGGTCTTCAGCAGATAGGGCGCGAAGTCGGATGCCTTGTGACGATCGAATGCGGCATACGCTGTGCCCGCATCGTGCTGCGAAGCCAAGATGCGGCTCACGTAGGCGCCCTCGGGCACGCCGGGAAACTTGTCGATCTTGCGCCACTCCGCGCCGCCGTTCTCGGTCACTTGGATGAGACCGTCATCGGTGCCCGCATAAATCAGTCCTTCTTTCTTCGGCGATTCCGACAGCGCCACGATATTGCCGTAAAACGAGGTCGAAACGTTCTTCGCCACGGCGTCCGGGCTCCAGACTTTGCCCATCACCGGCAGCGTATTGCGGTCGATCTGGCGCGTCAAGTCGCCGCTCACGGCTTTCCACGAATCGCCGCGGTCGTCGCTACGGAACAACTTGTTGGCGGCGAAGTACACGCGCGTGTGGGAATGCGGGCTGATCAGCAGCGGCGAATCCCAATTCCAGCGCAACGGCGGCTCGCCCATGCCGGGCTGCGGCTGGATGCCCACCGATTGGCCGGTGCGCCGGTCGTAGCGCAGCAGCGCGCCGTACTGCGACTCCGAGTAGATGGTGTCGGGGTCCTCGGGATCTACGCGCGAATGGAAACCGTCACCGCCGGCCGTCACGTACCAATCGGCGTTGGTGATGCCGTGGATGCTGCGCGTGCGCGCCGGGCCGCCCAGCGTAAAGTTGTCCTGCGTGCCGCCGTAGACGTGATAGAAGGGCGCCGCATCGTCCACCGCGATGTCGTAGAACTGCGTCACCGGCAGATTGGCCTTGAAAGCCCACGTTGCAGCGCGATCGAAGCTCTCGTACACGCCGCCATCGCAACCCACCAGGTAGTGGCTGGTGTTATCCGGATCGATCCAGATTTCGTGATTGTCCACGTGCTTGAAGCGTTCGCCGAGATTGTGCAGCGTCTTGCCGCCATCGTCGGAAACCTGCAAAAACACGTGCATCACGTAGATGCGGTCTACGTTCTTGGGATCGGCCACCACGTGCGCGTAATACTGCCCCTGTTCGTCGTGTTCATTGCGCCGCTCCCAGGTAGCGCCGAAATCGGTGGAGCGGAAGATGCCGCCCTTCTTGTCGATGGATTCGATGGTGGCATAGACCACGTCGGGATTCGCCGGCGACATGGCGAGACCGATGCGGCCCAGATCTTCGGTGGGCAGGCCGGATTTCACCTTGTTCCAGGTGGCCCCCGCGTCGGTGGTTTTGTAGATGGCGCTCTCCGGGCCGCCATCGATCAGCGTCCACACGTGGCGGCGGCGCTGGTACGCGGCGGCGAGCAGGACGTCGGGATTGCGCGGGTCCATCGCCACGTCGGTCACGCCGGTGTTCTCGCTGATCGCCAGCACGGCCTTCCAGGACTTGCCGCCATCGGTGGTCTTATACAAGCCGCGGTCGCCACCCGGCCCCCACAACGGCCCTTGCGCGGCCACGTAGACGGTGTTGGAATCCCGCGGATCGATCGCGATGCGCGCGATGTGCTCGGACTTCTTCAGTCCCATGTTCTTCCACGATTTGCCCCCGTCGTCGGAACGGTACACGCCGTCGCCATAGGACACGCTGCGCTGGCTGTTGTTCTCTCCCGTGCCGACCCACACCACGTTGGGATTCTTCGCGTCGATCGCCACCGTGCCGATCGAGTACGAGCCTTCGCCGTCGAATACGGGCGCGAATGAGGTGCCGGCATTGACCGTCTTCCACACGCCGCCGGAGGCCGCCCCGGCGTAGTACGTGCTCTTGTCCTTGGGGTGGACGGCGAACGAGACCACGCGGCCGGAAGTCACCGCCGGGCCAATCGAGCGGAGCTTCAGCCCGGCGAAGGTATCCGCCGGCGTGGGACCGGAGGGTTTGTCAGTCTCCTGCGCCGGCGCCAGCGGGAGCGCGATCAGAAGAGCGGCGAGAAGGGCAGAGCGTAACGGCAGCACGCGAGCAGTATAACAACAGGTGGGGCAGGACTGCAGCCCTGCGGCCGACGTCGAGCCGACGTCCACGTCGGACTCTTCGCGCTATACTCAATCCGATGACAAGATCCGAAATAACGCGCCGCGTGTTTGTCGGAGCGATCACGGCACTGGGGCTATCCGCCGCGGACGACGGCTGGGTGGAACTCTTCGATGGACGCAGCCTAAAAGGATGGCGGCCGAGCGAAAACAAAGATTCCTGGAAGGTGGTAGAAGGGCAACTCGCGGCCGAAGGGCCAAGATCGCACCTGTTCTATACGGGGCCGGTGCGCGGCGCGGATTTCCGTAACTTCGAACTTGAACTGGCGGTGCTGACGAGGCCGGCGTGCAACTCGGGAGTCTACTTCCATACGGCGTATCAGGAACGCGACTTCCCGTACAAGGGCTTCGAAGTCCAGATCAACAACACGGCCACGGGCGAAGGTAGTTACCGCGAGCGCAAGAAGACAGGGTCGCTCTATGGACTGCGGAACGTGTATAAGCAGCTTGTGCCCGACAATCAATGGTTCAAGATTCACGCGGCAGTGCGCGGCAAGAATGTGCAAATCCGGCTGAACGGCATGCTGGTGGTGGATTACACGGAGCCTGTGCCGCCGGTGATTCCGGACGGACTGGAGAAAGGCCGTTTTCTGGACCACGGCACGTTCGCGCTGCAGTGTAACAATGACGGTTCCCAGGCGCGATTCCGCAGCGTTCGGGTGCGACCGCTACCGGACGACATGCCCACGCCGGGCGGGCCCGCGCCGGCGGCGGACGAGGTCTACAAGCAGATTGTCAACTTCGGCCGGCTCAACATTCCCATGGCGGATTTTCACACCCACCTGAAAGGCGGGCTGACGCTGGAGCAGGCGCTCGCCAAATCGCGGCGCAACGGCATCCAGTACGGCATTGCGGTGAACTGCGGCAAAGCAAATCCGGTCCAAGACGACCAAGGCGCCGTGCTGTTCCTCGAGGACCTGAAAGGCCAGCCATGCTTCGTCGCGATGCAGGCGGAAGGGCGCGAGTGGACGCAGATGTTCTCGCGCGGCATCGCCGCACGGTTCGACTACATCTTTACCGATTCCATGACCTGGACGGACAACCGCGGCAAACGCATGCGGCTCTGGCTCCCGGACGAAGTGGGAACCATCGCGGACCCGCAGGAGTTCATGGACACACTGGTGGAACGGACGGTTGGTATTCTGGAGCGCGAGCCGGTCGATATCTATGCAAACCCCACGTTCCTGCCGGATGCTATCGCCAAGGACTACGAGCAGCTCTGGACCGGGGAACGGCGCAAGAGAGTGATTGAAGCCGCGGTGCGCAACAGCGTGGCGATCGAGATCAACAACCGGTACAAGCTGCCAAGCCCTTCGTTCATCAGCATGGCGAAAGCCGCCGGCGCGAAGTTCACCTTCGGCACGAATAATTCCGGTCCCGACGATCTGGGGCGGTGCGAGTATGGGTTGCGGATGGTCGAAGAGTGCAGCATGGCGTGGCAGGACTTCTTCGTCCCGCTGGAGGCGCCCAAGGCCATCCAGCGCAAAGGCGAAGCGCTGCGCCTTTAACCCGCCAGTGGCGCACGCACTTTTGCGTGCCGCGTCTCCACTCGTGGGGACGCCAGCTTTTCACATCTTCCCCTCAAACAAGAACACCAGCTCGATTACCAGAATCACCACCACCATTAGCTCCAACACGAAAGCGCGGCCCTGCTGGAACTGGTCCATCATGAACTGGTACAGATCGCCGGCCGTGTGCAGCTTTTCGTCCACCAGCCGGCGGTAATCCGTCACGCCCACCTTGCCCGCGGCCAGCCGGTAGACGCGCGCGGAATACATATCGCTAAGGAACTTGATCGAATTGTCCATGCGTTCGGTCAGCTCGCGCACATCCAGCCGGATGGTGTTCAGCCGTCCGGCCTCCCGCGCGAGACGCCAGCGCGCCAGCACGCCTGTGCCTTTCTCAAGCGACCGGTACACATCCGCCAGCAGCCGCGTCAGCATCTCGTCGTAATAGCGGAATTCGATCAACTGCGAATTGGCATACTCCAACAGTTGCATCACCGGCAGCGCGCCTTCCGGCGTGTCATAGACCAGCGCGGCGGTCCAGCCGATCACCACCAGATCTTCCGGATAATACGATCGGCGCGATTGCAGGATTTCCATGCGCTCGTCCTCGGCCAGGCGCATCTCCTCTCCGCGCACGACCTGCGCGATCTCTTCGCCGCGCTCCGCGATCAATTCCTCCGCCGTCACCGGGCTGCCGTCGCCCTTCGTCACCGGGCGGAGCTGGATGATGTAGTAATCTTCCGTCAGCCAGTCGGGGTACGGTTTCACCAAGGCCGGGCGGGCGCGCGCCAGGCTGCGCCGGACGCTGTCGGCCGCCTGCTTCTCGATCTCCGGCGCCGCGATCGATCGGCTCGACAGGCGCAGCAATTCCCGCCAATCGAACTCAAAGGGCCTTTGCAGCTCGATCGACACCACGCCATATTCGTAGTAGTGCATCTGGGCTTGCAACCGCTCACCGCTTTCAAGCAGCAACGGTTCCAGGTACTCGATAACCGGCGGCTTCTCAAACCGCACGTATTCGGGCGTGGGCCGCCGGAAACTGGGTTCGCGGCCGGCCGGCTGCGCCCCCAGGATGGCGCGCAGCTCCTCCAGCCGGATCTCTTCGCACACGTCGTAGAGGAACAGGAGCCAGAACGTGCCGGATAGACGATCGGTGGGCGCGGCCATCTGGCGATTGTACGCCATTGGGCATGCGCTGCGGGTCTTCGTGAGGCCACCGGCATCTTCGCATAAGACGGGCGCGGCTTCGAACGCATTGAAATACTCCCGGGCGCGCTTGTCACGAATTCCGCCACCGATTCACTATATAGAGACGGCACGAAGAGCGCACCGCCCCAAGGAGACGAAAAAATGAGCATAACGCCTGCAAACCATCATCGCATCCCGCGATCCTTCGCGTTACGGACATATCTGGCCGGAAAAGACGCATTTCCGCCAGCACCAGCGCAAATCGATAATGGAGACGAAAGCCGCTACTCCGATAAGTGCGGAACCTATACGAAAGGGATTCTGCAAGCGGGAATTGGCTTGGTGGATCTGGCTGCTTACCGAACGTTCAAAAAAGCTCTGGACAGCGGCGCTCCGGCCGATTTCGAGGCGATTACGCTGGGCGGCCCGCGCACACTCAACGGTCCGCAGGGCGGTTTGGCCTTCTATCTGGGATGCTTGGACAGCAGCCAATTTCCGGTACCGCCCGCGCCCGCCTTGGCGAGCGAGGCGTACGCTACGGAGCTGGTGGAACTATACTGGGCTTCGTTGTTGCGGGATGTGGCGTTTACCGCGTACGCCTCGAATGCCGTAGCCGCGCAGGCGGCAGGTGAATTGTCCTCCATGCCCGCTTACATAGGACCGCGAGACACTCATAACCAGGTTACGCCGGACCTGTTGTTCCGCGGCGGCTTCGAAGGCGAGACGGTCGGCCCATATATCTCACAGTTTCTTATCCAGAACACCTCCATGGGCGCCTTGCCGATAAATCAGAAATACACAACTTCCCAGTCAACCGATTTCATGAAAGATCCGGTCACTTTCCTGCAAGTGCAGAACGGCATTTCCACGGGTTTGCAGTTGCAGCCGGACACGCCGGTCTTTCTGCATAACGGCCGCGGACTGGCCGCGTATACGCACGTCGACGTGCTGTTTCAGGCCTACTTCACGGCGTTCCTGGTCCTGAACACGATCAACGGCGGCAAGCCCGCGCCTCCGAACCCCGGCAATCCCTACAACACGTCCAAGACCCAAAACGGATTTGGCACGTTGGGGGGGCCGGATGTCGCGGGGACACTCACTGCGGTAGCCAGGGAAGCGCTCAATGTAGTGTGGTACCAGAAGTGGTTTGTGCATCTGCGCCATCGCCCGGAATCGGGCGGCGCAATCGTGTACTCGGAAAAGACAGGTCAGGGCGACTCGATCGAGGGTCAGCTTAGCCCGACCGTCTTGAACTCTAACGCGGTCATGGCCAGCTTTAAGGCGAACAACAGTTACTTTCTTTCTCAAGCCTTCCCGGAGGGTTCGCCCACCCACCCCGCCTATCCCACGGGACACGGAACGGTGGCCGGCGCCTGCATCACCGTTTTGAAGTTTTTCTTCGATGGCGGTTTCGTGATCCCAAAACCAATGGCGCCGTCGAGCGACGGAACGGCGCTAAACAATTACACGGGCGCCGATGCCGGACAGATCACCGTTAACGGCGAGCTAAACAAGATAGCGCACAACATCAGTTTTGGTCACGGCATACACGCCGGCATACACTGGCGCAGTGACACCGATACTTCTATCCAACTGGGCGAGGCGGCGGCCTTGAGTGTTTTACAGGATCTCGCACAGACATACAACGAGAAGTTCACCGTGACACTGACGAAATTGGACGGCAGCATGGCGACGATCTCCAACGAGTGACGATTCTCCACTTCTTCTGATAGTCGGGATACGGCGGCCTCTTCAGCACCGGTGGAGGATTGCTCCTCAACTCCTCCATCACCACCTCGACGGCCTTCTCCAACTGTGGATCGTGCCCGTGCCGCACTGCCGCCGGATCGTATTCTACTTCGATATCCGGCGGGATGCCGTGGTTCTCCACATCGAAAGTTCCGTTGGGATTCCAGATCGCCACGCTGGGCGCCATCACCACGCCGCCGTCCATCAACTCGGGATATCCGGTCAGCCCGACCAGGCCTCCCCAGGTGCGCTCGCCGATTAGTTTGCCCACCCCCGCGCGCCGGAAATACCACGGCATGGCGTCGCCGCCCGAGCCCGCGAATTGATTGATGATCATCACCTTCGGACCGAAGATCGCGCCCTGCGGCTGCAGGAAGTCCGCTCCGTCGCGCGCCGTGGCCACGCTCATCAGCTTGCGCTGCAGATACTCGATGACGTCGGTGGCCAGCGCGCCGCCGTGATTGAAGCGCTCGTCGATAATCGCCGCGTCCTTATCCACCTGCGCGAAAAAGTAGCGCATGAAGATGGTGTAGCCGCCGAAGAATGTATCGGGCATGTGGATGTAGGCCACGCGGCCCCCGGTCATCCGATCGACCTTGCGGCGGTTATCCTCGATCCAGGCCAGGTGCCGCTTCGTCGTCCACCGGGACCACCTTCACTTCGCGCGCATTCGCTCCCGCCGGATCCGGCCCCACCTTGAGCAGCGTGGTCTTCCCGGCGGTCGCTTCGAAGAAGCTGTAAACCCTGTCGCTGGCGCGCACCTCGCGCCCATTCACCGCCAGCAAATATTCACCCGCCGTCACGTTCACGCCCGGTTGCGTCAGCGGCGCCTTCAGATCGGGATTCCAGTTCTCGCCGTCGTAAACGCGCGCGAAACGGTAGCGTCCGTTCTCGATCTTGTAGTACGCCCCGAGCAGCCCTGTGCGAACGTGCTTGACCTCCGGCCGGTCGCCGCCGCCCAGGAACATGTGCCCCACGGTCATGTTGCCCAGCATCTCGGTGAGCAGGTAGTTCAGGTCGTCGCGCGACGCCAAGCCGTTCAGGTACACGCCGTAGCGCTCCTCGGCGGCCTGCAGATCGAGCCCGTGATGGTGCGGATCGTAAAAGAATTCGCGCTCGATGCGCCATACTTCGTGGAACATCTGCTTCCACTCCGCCGGCGGGTCTACCTTTACTTCCAGATCCTGAGTCTTAAGCGTCTTCTCGTTCCCAGGTTTCGGCGGCGGCCCGTCGGGACCTTCAGGGATGGGGGGCGGTTCGGCGATCGTCCATTTGTCGTCCTGCTGGTACAGCATCTTCTCACCCGTGAACGATACCTGGAAGCTCTTGACGCCGCCGATGACTACGTCCGTCTTCCGCTTGCCCAGATCGAAGCGATGGACCGTGAAGACCGGCGGCGCCTGCGGCGAAGGCGCCGGCATTTCGATGGCATAAACGATTCCCGCTTTGCCGGCCTCAAGACCCACGTACCGGACGGGTGGCATCGGAAGCGCCAGAATGCGCTGGCCGATGTTCTCCAGATCGACCTTAACCTCCACCTTCTCGGCGCTCTTGTCCTTGTCGTCTCTTGGCCTCGTCTTTCTTCGCCTCATCTTTCTTGGCGTCGTCTTTCTTAGGCTTGTCCTTCTTCTTTTCGTCGTCGCTTTCCGGCGCCAGCGGAGACGCTTCACTCTTGGCGAGCACAAGCAAATACACACTCGCTGTGACCGGTCGCGAAAAGCTCTCGATATCCGGCTGCATAGCCACACCCGAATTGGTGCTGGCGGTAAAGTACAGGTACTTGCCGTTTTTGTCGAACACCGGATTCTCGGCGTCGCTCATGCCGTCTGTGACCTGCGTGCTTTTAGCGTCTGCGAGCGAGTAGAGGTAGATCGCCGCCATGTGGCTCTTCAGCGTCTTCGAATATGTCAGCCACTGGCTGTCCGGCGACCACGCGGGCGCCAGGCCGTTGCCGTTGTAGTAATAGTCAGTCTCCACCAACACTGGCTTCTTCGCTGCGAGGTCCACGTAGAACAGGTGACTGTGGTTGTCCAGGTAGGCGATCTTCTTGCCGTCCGGCGACCATCGCGGCGTGGAGTAGAACGCCTTGCCCAACGGGATCTTTGCCGCTTCGCCCGTGCCAACCTCATTGACGATATCCAGCGCGTACTCGCCCGATTCGTCCGATAGATAAGCGATGTTCTGCCCATCGGGCGACCACACCGGNNGCCTCGAACACCGCGCGCGCCCCGTTTGGCGAGATATCGGCATTCCGCAGCCGCTTGGCGACGTTTACATAATGCGGCCGCAGTTCGGGCAGATCGCCCGCCAGCGTAACGGCCACGGCCTTGGTCTGCCCGGTTTTCAGGTCGTACAGGTGCAACTCGCCGAATTGCTCGTACACGATCGCGCCCGGTCCCGCGGAAGCCGACTTGAAGTCCAGCCCGTGCTTGGCAATGGCGCGTGTGATCTTGTTCGTCTTGGTGTCGTAATAGAACAACGTCACCGGCCCTTCTCGGTCGGAAAGAAAGTAGATCCGGTCGCCGGCCCACATGGGGTTGAAGTCGTTGGAATTGTCCCGAGGGATCTTGACGATGCTCGAATCCGCCAGGTTGGCGATCCAGATCTTCTTGGTCTGCCCGCCGCGATACCGCTTCCACGCCTCCTGCCACTGAAACAGCGGTACGTAAGCCAGGTGCGAGCCGTCGGCGGAATACGATCCCTCTAATGCGATCGGCAGCGGCAATTCTTCGGGCAGTCCGCCGCCTTCCACCGGCAACGTGTAAAGCCTGGCGCCATCGTTGGGAACCGCGCGCGCCGAGACGAACAGCACACGCTTGCCGTCCGGCGTTCAGCCGACTGCTGCGTCCCGCCCCGGATGATAGGTCAGCCGCCGCGGCACGCCGCCCGAGGCAGGCATGACGAAGACATCCACGTTGCCGTCATATTCGCCCGTGAAGGCAATCGTCGATCCATCCGGCGAAAACACCGGGTCGGTCTCCACCCCCGGCGCCGTGGTGAGCCGTTTGGCGTCGCCCCCCTCGCGCGCGACGCTCCACAAATCGCCCGCGTAGGAAAACACGATCTGTGTCCCGCTGAGCGCCGGTTTCCGCAATAACAAATGCCCGGTCTGGGCGCCGGCGCACGGTGTCAATAGGAGAAGCGCGCACACGATTCGATACATAAGCACCTCCAGGTCTGCGCGGGTCCTCCAGGACCCGCTGCCATCGCCCAACACGAAAAGGCCGACGTGGACGTCGACCGCAGGACTGGAGTCCTGCCCCACGACCAAAAACCGGCCTGCGCGTTTTGCGAGCACCGTTCGTCTTTAACTCTTGGACGATAATCCAGAGGCTTGCCTGCGTGCCGCAATTCCTTCGCTGTAACTCCCTGTGGGTGGTCGCGCTGATGCTATGCGGCGCCGTCTGCCAGGCCGCCGGGGTCCACCCTCTGGCGGTACAGCAAACCCGCTACGAGATGCGGGTGGGCGAATCCGTACAGATTGCCGCGCCGCCCGAGACGCTCGACTTCCTGCTGAAAGCCACAAACCTGCGCCTGGCTATCGACGGCGACATCGATGGCGCGGAATCGAGCGCCCTGGTGGCCGGGCCGAACCGCGCCCACGATCGGGTGCTGCTGGCGGCGCCGCCACGAACGAAGCCCGGCGAGTATACAGCCAAGCTCTCAGCCACCAGCGAAGCGGGTGAGGAGCGCGTCACTACATTAGTGATCGTCGTGAAGCCCAGGCAAACGGTGCCATCCGGCGCCACCCGGCCTCCCGTGGTGCTGCTGAATGGATGGGAAACCGGCTTCACGGGCACGTGCACCGTATCGAGCAGTTCGTCGGATACCTTTGGGAATCTTGCGCAGTACCTGGTGTCCGACGGCGTTCCGGTGGTGTATTTCTTCGATAACTGCGTCGTGGATCCTAACCAAACCATAGAAGTGCTAGGCAACGATCTGGGCACCTACCTGAATTCTATAAAGTACGACAATGGCGACCAGGTTCCCCAAATAGACTTGGTTGCGTTCAGTATGGGCGGGCTGATCGCCAGGGCGTACCTGGCAGGACTGCAACCCAGCGAGACGGCCACTCCGCCGGCGACCACCTTGGTGCGAGACCTGATCTTGATTGCCACGCCGAACTTCGGGTCATTCGTGGCCGGCAACGATGCGACCATCCTTACCGCTGAGGCCGGAACACAGAGCGCTGAGTTGGTCCCGGGTAGTTCGTTCTTGTGGAACCTGGCAACTTGGAACCAGCGCGGCGACGATCTCCGCGGAGTCAACGCGCTGGCCATTATCGGCAACGCCGGCGCCTATGTGTCAAGCCTGTCGGCGAGTACCCAACTCAACAACGCCAGCGATGGCCTCGTCTCCGTGACCAGCGCCGCGCTGGGCTTTGCCCTGCCGGACTCCACGCCGACCCAGATTGTCCCTTACTGCCACGTGGACCCATCCGTTTTCACCAACACAACCCTGGGAACTTTCGAATGCAATGCCGCGGGAATTGCCAACGTAACCAGCGACACACAGGACACCGGCCTCATCGTGCGCTCCTTTCTGGCGGGCACTTCGGATTGGAAGTCCGTCGGCGGAACGCCCGCCAAAGACCCCTTTTTGTCCATTGACGGCGGAATATTCTTCGCCATGCAGAACCAGAGCGGCGCCTACGTCACGGATTTGACCGCCGTTCAATGGGGAACTGTGGCGCTGACGAATGGCGACGATACCGGGATCGTGTTTTATACCGACTTCGTCAGCGGGACGGGCGACTATCAGGCGACCAGCTCATCGCTGGGTACCACCAACTGCGCCTCGCTCGCCGAAGGTGTGGGTTACTTCTCGGCGGCGCGCTGTAAGATCGGCGCCGACATTTATGCGAGTGGTGTTGGCCCGCTGACCAGCGCGCCCGGACGAATTGTCAGTTCAGGTGGCACGATCACGATCACGGGATACGACTTTGGCGACCAATGCACCAGTTGCCAGGTACTGGCGAACCCGGTGGGCTCCACGACGCAAACTGCCCTGCAAGTGTCGTCGTGGACCGGTACGTCGATTTCCGCGATGCTGCCCGCGTCCCTGACCGGCTTGCTCACCATCATAGTGAAAGCAACGACGGGGACCGATGCCATCACCATCATGGCGGCCGTGCTCGGCCCCACCCTCGCCGGGACGCCATCGAGCCTGCAATTCGCCTACACAGCGGGTGGCGCGGTGCCCGCGGCGCAATCCATCCAGATCGCCAACAGCGGAAGCGGAACGCTCACCTTCGCCGCCACGGCAAGTCAGTCATGGCTGAGTGTGTCACCGGCATCGGGCACGGCGCCTGCGACCCTTACCGTGTCTGTCTCGCCCGCGGCTCTGAGCGCGGGGAGCTACAGCGGCACTGTTCTGATAACCGCTTCGGGCGCGTCCAATAGCCCGCTATCGGTCGCGGTCACACTTACGGTGGCTGCGTCTACGTCGACGCTGGGGGTGACGCCGGCCGCACTCAATTTTAATTACACAGTGGGCGGCACGGCTCCAGCCGCGCAGAGCGTTTCGATCACCACCGGCGGCGCGGGCGCGCTATCGTGGACTGCGTCGTCCAGTGTGTTTTGGGCCAGCCTGTCCGCCGCGTCCGGCAGCGCACCCGCCACCCTGTCGGTATCGGTAAACCCGGCCAATCTGGCGGCCGGAACCTATACCGGCAACGTGCAGATCGCCGCTGCGGGGGCGGCCGGCAGCCCGGCGTCTATTACGTTGACGCTCGTCGTGCAAGGTACGCAGCCAGCCGGCACTATCACGGGCGTGTTGAACGGAGGAAGCTTTCAATCCGGTTTCGCATCGGCTACCTGGGTTTCCGTCTTCGGCACGAACCTGTCCGCGAGCACGGAATACTGGAGCACTAGCAGCTTCGCGAACGGTCTGCTGCCGACCTCGCTGGATGGCGTGTCGGTTACCATCAACGGTATCCCTGCGTACGTAAACTACATCAGCCCCACTCAAATCAACGTGCTGGCTCCCGACGATCCAACGACCGGCGCCGTCCAGGTCCAGGTGACCGCGGCCGGGCAGACCAGCAACAGCTTCCCGGCGCAGAAGCAGCAGTTTGCACCAGCATTCTTCACCTTTGCCAACGGCAAGTATGTGGCGGCGGAACATGCCAATTACAGCTATCTGGGCGCGCCCGGTCTGATCGCGGGCGTGACCACCACGCCGGCACAGCCGGGCGAAATCATCCTGCTGTACGGGACTGGATTCGGCCCCACCAATCCGGCGCTGCCCACTGCCAACCTGGTGACTACGGCGGAGCCCCTGACGAATAAGGTCACGCTCACCATCGGGGGCGTGACGGCGAATGTGCAATTCGCGGGCTTGGTCGAATCGGGACTCTATCAGTTCAACGTGACGGTGCCGAGTGGTTTGCCGTCGGGCGATGCTGCGGTGGTGGCGAAAGTCGGTGGCGTGCCGAGCCAAACCGGCGTTTCCATCACGATTCAGTAGGACAGGCCTCCTGGCCTGTCCTACGCCGTCGTTCGTTATCATAAATAGCGGACATGCAGACCAAGCAATTAGGCAACAGCGACATGCACATCACGCCCATCGGCATCGGCGCTTGGGCGATGGGCGGCGGCGGTTGGGCTTTCGCCTGGGGACCGCAGGACGATGACGAATCCGTGGCGGCCATCCACGCCGCGCTGGACGCGGGCGTCAACTGGGTCGACACGGCCGCGGTCTATGGCCTGGGCCATTCCGAAGAAGTGGTGGCCCGCGCGCTGAAGGGCCGCTCCCGCAAACCGTTCGTCTTCACCAAGTGCGAGCGCGTCTGGAACGAGCGCCGCGAAATCGGCAAGAGCCTGAAGGCGGACTCCATCCGCCGCGAACTGGAAGCCAGCCTGCGCCGTCTGCAGTTGGACACCATCGACCTCTATCAGATTCACTGGCCCGAGCCGGAGGAGGATATCGAGGAAGGGTGGACTGCCATGGCGCAGCTTCAGCGCGAGGGCAAAGTGCGCTGGATCGGCGTATCCAATTTCAATGTGGACCACCTGCGCCGCGCGCAAGCCATCGCGCCCATCACGTCCTTGCAGCCGCCCTATTCGATGCTCGCGCGTGAAATCGAAGAGACGGTTCTGCCGTACACCCAGCAGCATGGCATCGGCGTGATTGTGTATTCCCCGATGAAGTCGGGCCTGCTGTCGGGCGCCATGACGCGCGAACGCGTCGCCGCCATGCCCGCTGACGATTGGCGCCGCCTTACGCCGCATTTCCAGGAGCCGCGGCTCACCCGCAATCTGGAGTTGGCCGAACTGCTGCGCGCCATCGGCCAGCGCCACGGCCGCACGCCGGGCGTAGTGGCCATCGCGTGGACGCTGCGCCATCCGGCGGTGACGGCGGCGATCGTCGGCATGCGCTCGGCGAAGCAGGTGGAGGGCGTGATCGGCGCCGCGGACTTCCGGCTCAGTCCAGAGGAGGTGCAGGAGATCGAGGCCTTCCTGCAAGCGAGCGCGGGTTAGGGCTTTCCTGCCGCCTGCAAATCGCGTGTAGACTGGGATGGTTGCCAACCGTTCTTCACGCGGGGCCATACCGTTGTTCTTTTACTCGGCGGACCGGGATGAGCCTCCCCACGTGCACGTGGAGCGGGAAGAGGGAAGGGCGAAGTTTTAGGTCATGGCATGAGTACTTCGGGGACTGAACTCAGGGAAGCACTGGCCCACAGTGTAAGCGACGACGCTCTGGTTGTGGACCTGGCGGATGGCAGGACGATCACGGTGCCACTCGCCTGGTTCCCGCGTTTGGCACACGGGACAGCAACGGAGCGCGGCAACTGGCGTCTCATCGCGCGTGGCGAGGGGATCCACTGGCCGGATCTGGATGAAGATATCAGCGTGTCTCCTGGCGGGCCGCAGATCCGGTGAGACGCAGGAGTCTCTTCGCCGGTGGCTTCAGCGGCGGGAATCGGGCGGCTGACGCATGCGCCCGGCGAAGCAGGCTTACCGGCCAGAAATCAACCACCGCCACAGCAAGAACAATTCTCCGACGGCGAAGATCGTCCCAAAGATCGTTTTGTTGCGCCGGGCCAACCAAAGCGGCAGGTAGATGTCGAAGTTATCCGTGCGCTCCTCTGTGTAGCGGCCTGCCAGATCGGTCAACGGGCAACGGCGCCGGTTCACCGCGAGGATCGCGCACTCGACCAGTACCAGCCCAGTCAGGACGGCTGCCCATCGAAACCGGCCCTGGGCGGCAGTGCACCAGCTTTATCCGCACCAGGACCGGGATTCGCGATTGGGGTTTCACGAGAAATCCGAGTTTAACAGCGCTGCGTTCGGCGCTTGACCCCAGCCTTCCGGTTTCGCTATGCTAAACACCATCTGCTCTACTTAAGGCATTCCCACGTATCCACTCCCCATTGGAGGACGAATGAATCCGCAA